>NZ_JBWKCJ010000048.1:0-35391 GCF_056436545.1 Streptomyces sp. NPDC043738 | reverse complement strand
CCGCGGCCACCGTCATCTCCCTCCCGGTGCTCCTCGCCGGGTTCGCCGCCCAGGACAAGCTCGTCCAGGGCCTCTCCCTCGGAGCCGTGAAATGACGCCCCGTTCACCGGGCACCACCGCTCCACCGCGCACCGTCACGCCCGACGCCGCGATATCGCTCGTCTGAGCAGAAACAGCTCATCTTTCAAAAACGCCCCCGCAGGCTATTGACACCCCATTTCACGGATCTTTAATGGAAGGGAAATTGCATATATGAGCTGTTATTGCTCACATGAGCAAAAAGCCGCGGATGCGGCCGCGTTGATCGCACGCTTTGCCTGCTTGAAGGGTCAAGGAAAATGACTGTTGTGGCTGAATTCGCCATCCCCCGTGATGTCGAACTGACCTCTGCCTCGTGCGCGTTGCCGGCAGTCCTGTCCTCCGCCCGGCAGGCGCGCACCTTCACCTCGGAATTTCTGCGACTGCGCGGCGAGGCCGAAGAATTCATCGAAGCGGCCGTGCTGATCGTCTGCGAGCTGGCCACGAACGCCATTCGCCACGGTGCCCGGCAGCTCGCCGAATACGGCCGGGAGCGAGGGCCGGATTCCGTGATCGCCCTCCGGCTGGCGCTGGAATCCGATGTGCTGCACATCGAGGTGCACGACGGCTCCGTGACCCTGCCCGTCCAGCGTGCGGCCGGGCGGGAGGAGGACTGCGGACGGGGGATGATGATCATCGCTGCGCTCGCCGAGTCCTGGACGTGCGGACTGGATCCCGCGGGTGGCAAGTGGGTCCGGGCGACGGTGCGGCGATCGACCGACGCCTTCCAGGGCTGACCCGCACCGTGACCCGGCCGGTCCACTGCCTGACCCGGCGCGCCCGCCCCGATGAGTTCCGGCCGGCTCGCGAGTCTGATCTGGTGACCGTCGCAGGACGTCGTACGACGGTCACCGGAACGTGACACCACGGAGGACACCATGACGACCACGCCGAACGACCCGACCACCGCGTCGCCCGGCCGCCCGCCCGTCGTCGACCTGGCCACCTGGCAGGCCGCCCGCGACGAGCTCCTGGTCCGCGAGAAGGCCCACACCCGCGAGGGCGACGCACTCGCCGCGGCCCGCCGCCGGCTGCCGATGGTCGAGTTCGACGGGACGGTCGAGGTCGTCGGAGCCGACGGCCCGGTCCCGTTCTTGGACCTGTTCCAGGGCCGCGACGAGCTCGTGGTCTACAAGCACATGTGGTACGACGGCGCGCCGCACCAGGGGCAGTGCGAGGGCTGCACCACCACGGCCTGGCACCTGAAGGACGCCGTCTACCTCAACGCCCGCGGCGTCTCGTTCGCCATCCTGACGACGGGCCGTTGGGACGAGGTGGCCTCCTACGTCGCGTTCATGGGCTACACCCAGCCCTGGTACTCGGTGCGCGACGTCGACGCGCCGGTCGGCGGCGACATGGGCCACCTCACCTGCTTCCTGCGCGACGGCGACCGCGCGTTCCTGACCTACTCCACGACGGGCCGTGGCAACGAACGGGTCAACGCATCCCTCGGCCTGCTCGACATGACGCCCTACGGCCGCGGCGAGGCGTGGGAGGACAACCCCGAGGGCTGGCCCGTGATCGGCGATGTCCGCGAGGGGCACCCGTCCGTGGCCCGCCAGGCCTGCTGGTCGTGGCGCTCGGACGCGGACGGGAACGCCACCTGGGGCCCGACCAGCCGCCCCGTACCGCAGTGGACCCGCCCCGGCGCGACCCCCGTGGAGACCCTCGGCCGGCACGGCCACCACCACTGACGCGCGGCGGACGGAGGCGGAGCCGCGGGCGTGGCGGCCCCCTAGGCGTCCCGGACGGGCCGGTACGTGAGGAAGACGAGGTCGTCACCAAGGGTGCGGGTGCTGATGAGGCGCAGGGGTTTGATGTCGCTGACCTCGCCGAAGAGGCGCTCGCCGACACCGAGCACGACCGGAAACACGGTGAGCCGCAGTTCGTCGACGAGGTCGTGCTCCATCAGCGACTGCACGAGCTGGATGCTGGCGTAGACGACGATGTCGCCGTCCAGCTCCTGCTTGAGCCGGGAGACTTCGTCCACCACGTCGCCCCTGAGCACCCCGCCCTTGGATGCCGTCGAACTGCTCCACAGGGGCTCTTGGAGGGTGGAGGACACCACGTACTTGGGCATGCTGTTCAATCTGTCCGCCCACTCGCCACTGCGGGAGAGCCACCGCGTGGCGAACCACTCGTCGCTCCGCCGGCCGAGCAGCAGGGCCGTGGCGCCCAGGGCCTCGTAGAGCTCGAGCTTGGCCCACGCCTCGCGGTCCTTGTCCCCCATCTGGAGGAACCAGCCGCCGCGGCTGAAGCCCTCCTCGCCGGTCGGGTCCTGGACCACACCGTCGAGCGAGACGTTCTCACTGATGACGATCTTCCCCATCTCGGTCTCCCCGGCCGGCGGTTCCAGCTCACCGGCGTCGTGGCCCTCGGCTGGTCTGGGCCACCCACTCCGGTGCCGGTTCCGCCTCGCCGTATTCGTCGTGCCAGTTCCACCATTCGTAGGGCGGGGTCTGGGGGTAGCCGTCCGGCGAGTCCTCCCATGTCTCCTGCCGCCCGAGCGCGGTGATGTCGAGGTAGCTCCAGAGGCTTCCCATCGCCTCGTCGCCGCGGGCGTTGACGAAGTACGTGCGGAACACGCGGTCGCCGTCGCGGATGAACGCGTTCGTGCCGTGCCACTCGTCCACGCCGAAGTCGCTGTCGAATCCGTCGGTGATCGTGTACCAAGGCATCGCCCAGCCCATCCGTGCCTTGACGCGCTCGATGTCCGGCTGCGGCGCCCGCGACACGAAGACGAGAGTGATGTCGCGGGCGTGCAAATGGGCGAGGTGGCCGACCTGGTCGGCCAGCATGGAGCAGCCGCGGCAGGCGTGGTCGGGCCAGCCGAAGACGCCGGGCTCGAAGAAGGCGCGGTAGATGACCAACTGACGGCGCCCCTCGAACAGGTCGAGCAGACCCGCCCTGCCCTCGGGACCGTCGAACGCGTACCTCTTCTCCACCGCCTGCCACGGCATCCGCCGGCGCTTGGCGGCCAGTGCGTCACGGGCGTGGGTGAGCCGCTTCTCCTCCGCGAGCAGCTGCTGACGCGCTGCCTCCCACTCCTGCGGTGAAACGATCGCGGGTGTCGTCATGGCGAAGTGCACCTTCCAGTGCGGTCCGAGCGCTTGCGCCGGGCCAGGGGTGTGAGGAGGCGCTACTCAGCAGGACCCCCTGAGTCCGGGGCCGACCGCCACATGCCACGGGTGCGCACTGGTGCGCCGCACGGCTCCGGCGGGACCTCGTCCCCGCCCGGCTCGTCGACCGTCACCATTCCTGTCTACTCCTGCCGCCGCTCGGAGGCACCTCAGACGACCGGCGGCCCCGCTTCGACGCGGCGCAATACCGGGGGCAGGCGGTCCAAATCGGGGCCGGTCTGGACCTGTCGCTCATCCCACCAGGTGGCGCCGGCGTCGCGTAGCGGACCGATCACGTCCCTGGCCCTGGCCGCGTCCAGGGGCGTGGCGCCGCCGAGCACGAACTCGAAGGGGTGCCCGGCACGCTCGCCCCCTGCCGCACGCTGCTTGCGCACATAGCCGACCAGCTCCCGTACTTCCGCCGCATCCGGCACATGGCCATGCCGCGCCGACTCGAAGAGCGGCACCGCGCCGTCCCACCGCGCGGCGCGCCGCATGGGCGGGCGACGCGGCCAGAACCCGCCGATCCATATCGGCGGACCGGGCCGCTGAACGGTGGCGGGCAGCAGCGTCACGTCCCGGGCCTCGTAGTGCCGGCCGTGGTGGTTCACCGACTCGCCGGACCAGAAGTGCCGCAACAGCTCCAGTCCCTCGTCCAGCCGCTCTGCCAGGAGGCGTGGCTCGGCCGCGTCGCCGAAGCTGCGGTATTCGTCCTCGATCGGACCGCCCAGACCTGCGGAAAGGATCGCCCGGCCGCCGCTGAGGTGGTCCAGGGTGGCCACTTGACGGGCGAGTTGCTGCGGACGGTAACGGGGGACCGGCGTCAGCAGCGTGCCCAGCCGGATCCGGGAGGTCGCCAGCGCGGCCGCGGTCAGCAGCATCCAGGGGTCTGCGAAGGGGCGCCCCTGGTGTTGTCGGTGCAGTACGTGGTCCCAGACGAAGAGCCCGTCCCAGCCGGCCTGTTCGGCAGCGGTCGCCAGGGTCGCGACGTTACGGGGGTCCGCGAAGTCACCGAAGTTGGGAATGTTGATGGAGAAGCGCATCACAGCAGGATGCGCAACCGGCCGGGAAGAGGCAACGGGGGGCGGATCCAGGCGACTTGGGGCGGGCCACCGACACCAACGCTCGCTCGCCACGGCCCTGTTGGGCCGCCTCGGAGGCGGCTCCGGCGTCGGCCCGGACTGCACACACCTGACCCACCTGGTCCACGGGGGTCCCCCCGCCCTTCGCCGCCCATGCCTGGGTCGAAGCCGACGGCCGCCGCGTCGGCGAACCCGACGACACCGCCACCCACCGCACCCTGCTCACCGTCCCTCCACGCAAAAACCACCGCCTGTAGCGTGGCGCCGCGCGGGGGACAGAGCTCTGTTTCGAGTACTCCCATTGGTCATAGAATCGACGCGTGACTGCTGAAGATTCCGCATTTGCGGTGCTGGGTGTGCTGGGTGACCCCGTACGCCGTCGGCTCTATCGACACGTCGCCGCCACCCCGGGTGAGGTGGGGCGCGACGCGGCCGCGGAAGCGGTCGGGATCTCCCGATCGCTGGCCGCCTTCCACCTGGACAAGCTGGTCGAGGCGGGGCTGCTGGCGGTGTCCTTCCGGCGGCTGTCCGGGCGCACCGGCCCCGGGGCGGGGCGGCCGGCGAAGGTGTACCGGCGCGCCGAGGGCGAGCACGCCGTGTCCGTCCCGCCCCGGTCCTACGACGCGGCCGGCCGGCTGCTCGCCGAGGTGGTGGAGAACGCCGGCCTGGACCGGGAGCTACAGGCCGCGGCGAAGGCCGCGGGCGCGGCGCATCCGGATGCGGCCGCCGACGACCTGGTCGAGGTGCTGCGGGCCCGCGGCTACCAGCCCTTCTGGGAGGGCGAGACGCTGCGGCTGCGCAACTGCCCCTTCCATGCGCTGGCCGAGGAGTTCCCCGCCTTGGTCTGCGGGATGAACCTCGCGCTGCTGGAGGGCCTGGCGCCCGAGCAGTGGTCGCCGACGATGGACCCGTGTCCCGGCGGGTGCTGTGTGGCCCTCTCTAAAGCAAAGACTCATTGACTATAGAAGCAGGGTCGGGCCATGCTGTGCTCATGACTGGCTTTCACCTTGCGCAGGTCAACATCGGCCGCATCGTCGCTCCGCTGGACGGCCCCGAGTTGGCCGGCTTCGTCGCCCAACTGCCCGAGATCAACGCGCTTGCCGAGCGCAGTCCCGGATTCGTGTGGCGCATGGTCGACGAGGGGGGCGAGGACGCCACCGGTGCCCGCCCCGACGAGAACGACGACATGCTCCTGATCAACTGTTCGGTCTGGGAGTCGGTCGAAGCCCTGCGGAACTTCACCTACCAGACCGATCACCTGCGCGTACTGAGCCGCCGCCGCGAGTGGTTCCACCGCATGACCGATGCGCACCAGGCCCTGTGGTGGATCCCGGCCGGTCACCGCCCAGGCATCGCGGAGGCGATGGAGCGGGTCGCGAGGCTACGCGAACACGGCCCCGGACCACTCGCGTTCACCTTCCGCGACCCCTACCCGGAACCGTCCGGGGTCGCACGGAGGTAGGGGCCACTACCGGTGCACCCCCGCCGGGCAGCCCGGGCGGACGTACCGCCGACCCGGGCGGCGCGGTTTGACTTGCGGGCTGAAGGGCGTCACGCGGTGATGGCCGCTACCAGTTCGTTCCGCCCGTAGGTGCCGGTCTTGCGGAAGATCGCCCTGAGGTGTTCGTTGACCGTGTGTACGGACAAGTCGAGGAGCCGGGCGATCTGCTTGGGCGCGGATCCGTCCTGCAGGTGGTGCACGATCTGGCGTTCGCGGGCGGTGATTCCGTACCAGTCGCAGAACGAGGGGAGCAGCAGCGTGCCGGTTGCCCGCTGGATCATGACCGCGATGTCGCCGTCGTCACCGAGGGGCTGTGCCTCGATCGCGGTCCACCAGCCGGATCCCACCGAGGGTACGCACAGCCGCGGGTACGGCCCGCGCGGGTTGCGCGCGGCGGCCGCCAGCGCGGCGAACGACGACTCGGTCAGCCAGTCCGGAACGTTCTGTCGGGCCGTCATCGCTTCCAGCCACGGTCGCGCTTGAGGTGTCATGGCCCCGATCCGTCCGTCCGCGGCGACGACGAGCACGCTCGGCGGCGGCGCGTGTACTGACGGGGCGACGGGCCCATCCGTCACATAGCTGCGCAGCGCGGTGATCAACGAAGGCCCGACCTCGGCGATTCGCCGTGCGTCACCACTGTCGAACGGCCGCCCGCCCGCCTCCCGCAGCAGGTAGAGCACTCCCCACACCCCGCGCGTGTCCCGCAACACGAGGCACAACTCCTCACCGACCCCGTACTCGTCGAGCAGCCGGTCACTCACACCTGGGCGATGTCTCCGATCGGCCACCATCACCGGAACCGTCTGCCGCGTCAGGCGATCCAGCTCCCGTACGGCCGCTGCCATGCGGTCAGGGTTCAGCAGCGCGCGGCCGACATCGGGGGCGTACCCGTGCCAGAAGGCCAGTGACGATACGCCCAAACCCGACGCCGGGTTCATCACCCCACACCGCAGCGCGTCATGCGCCACCACCGGCGCGAGCACCCGGGACAGCGCCGCCCCCGTCTCCTTGAGGTCGGCTCCCGGTACCAGTGCCGCGCGCAGATCCCGGTACATCCGATCCCCGTCAGCCCTCATGTGCCCAAGTGTGGGCCCACGTGAAGCCCTCAGACGGTATACGTCCGCGTCAACCCCCAAAAGTTTGGAATTTCCGGGAATGCGGCGCGAGGCGATCCTCAGATATGTGCTTCGGCGGTCACCTGACAGCCTCCACGGCTCAGGCCCGTGCCCAGCACGACACAGACCAAGGCCGGTCAACAAAGTGGGGAGAAACGGATGCGATCTGCACAGCGGATTTCTGTGGTCGCAGCGGTAGCGGCGAGTTCGCTGGTGCTGGGACTGTCGTCGGCACCGGCGGCCCATGCGGCAACCTACTACCAGCTCGTGGCGCGCCACAGCGGAAAGTGCGTCACGGTGCCCAATGGCAACCTGGGGCACGACGTTCCCGTGGAGCAGTGGACCTGCCGCGGCGAGACCGACCAGCAGTTCGGGGTCGACCACCTCGACCACGGCGAGTACGTGATCAAGGCCCGGCACAGCGGCAAGTGCCTGGATGTCGAATGGGCCAGTCACGAAAGCAGGGCCCGCATCGTCCAGGCCAACTGCCACTACGGAGACAACCAGCGCTGGTACCAGCAGCCCACCAACGACGGCTACGTCCTGCTCATCGCCAAGCACAGCGGCAAGTGCATGGACGTCGCCTGGGCCGACCAAGGAGACGGCGCACCGCTGGTCCAGTCCGGCTGCTGGCACGGGAACAACCAGCAGTTCAAACTGGCGCTTGTCTAGAAGGGCTGAGTGCCACAGGGGCCCAAGGCGCTGACGCCCCAGGAACCACACCGTCAGCACGGCTGCGGCCGGTCGACAACGCGGGCTCGATCCGCCGGCTGACCGCAGCCACCCCTGTTGGCGCGCACACGCGAGCCAGACAGTCTGCCAAGCGGGGACGGCGGCGTTCACTTCAAGCAGCAGCGTTTGCCCATCGGCTCGTTGGAAGGGATGTGAGAGAGGAAGGACCGGCCCGGACACGTGGGTTGATCGCTACTGAGCCTGCTGATTGGCTGGCCGGCATGACCGAGCTCGGACCCGTCGCCTGGCCACCTGCCCCGATCAGGACCGAGAGGCTCGTGCTCCGTGAGCCCGCGGCCCGGGACCGTTCGGCGGTCATCGAGCTGCTGGCCTCGCCACAGGTGGGCACCTACCTCGGTGGCCCCCGGCCGCGTGATGAGCTGGAGCGCGAGGTACCGGGGGTGCCCGGCCGGCGCCCCGGCCTGTTCATCGTCGATCTCGACGGAGCGATGATCGGCCAGATCACGCTCTCCAGAGAAACGGGGCACCTTCGTCAGGCTGCCGGGAAGACTGAGCTCGGCTACTTGTTCCTGCCGCAGGCGTGGGGACGCGGGTACGCCGGAGAGGCGTGCGCGGCGGCACTCGACTGGTTCGCCGACGCGCTTCCCGGCGAACCAGTGGTGCTCGCCACCCAGACCGCCAACGTCCGCTCGATGCGCCTCGCGGCGAAGCTGGGGTTCATCGAGGTAGAGCGGTTCGAGGCCTACGGCGCCGAGCAGTGGTTCGGCAAGTGGTCCCCGCTCGCGCCGTCCGACTGAGGTCGTGCGGCCGATCATGACACCCGGCCAACGGCCGGACGCCACCACGGTTCACCGCGCAATCGATAACTTGTGTTGGTGCCGACCGGCTTGGTGTGAAACTTCGGGCCATGACCTCACTGAACCTCGGCGATCTGGACTACCTTCGGGAGATCGAGCGCCTCGCCAACCGCGTCAAGCTGGAAGCATCGAGCGAAGGATGGCTTTCGTACCAGGAGGACCCGGAAGGCGCGACAGCGCTCCAGCGCAGCGTGAACGCACTTGCTCGGGCTCTGCGTCACTACCACTTCGACGGCGACGGCTGCCTGGAGGAAGACCGGCCGCTGGTGCGCCTCGTGGGAGCCTCGGTATGGAAGCCTTCCGCCATGCCGGCCGGCGTGGAGGAAGGGTACGAGGAGGCATGCGCGCGAATCGGCGTCGAGCCCAGACCCGAGGGCTGGGCTCTGTGGAACACGTGGAGCGACGGAGAGCTGAAGGTGACCATGGTGGTTTCCGCGGTCGGGACGACCGAGGGACTGTTTGAGAACTGGTCCCGTGGGAGGGCTCTCGATCCCGTGTCACCCCTGCCGTCACAGATCGCCCTCATCCGCCAGGGCTGGACAGGTCCCATGACCTTCTCGCCTCGCGCCGTCAGCCGGATGGGCCTTGGCGGTCGGCCGCTGTCCTAGCTTTTGGCGATCAGTGTCAGGTCCACATGAGGATCGCGGCGAGGTGCAGTGCGGCCTGGCCGGCGGTGGCGGGCTTGTCGGTTCGCATGGCGGGGCCTGCCACTACTTCTACGGCACGGTGACCGTTGCCGCCATCCGCCTCTGGCTCTGCCCATGACCCGCCAGGAGGTGGCCGGCCGGCCCTTAGAGCAGGCCCTTCGTGGTGTCTCCGGTCGGGAAGGCGTCCATGACGGCGATATCGAGGGGCTCGGCGAGTGCATCGGTGATCGCGGTGGCAATCGCGCCGAGGGGCTGGCCTTGGCTGTGGGCATCCAGGCTGGCCTGGTCGGCCCACTTCTCCACCACGATGACGCGGTCTGCTCCGGCGTGGACGGCATACAGCTGGCAGCCGTTCTCGGCGTGAACGGCCGGCGCGTGCTTCTCGAACGCGTTCAGGACCTCATCGCGTCGGCCGGGCTTGGTCTTGATCGTCGCAATGACAACGGGCATACGGTTCCTCCTGGGGTTGCGCAGAAATTGTGATCCTAACGATCTTCGGTATCGAGGATCGAACGAGAGCCCCGACCGCTGGTCACGAGCGCGGGCCGCCGGGTAGTGGGCCGGCCGTCCCACCTGCCGGGCGGCCTCCCGGTGCGATGGCGAGTTGGTCCTAAGCTGACGTGACCGCAGGGCCGCCGAGCGCCGGACGAAGGCCGGCGCCGACTGGGCCGGTGCCGAATGAGGAAGACGCATGCAGGGTGAACCAATAGCCGGACGCCGATCGAGGATCAACCGGGTGTGGCTTGTTGTCCCCGCATCAGGGATGGCAGCCGTCTGGCTCGCTGTCTACGAGCGGGCGCCCGCCGCGGTTCCGTCGCCCCAGTTCTACATCCTGTGTGAAACCCCAGGATCCCTGAAGGCGCTCTCCTTGGCATCGGTCCTGTCCATCGTCACCGCCGCGACCGCGTCCGTCATCGGCACGGTCCGGGCCGTCAGAACACCCTCACGCCGTCCCCTGAGGCCGATGCTTCACCTGGCCGTGGCACTCGTTCTCCTTGTGGGAGCGGACACCATGGACTACCTCGGAAGCCGCATCGCCTACCGCGCGGCGGTGCACAACGGCGCGGACATCGCCACCTGCGAGAGTGCCTACCACGTCACGCCAGGCTGGTTCTTCTTCCTCACCCCGGAAGACCGCGCGCAGTGGCACAGCCGCGCCGTCGAGGCCAAGTGATCCATTGCCGGTCGCTTCAAGGCCGGGGGCGTTGACCACGAACGTTCGCCGGTGTGGATGCCTGAGGCCGCCTCCCGTCCTTGATCTTGACGTCAAGGTCACGGCTTCTCGCGCGTGGAGGAGACGAATGGGACGGCGCGGTCCGGTGGGTGAGCCGGACCGCGCGGAGTTGCCGTAACGGGGTGTTGGTCAGTGGTTTCGGGAGGCGGAGTCGTCGTGGACGCCGCATCGGGTGGTCCTCTTGGTCTGGCCCAGGGGGAGGTCGATGCCAAGGCCGGGGGCGCCGCAGGTCTGGTTCTGGCGGCCGTTCTGAGCGGTGTTGGTTTCGGGCCCGACGACCTGCCCGCCGTGGGCCAGGGCCCGGCCGCGGTGCTCGGGGCCGTGACCGTGACCGTGGCCGTGGCCGTGGGAGTGGTCGACGGCGATGCACTTGGTGTGCTTGCGGATGGTGCCCAGGACGTTGACGGTCAGGGTGTCGGCGGAGTTGCCGCAGTACACGTTCTGCTTGCCGGTCTGCGCGGCGTTGACCTCCGGCCCGATCGCGGTGCCACCCAGCGCTGAGGCGTTGCCCCTGTGTGCGTATCCGCCGTGGCCGTGGCCGTGGTGGTGGCCGCGGTCGACGGCCACACAGGTGGTTTTCTGGTTGAGGGTGCCCGCGACGTTGACGGTGATCAGGTCGGCGGAGTTGCCGCAGGAGAGGTTCTGCTTGCCCCTCTGGGCGATGTTGCTCTGCGGACCGAGGGTGGTGGCGCCCACGGCGTGGGCGCCGCTGTGGTGGGTGGTGTGGTGGCGGGTGTGGCCGTCGACGTCCACACAGGGCTTTTCCCGGTGCACCGTCTCGGCGAGGTTGACGCGCAGCAGGCGGGCGGAGTTGCCGCAGGAGAGGTTCTGCTTGCCGGCCTGGTCGGTTTGCTCCTGCCCGCTGAGCGGGGTGAGGTCCATGTCGGCGAAGGCACTGGTGCAGCCGGCCGATACCCAGGCGCCGGCCGAGAGCACGACCATCACGACCCTGCGGACCGTCTGACCGGTGGCCGCCTGCGCCACGCGTCGTCCCTTGTTCCCCATCGAGTGTGTCTCCCGCCGTCGCATCGTGTGTGCTGCTCCCCACCGGCGGCCTGCCGTGCCCCGGTGAACCGCCGTCATGGCCAAGAACGCCAATCGTGGCGAAAGGTCACGATATGCCCGTAAGGCGAGGCCCCGCCCACATGGGTGGATTCAACAAATCGTCGCAACACGTTGAGTGTTGGGGTTGTTCATCAGGAGGTTGGTGAAGCGCTCGGCTGGGGTGTCCCAGCCGAGCGTCTTCCGGGGCCTTCGGTTCAGCTCGGCGGCAGCGGCGTCCACGTCCGCCCTGGTGTACGCGGACAGATTCGTCCCCTTCGGGAAGTACTGCCGCAGCAGGCCGTTCGTGTTCTCGTTCGTGCCCCGCTGCCAGGGGCTGTGAGGCTCGCAGAAGTAGACCGGGATTCCCGAAGCCGCTGAGAACGCGTAGTGATGCGCCATCTCGGATCCTTGGTCCCAGGTCAGGGATCGTTTGAGGTGGGCCGGGAGGCCGCTGACGACATCGAGGAGCGCTTCCCGGAAGAACCCGGGAGAGGAGCCGTTCGGAAGGTGCACCAGCAGCGTGTAGCGGGTGCTGCGTTCGACGAGAGTGCCGATCGCTGAGCCGTTCTTCATGCCGACGATCAGGTCGCCTTCCCAGTGTCCTGGGACGTTGCGGTCGGCGGCTTCGGCGGGCCGCTGACTAATGAGGATCATCGGGTGAGTGAACCGGGGAGTCCTCTGGTCCGGCCGGCGGCGCCGCTTGCGCATGCTTCGGCCCGTCCGCAGGCGCCGCGAGACCTCTCGCATCAGGCCGCCCTTGGCCTGGGCATATAGGGCTCGGTAGATCGTCTCGTGTGCCAGCTGCATCTCGGGACGGTCCGGGAAGTCCCGACGGAGGATGTGCGCGATCTGCTCGGGGCTCCACTTCTCGTCCAGCCGGGCTTGGACGAAGTCCCGCAGTTCCGAGCAACGGTCGATCTTCCGAGGCTTGGGCCGTGGCAGTCGTGCTTGCGCCCGCTTGTGAGCGGTGAACGGGCGGTACTGGGCCGGATGGTTCGGTCTGGCGTCAGAGCTGCCGTTGCGTCGGATCTCCCGGCTGATCGTCGACGGGCTGCGGTTCAGCTCGCCGGCGATCGCTCGTATCGACTTCCTCTCTCGCCGCAGATCAGCGATGCGCACCCGCTCCTCCTCTGACGGGAAGCGGGCAGAGATCGTGCGTGAGCCGTTTTGTTCCGCGGCCCGCGGATGGAGCTCGAACTCACGCGAGTCACCGACAACCGGCTGGATCGCGGCCCGAACCGTCTTGCGGCCTGCCTTGGTGGTCCTCACGCGTGCACCGCGCCCGCTGGTCCACTCCTGGCCGTTCGACGGTTGATGCCGACGATGCGGCTGGCCTCTCTGATACTCACGCCTTCGTGTATCAGTTCGAGGAACCTCTGCTTGACCTCGGGGGGCACCCTCTTGCCGTTCGGGCGCCCCCCGACAGTGCTTCTGTTGTCCTTCATCGCCCACCCGGACGTCGAGTGTTGCGACGTTCATTAGAACCCGAGATGCGGGCGGGGCCGATCAGGCCGGGAACGCGCTCTACCGGTAGACGGAGCCGATGTTCTTGGAGCGGTCGACGGCGACGCACTGGGTGCGGACACGGGAGCCGGTGGCCGTCAGCGTCAGGTCGTTGGCGTTGCCGCAGTTGTTGTTCTGCCGGCCTTCCTGCGCGGTGTTCTGCTGGAACAGCCCTGCCAGGGCGGAGCCTCCTTCGGCTTCGGCGCCGTCGTTGATCTCCGCGGTGCGCGCACGCTTGGAGCGGTCGACCGTCGCACACTTGGTATTCACATCGGAGCCCGTCAAGCGCAGAGCCGTGTTGTTGACGTTGCCGCAGTTGTTGTTCTGCCGCCCTTCCTGGGCGGTGTTCTGCTGGATCCCGACGGCGGTGAGGCTGGATCCACCGTGGGCGTGGGCGCCACGGCCCTTGGTCAGCGTGCGATGACTACGGGAGCGGTCCAGGTTGGCGCAATGGTTCTCGGCCCGTCCCCCGAGGACGTCGATGCTCGCGGCGTCGGACGTGGCGCAGTTGTTGTTCTGCCGCCCTTCCTGCGCGGTGTTCTGCTGGAACGTGGCGATGGGGGCGGTGCCGCCGGTGGTGTGGGCGCCGCCGCCCTTGGTCACGGCGTGCTTGGTGCGCGAGCGGTCCCGGTTGACGCAATCGCCCTCGGCCCGTCCCCCGGTCACGGTGAGGACCGTGCCGTTGAGGCCGGTGCAGTTGTTGTTCTGCCGGCCCTCCTGCGCGGCGTTCTGGTGGAAGACTTGCGCGGCGCCGGAGCCACCTGTGGTGTGGGCGCCGCGCCCCTTGGTCAGCGTGTGCTTGTTGCGCGAGCCGTCGAGGTTGGCGCAACGGCCTTCGGCCCGACCGCCGGACACGATGATGTCCGTGTCGTTGACGTCGGCGCAGTTGTTGTTCTGTCGACCCTCCTGTGCGGTGTTCTGCCGGAAGGAGCCGAAGTCGCCGCCGGAGCCGCCGGTGGTGTGGGCGCCGCCGCCCTTGGTCACGGCGTGCTTGTTGCGCGAGCCGTCCCGGTTGACGCAGTGACCCTTGGCCCCGCCGGTCACGGGAAGAGAGACCCAGTTGAGGTCGGCGCAGGTGTTGTTCTGCCGGCCCTCCTGCGCGGTGTTCTGGTCGAACACGCCCGCGATGGCGGAGCCGCCGGTGGTGTGGGCGCCGCGGCCCTTGGCCAGCGTGTGATGGTTGCGGGAGCGGTCCAGATCGGCGCAGTGTCCCTCGGCCCGGCCGCCGGTCAGGGTGATGTCCGTGAAGTTGGCGTTGGCGCAGTTGTTGTTCTGCCGGCCCTTCTGCGCGGTGTTCTGCTGGACCGCGGAGACGCCGGAGCCGCCGGTGGCGTGCGCGCCGCCCCCCTTGGTCACGGCGTGCTTGTTGAAGGAGGCGTCGCCGACCACACAGCGGCCGTCCGTACGGCCTCCCGCCAGCACGGCTTCAGTCACGCCGAAGGGCAAGCCGTTCCAGTGGGAGCAGTTGTTGTTCTGCCGGTGCCCCTGCGCGGTGTTCTGCTCCAATACGTCCAGCGCGGCGGAGCCGCCGAGGGCAGTGGCCTCGCGACCGTGACCATGGCCGTGACCCTCGGCGAAGGCGATCCCCAAGCCGGTGGACGCCCAGCTGCTCACCGCCAAGACCACCAGTGCGGCCCTTCCAACCCTTCGCAAGCGCACAATTCCTCCCGGAATGAATCGAAATCTCCTACAACCTCCCTTCAACGACCTTTCGATCGCCGGTGACACGGCATCACCCCGTACCTCCCCCGGACAGCTCACCGCCCACTTGATCGGGGCGTGCGCCACAGCGGCCATTTGCTCGATGAACGAGCGTTCCCAGTTCCGCGACTTCCGCTCGCCCTTCGTGACACGGGACTGGCCACCAGATGTCCGCGGTCAGCCGCCGGCTTCGCACGTACGGTCCGCTCCGCATGCGGGAGCTGCCGGATTCGATGATGATCAAGGCAGGTGGCGCCGGTACGCCTCTGTGCCCAGTGACGGCTCCCGTTTGTGGTGGTGCTGCTGTCGCCGACCGGAACGGCATGGAATGCCGTGTTTATGGGCTGCCGATGAAAGGACAGGTTCATGAGCATCTGGGTGGCGCCTCGGTGCGTTGGCCGCTGGGCCGGAGCTGGCGCTGGTGTAGGGGGCTGACGGAGACTCGCGGGGCCCAGCCCGTGTCATTCGCCCTGTGGAGATGCTGGCGCGCGGAACGCCGAGGCCATGGCCTTGCATGTCCAGCGCATGGACTACGGCGGCGCCCGCACCGTTGACCGGGGCTGAACTCGCCGCGACGGCGAATCGGCACCAGCGGCAGCCTGCTCGTCAGCGCCGCCTGCGATCACGATGAGTGAAGGAGGAATCGTGCCACCTCTGGCCCGGATTTCGTTGGAAGGTGGCGGCTCCCTTCTGGTCGAGGCTCCAGCCGCGCTGGAGGGGCCGGTGAAGGCAGGTCGCGTGGGCGATGCCATTCACGACCTCCCGGGCAGTCTGAAAGAGGCCTTGGGCTCAGTCACTGACGCGGCGCGCGCCACACTCGATCAGCTGCGCAAGGCCGGCCCCGACGGGATCGCGGTCGAGTTCGGAGTCGACCTTGCGGTCGAGGCTGGAGCCGTGATCACCAAGAGCAGCGCCAACTGTCACCTGAAGGTAACGATGACCTGGAAGAAGAACGGACCCGGTCATCCCGGCGCAGAGTACTCAGGGTGATTCAGTGGATGTCACCGGCAAGGGTTCAAACAGCGACCACGTCTCGGGGCTGCTTCCTGCCGTGGCCCAGGTGCTCGGACCGGACGGTCAGGTGGCCGGGGCCGGCTTCCTGGTAGCCGAGGGCATCCTGGTCACCTGTGCACACGTCGTACGCGCTGCTGGTGTCGAGCCCGGCGAGAGCGTGCAGTTGACTTTCCCGTACGGGGACGGCGCACGCGAGGTGGAGGGACTCGTCCTGGCCGAGCCGTGGCGCGACCCAGACAGTGAAGACGTGGCCATCGTCCGCCTGAGCGGTACCTCGGCGGCTATGAAGGCGTTGCCGTTGGGCTCCGCGGCAGGCTGCCGGGGCCACCAAGTGCGCTCGTTCGGGTTTCCCGCCCAGGCCCCAGCAGGCGGGCACTTCGGCTTCGGTGTGGCCGGACATCTGCTGCCGGCCACCGGGAGCGCGGGCATTCATCTGCAGCTGACCGCTGCCAACGATTTGAC
The DNA here is from genome assembly GCF_056436545.1 of Streptomyces sp. NPDC043738. NCBI lineage: Bacteria > Bacillati > Actinomycetota > Actinomycetes > Kitasatosporales > Streptomycetaceae > Streptomyces > Streptomyces sp. NPDC043738. The sequence goes on along the minus strand of NZ_JBWKCJ010000048.1, from coordinate 19,341 downwards.
CACCGGGTTCAGCGGCGGGCCGGTCATCGACGAGGTGACCGGCCTGGTCATCGGCATGGTCACCGAGATCACAGCCCCCGACGAGTATGAAAGGGGGCAGGGGATCGCCTATGTCACACCTACGCAGGTACTGCGGGAGGTCTGGCCTGAGCTGACCGAGCGGGAGGTGTGCCCCTACAGAGGACTGGAGCCGTTCACCGCAGAACAAGCCCAGTGGTTCGAGGGCCGGAAGGACGCGGTCAGGCAGGTGCTGGCGAACCTGGCCCAGCAGCAGCGGGTCACGCTGCTGCTCGGGCCCTCCGGTTCAGGGAAATCGTCCTTGATCCAGGCCGGTGTCCTGCCCGCGCTGGCTGCCGGCGAGCTGCCGGGCAGCGACAGGTGGTTGCCCGTGCTTGCGCGGCCGCGGCAGGACCTGCTGGCCGAACTCGAACGCGCCGGGCTGACCGGAGCCGGCAGCGACGGAATCGCTACGGCCGTCGCCCGCAAACTCGCGGTCGAACCCACCTGTCAGCGCGTCCTACTGATCATCGACCAGTTCGAAGAGCTCTTCACCCAGACTTCCACCAACTCGGAGCGGGAGCGGCGGCTGGCCGCCACGGACCAGATCACCGCCGCGGTCAGATCGGACGTCGAACTCAGCGTGATCCTGATCATGCGCGACGACTTCTACCCCCAGCAAGCTGCCCTGGCCCCCAAGCTGCTGGGAGCCGCGATGCCGGGACTCCTCAACATGCCGGGCGCCCTGAGTCAGGACGACCTGCATGACATCATCACACTGCCCGCCCAGAACGTGGGCGACCACTTCGAGCACGGCCTGCCCGAGCAAATCATCACTGACGTCCTGGCCACCACCCCCGAGGGAGCCACGGCCCGGCAGGCACCCGTCACCGCCTTGCCCCTCCTGGAGCTGACGCTGAGCCAGCTGTGGCAAAGGCGCCACGACGGATACCTCACCCACAACGCCTACCGGCGCATTGGCGGAGTCACCGGCAGTCTGACCACGTGGTGCGACACCGCCCTCAACCAGCTACCGCCCGGCCACCGTCCCATCGCACAGCGCATCCTGACCTCCCTGGTACGACCCGCCGACCCCAGCCACCACATCCCCGCCATTCGCGCACAGGTCCCCCTGCAAGAACTACGCGAACTGGCAGCCGACCTCAGCGGCGGGCCGGACGTCGACAGTGCCGTCGACGATGTCCTCGCCGCCCTCACCAGTCACCGCATCATCACCACCCACACACCCCGCGTCTCCCTGCTCCGCAACACCCCTCCCGCGTTGCCGGTAGCCGAACTGATCCATGACGCGCTGATCCGCGACTGGGGCACACTGCGCGAATGGGTCAGTCAAGATCATCGCTTCCAGGAGTGGCTCGACCACACCCGCACACGGCGCGCCCGCTGGGCTGACGGGAACGATCCTGGAGACCTGCTCGCGGGAACAGCACTTGCAGAGGGCCTCGAATGGTCACAGCAACGCCGCCTGCCGGGCGACATTGCCGCCTTCCTCACCGCCAGCCGGCAACGCCAGCAGGCCGTCATCCGGCGCAGCAGACGCCTCAACACGATCCTGGCCGCCCTGCTCGTCCTCGCACTCGTCGCCGCGGGCGGAGCCGTCTGGCAGTGGCGGACAGCCGTCGCCCAAAGGGAGGCGGACCTGTCCCGTCAGCTCGCCGACCAGTCCGGCCGGCTCATCGGCGCAAACCCCGACCTCGCCGCGCTCCTGGCCGTCCAGGCCTACCGCACCAGCCACACTCCCGAGTCCATCGAAAGCCTGGTGAGTGCCGCTGCCCTCCCGTTGCAGCGGCGTCTGGTGGGCCACAGCGGCGGGGTGAACCGGGCGGTATTCAGCCCGGACGGCCGCACCGTCGCCACCGGCAGTCGCGACCACACCGCGGGGCTGTGGGACGTGGCCACCGGCAAGCGCCGCGCCACCTTGACCGGGCACACCAATGAAGTGGGGTCGGTGGCGTTCAGCCCCGACGGACGTACCCTCGCCACCGGCAGCAGCGACGCCACCGTGCGGCTGTGGGACGTGGCCACCGGCAAACACCGCGCCACCTTGAGAGGCCACACCAACGCGGTGTTCTGGGTGGCGTTCAGCCCCGACGGACGCACCCTCGCCACCAGCGGCGGCGACAAGACCGCACGGCTGTGGAACACGGACACCGGCAAGCACCGCGCCACCCTGAAAGGCCACACCGGTTCGGTGGACTCGGTGGGGTTCAGCCCGGACGGCCGCACGCTCGCCACCGGCAGTCGCGACCACACCGCGCGGCTGTGGGACACGGACACCGGCAAGCACCGCACCACCTTGAGAGGCCACACCGACTCGGTGTTCTCGGTGGCGTTCAGCCCCGACCGACACACCCTCGCCACCGGCAGCGGCGACACCACCGTGCGGCTGTGGGACATGGCCGCCGGCAAGCACCGCGCGACCTTGAGAGGCCACACCGACTCGGTGTTCTCGGTGGGGTTCAGCCCGGACGGACGTACCCTCGCCACCGGCAGCGGCGATGCCACCGTGCGACTGTGGGACATGTCAACCGGCAAGTACCGCACCACTTTGGCCGGCCACACCGACAGTGTGGCCTCGGTGGCGTTCAGCCCGGACGGGCTCTCCCTGGCCTCCGGCAGCGTCGATGCCACCGTGCGGCTGTGGAACATGGCCACCGGCACCACCCGTACCACGTTGGCCGGCCACACCGACGTGGTGCGGTCGGTGGCGTTCAGTCCCGACGGACGCACCCTCGCCACCGGGGGCCGCGACAAGACCGTGCGGCTGTGGAACGCGGCCACCGGCAAGCACCGCGCCACTCTGAGAGGCCACACCGGCTGGGTGTATTCGGTGGCGTTCAGTCCCGACGGACGCACCCTCGCCACCGGCAGCACGGACCAGACCGTGCGGCTGTGGAACGCGGCCACCGGCAAGCACCGCGCCACCCTGAAAGGCCACACCAGCACGGTGGCCTCGGTGGCGTTCAGCCCCGACGGACGCACCCTCGCCACCGGCAGTACCGACAGCACCGCCCGGCTGTGGGACCTGGCCACCGGCAAGCACCGCACCATCCTGACCAGCCGTCCGTACGCGATGACCTCGGTGGCGTTCAGTCCCGACGGACGCACCCTCGCCGTTGGCAGCACCGACGAGACCGCCCGGCTGTGGGACCTGGCCACCGGCAAGAACCGCGCCACCCTGAAAGGCCACACCCACTCGGTGGACTCGGTGGCGTTCAGCCCCGACCGACACACCCTCGCCACCGGCAGCCGCGACAACACCGCCCGGCTGTGGGACACGGACACCGGCAAGCACCGCACCACATTGACAGACCACACAGGGTGGGTGTTGTCCGTGGCGTTCAGCCCGGACGGACGCACCCTCGCCACCGGCAGCCTCGACAGAACCGTGCGGCTGTGGAACGCCGACACCGGCAAGCACCGCGTCACTTTGGCCGGCCCCACCGACATGGTGACCTCGGTGGCGTTCAGCCCCGACGGACGCACCCTCGCCACCGGCAGCGTCGACCACAGCGCGCGACTATGGGATGTCGCCCTCCCCCCACCTGCCGCAGCGATCCAAAGGATCTGTCGGACCATCAACCGAGACCTCACCCCGCAGGAACGGGCAGCGTATTTGCCCGGCCAGTCGGTCGACCCTGTGTGTCCGACTGGCTGAAGCAACAGCACGCCGATGCATCAGTCCCGTAAAGGGGGCACACAAGGTGCCCCAGGGCTCCACCACGGGCCAGCCTTATGAAGAGGCCAAGACGAAAGACATCGGCGGCCGCTCCCATATGAACAAGGAAGAGCTCCCAAGGGCCGTCGCCCGCTGAACCGACGTCGTCCCCCGTCCGGGCTCCACACGAGGGGCCCATACGGGCCTACGGGCTCGAAGGCCGGCGATACTCACATAACCGGTGCGTCGACTGTCTCGCACCGGGGCGGGAGGTCGGGCGCATTGATGTGCCCAGGAACTCGGAGGACACAATGAACTCGCTGGAGCGACAGCAGACATCTGACGGGCGGAATGAGTCGGCGGAGGAGCGTGCAGACCGACGTTGGAACGAGTTGTTGCAGGAAGTCCGGGTAACCCAGACCGGTGTGCAGATCCTCTTCGGGTTTCTGCTCACCGTCGTCTTTACGCCCCGCTTCGCCACGCTCGGCCAAACGGACAAGCTCATCTACGTGATCACTGTCCTCCTCGGTGCCGCCACCACCGGCGCGCTCATCGGTCCCGTCACGCTCCACCGATTGGTCACCGGGCGCAGGATCAAGCCTGAAACTGTCCTCTGGGCCTCACGGCTGACAGTTATGGGCGTCGTGTTGCTGCTGGCAACCGTCGTTTCGGTGCTGCTTCTCATCCTGCGCGTGGCCATGCACAACAGCGCCGTCCCCTGGCTCGTCGCGGGGATCTTCGCCTGGCTCCTTCTCTGCTGGTTCGCCCTGCCCACCTGGGCCCTCCACCGGCATGCACGCCATAAGTGAGCCGCTGTCCGCGGACGCACCCGCAGCGCGGGGTGGCAAGAGGCCGCCCGGCGGCGGGCGAGCCCGCTGGCGAATCTGCCGACCGCAGCCGGTGCCGTAAGCTCGACGACGGCCCCCTGCTGTCACGATGCGGGGTGCATCGCTTCGGTCGTGCCTGCCCCTGTGTCGTGCGCCGGTTGCGGCGCCCGGCCTTCCGGGCGCGATGTCCGGGAGGGCACTGAGCCGACGGAGCCGCTTGGGTGATCGGTCTGCACGGGTCGTCGGGGGAGCGCTGCCAGTGGCCGTGCGGGTGCAAGGCGGGCTTTTCGGTGTCGGCGAGGAGGGCGTCCGCCAAGCCGGACCAGTCACGGGCGGCCGGGCCGCGGGGGGCTGCGCCGGCCAGACGGCGCAGCCCGGCGGCGCAGATCAGGCGGCTGTGTGTCCAGTCCCGGTTGCCCAGTTCCCAGATTCCGGCGTCCGGTTCCCGCCACCGTCGCCGGACGGTGTCCGCGGCGATGCGGGCGGCCGCCCAGCCATCGTCGTCGGGCCGGTGGTCGGTGCTCATAGCCGCCGCGTCCTCAGCCGATGCGGTAGAGATCGGCGCGGTCGGCGCGCAGTGTGAGCCCATGGCCGGGTGACCGGCCATCGCCCGGCCGTACGGTTCCACCTGCCGGGTCCAGAACGCCGTCGAAGAGCAGGTTCTCGATGCGCACATGGTCGTGGAACCACTCCAGGTGCCGCAGATTGGGTACGGACGCCGCCGCATGGGCGTGCGCATGCGGCGCGCAGTGCCCGGAGACCTCAAGACCGGCCGCCTCGGCCAGCGCCGCCGCGCGTAGCCAGACGGTCAGGCCGCCGCAGCGGGTGGCGTCTGCCTGAAGGCAGTCCACGGCGCCGGCCTGGAGGAGGTGCCAGAAGTACGGCAGGGTGTAGCCGTACTCCCCGGCCGTCACCTCGGCCGCGACGCCGGCCCGGACCTGTGCCAGACCGGCCCGATCGTCGGAGGAGACCGGCTCCTCGAACCAGGTGACGCCGTGCGCGTCGAGGTGGGGCCCGAGCCGGATGGCCTGTTTGCGGGTGAAGGCGCCGTTGGCGTCGACATAGAGTTCGGTGGCATCGCCGATGCTCTGGCGGGCGAGCGCGATGCGCCGCCGGTCCCGTTGTTCCGCGGCTCCCCAGGACTCGCCGATCTTGATCTTGACGCGCGGAATGCCCTGGTCCGCGACCCAGGTGCGCAGCTGTCGGTCCTGCTGCTGGTCGTCGTAGGTGGTGAAGCCGCCGCTGCCGTACACCGGCACCTCGGTGCCGCTCGCCCCGAGCAGTCCGACGAGCGGCACTTCCAGCAGCCGCGCCTTGAGGTCCCACAGCGCGATGTCGACGGCCGACAGGGCACCGGCGACCAGGCCGGGCCGGCCGGCGTTACGCACGGCCCGGGACATCGCCTCGTTGGCGCCGGGTACCTCCAGCGCGCAGCGGTCGGTGACGATGTCGGCCAGCTGCTCATCGATGACCTGGGCGGTGGCCGCGGCCCCGTAGGTGTAGCCCAGGCCCGTCGTGTCTCCGGACCGGACCTGCGCCATGACCATCGTGGTGGAGTCCCAGGCCAGCGTGCCGTCGCCCTCGGGTGCGTCGGTGGGGACCCGGTAGACGGAGGTGGCGACCGAGTCGATGACGGGGTCGGTGCCCCGGGCGTGGTGCCGCACCGTCAGTCCTGGTGGTGCTTCCGGCCCGGGAGGAACTCCTGGACCTTGGCCTTCAAGCCCTGCTTGACCATCGCCGCTCGGTCGCTGTCGCCCTTGAGGACGGCGAGGGCCGCGGCCTCGATCTGGTCGAGGGTGGCATGCGGCGGAATCGGCGGCACGGCCGGGTCGGTGCGGAAGTCGATGACGAACGGCCGGTCGGCGGCGAGGGCCTGGCGCCAGGCGTCCTCGACCTCGCCGGGCTTCTCCACTCGGACCCCGCCGAGCCCGATGGACCGGGCGAAATCGGCGTAGGGCACGTCCGGGATCGCCTGCGAGGCGAGGAACTGCGGGGCGCCGGCCATCGCACGCATCTCCCACGTCACCTGGTTGAGGTCCTGGTTGTTCAGGACGGCGACGATGAGTCGCGGGTCGCTCCACTCCTGCCAGTACTTGGCCGCGGTGATGAGCTCGGCCATGCCGTTCATCTGCATGGCGCCGTCCCCGACGAGGGCCAGTGCCGGGCGGTCGGGGTGGGCGAACTTCGCGCCGATGACGTACGGCACGCCCGGGCCCATGGTGGCGAGCGTTCCGGACAGTGAACCCCGCATCGTGCCGCGCATCCGCAGATGCCGTGCGTACCAGTTGGCGGCCGAGCCGGAGTCCGCGGCCAGGATGACATCGTCCGGCAGCAGCGGATCCAGCGCGTGCACGACGTACTCCGGGTTGATCGGATCGGCTTCCACGGCGGCCCGCCGCTCCATCACCTCCCACCAGCGTGCGGTGTCCTTCTCGATCTTCTTCCGCCAGTTGCCGTGCTTCTTGCGCTCGAGCTGAGGGATCAACCGCCGCAGCGTCGCCCGCGCGTCCCCGACGAGATTGACCTCGAAGGGATAGCGCATCCCGACCATGTGCGGGTCGATCTCGATCTGGACCGCCCGCGCCTGGTCGAGCTCCGGCATGAACTGGGTGTAGGGGAAGCTGGATCCGATGACCAGCAGGGTGTCGCAGCCCTGCATCAGCTCGTAGGAGGGACGGGTCCCCAGCAGGCCGATCGCGCCGGTGACATACGGAAGGTCGTCGGGGAGCGCGTCCTTGCCCAGCAGTGCCTTGGCCACTCCCGCGCCGAGCACCTCGGCGGCCTGCTCCACCTCGGGACGCGCCCCGCGGGCGCCCTGCCCGATCAGGATGGCGACCTTCTCCCCGGAGTTGAGCACCTCGGCCGCGCGGGCGAGGTCGTCCCCGGTCGGGACCGGCGCGTACGAGGCGATCCCGAGGCTGGAGGGGACCATCTTGAAGGCGTGCGTCGGCGGCGAGTAGTCCAGTTCCTGGACGTCCGCCGGGACGATCACCGCCGTCACCGTCCGCCGGCCGTAGGCGGTGCGGATCGCCCGGTCGATGGCGTTCGGCAGTTGCTCGGGGACGGTCACCATCTCGCAGAAGTCGGAGGCGACGTCCTTGTACAGGCTCTGCAGGTCGACTTCCTGCTGGTAGGAGCCGCCCATGGCGCTGCGGTTGGTCTGCCCGACGATCGCCACGACGGGTACGTGGTCGAGCTTTGCGTCGTAGAGGCCGTTGAGCAGATGGATCGCACCGGGCCCGGACGTGGCCGCGCAGACGCCGACCCTGCCGGAGAACTTGGCATACCCGACGGCCTGGAAGGCGGCCATCTCCTCGTGCCGCGCCTGGACGAACTTCGGCTTGTTGTCGGCGCGTTCCCAGGCGGCGAGCAGCCCGTTGATGCCGTCCCCGGCATAGGCGAAGACATGCTCGACGTCCCATTCGCGCAGCCGCTGGAGGATGTGGTCGGAGACCTGGGTCGACACTGAAGCTCCTTCTCATCTGGTCAGGTGCGTCGTCGCAGCAGCGCCGCGCCCGCCACGCCCGCCGCCGCTCCCACGGCGGCGAGAGCTGCCGCGGTGACCAGGCGGGCGTCGCGGACATCGGGCTCTGGACGGTCGGCGAGCCGTTCGGGATGGTGGGCGGGGACGGGGCCGTCGAGGGCGAGCGCCAGCACCTCAGCCAGGTGTAGCGCGGCCCGGCCGGTACGGCCGTGCGAGATCTGCGTACGGCAGCTGAAGCCGTCGGCCAGGACCAACGCACCGGGCGAAGCCTCGCGCACGGCGGGGAGTACGCCCAGCTCGCCGATGTCCATCGACAGCTCGTAGTGGCCGCGTTCGAAGCCGAAGTTGCCCGCCAGGCCGCAGCAGCCGGCGTCCAGCACCTCGGGCTCCAGGCCGGCCCGGCGCATCAGCTCCCGGTCGGCGTCGTCCTTCAGTACCGCATGCTGGTGGCAGTGGGGCTGGACGACCGCGGTCCGGGCCGCCTGCGGCGGCCGCCACCCGTCGGGGGCATGATGGACGAGCTGCTCGGCCAGCGTGCGGAACTGCCCGGCCAGCCGTTGGACGTCCAGGTCTCCGGGGAACAGCTCCGGCGCATCGGCGCGGAAGACCGCGGTGCACGACGGCTCAAGCCCGATGACCGGCGTGCCCGCATCCAGCCATGGGCGCAGCGCCTCGACGGACCGGCGCAGCACCCGCTTCGCCGTCCGTAGCTGCCCGGTGGAAATCCACGTCAGTCCACAGCACACGCTCGGGTCGGGGACGGCGATCCGGAAGCCGGCGTCCTCCAGGACGCGCACCGCCGACTTCGCGACGTTCGGATGGAGATGGTTGCTGAACGTGTCCGGCCAGAGCACCACCGTCCGGGGATCCGCGGGGTCCGGCTGCGGCAATCCCCGGGCCCGGAACCACTCGGCGAAGCTCTGCCGGGCGAAGGCCGGCGCCTCCCGCTCGGCGGCCACGCCCGCTGCTCTCTTGCCCAGCCGCGCCAGCCCCGGCGCGTGCAGTGCCGCATTGACCAGGCGCGGCGACATCCGGGCCAGACGGGCCCACAACGGCAGCCAGCCCAGTGCGTAGTGTGCGGCCGGGCGCAGCCGGCGGGCGTAGTGGTGAGAGAGGAACTCCGCCTTGTACGTCGCCATGTCGACACCGGTCGGGCAGTCGGACTTGCAGCCCTTGCACGCCAGACACAGATCCAGCGCGTCGCGCACCTCCGTCGAGCGCCAGCCGTCGGTGACAGCCGAATCGGGGTGGCCGTCAAGCATCTCGAACAGGAGCCGCGCCCGCCCCCGGGTCGAATGCTCCTCCTCACCGGTGGCCCGGTAGGACGGGCACATCACCCCGCCGCTGTGGGACCGGCAGTTGCCGATCCCGACGCAGCGCAGCACCGCGCGGCGGAAGGAGTGCTCGTCCTCGGGGTAACCGAAGTGCGTGGCGGGCGCCGCAGGCCGCCAGGAAGCCCCCAGCCGGAGCCCCTCATCGACTCGCCGTGGGGTGGCGACCTTGCCGGGGTTCATCCGGTCGTTCGGATCGAACAGTGCCTTGAACTCCCTGAACGCGGTCACCAGACGCTCCCCGAACATCTTCGGCAGCAACTCGCCGCGCGCCTGTCCGTCGCCGTGCTCGCCGGAGAGCGACCCGCCGTACGACACCACCAGGTCGGCGGCGCGCAGCAGGAACCGGCGGAAATCCGCCACGCCGGCCACGCTCTTCAGGTCGAAGGGGATACGGGTGTGCACACAGCCCTGACCGAAGTGACCGTAGAGGGAGGGGTGGTCGTAGCCGAACTCGCCGAAGAGCCTTTTCAGGTCGCGAAGATAAGCCCCGAGCCGCTCCGGAGGAACGGCCGAGTCCTCCCAGCCCTCCCAGGTCTCGCGGTCATCCGGTGGCCGGGCGGTCACCCCCAGGCCCGCCTCGCGTGCCCTGAGCATCTGTTGCTCGCGCTGCGGATCGTCGGAGAAGACCACCGATGGGTCGTCCTCCTCTCGTCCCAGCGCCTGCAGCATCTCGAGACCCTGCCGGTCGACTTCCGCCATGGTCTCGCCGCTGAACTGCACCAGCAGCCAGCTGTCGCCCTCCGGGAGCCGCTCCAGGGAGTCCAGGTAGGCACCTTCCTCGTGCATGAGCTGCGCCATCCGTCCGTCCAGCGCCTCCAGCTGCGTGGGGCTGCACAGCTCGAGCAGGCGCGGCACCTCGTCCGCGGCGGCACAGATGTCGGGGTAGCCGAGCACGACCATCGACTCGCACGCGGGCACCGGTACGAGATCGAGCTCGGCCCGCAGCACGGTGACGAGCGTGCCCTCGCTGCCCACCAGGGCGCGGGCGAGATCGAAGCCGTTCTCCGGCAGCAGCGCGTCCAGGTTGTAGCCCGACACCCGCCGCGGAATCTTCGGAAAGCCTCGGCGGACGTCACCCCGGTAGCGGTCGATGAGCTCGCGCGCCCCCGCATACAGCTCCGCACGACGGCCCCCGGAGGCCACCGCCCGGTCGTACTCCTCGTCCGAGGTCGGCCCCACCCACATCCGGACGCCGTCGTAGGTGAGAATCTCCAGCCGCCGCACATTGTCGACGGTCTTGCCGTACGCCTGCGCCGACGCGCCGCACGAATTGTTGCCGATCATTCCGCCCAGCGAACAGTGGCTGTGCGTCGATGGCTTCGGCCCGAACTTCAGCTCGTAGGAAGCAAGTTGACGATTGAGCTCGTCCAGGACGATTCCCGGCTCGACCACACAGGTGCGTCGTTCGGCATCCACCGAAATCAGGCGGCTGCAGTACTTCGTCCAGTCGATGACAACGGCGGTATTGGTGCACTGCCCGCCCAAGCTCGTCCCGCCCCCGCGGGAGAGGACCGGCGCCCCGAACTCCGCACACACCGCGACCGCGGCCGCCCCGGCCTCGACGCTCCTGGGCAACACCACGCCGATCGGCACCTGCCGGTAGTTCGAACCGTCGGTCGAGTAGGCGCCCCGGCTCCCGGCGTCGAAGCGGACCTCGCCGTCGACCCGCTCCCGCAGGGTCCGCAGCAAAGCCTTCGTGGACAGCCCGGACGCTCCGCCTTGCGTGGTGCCCGCGCCGAGTCCCATCACCACACCTCCCAGCACAATCGGCCTGCGGCCGTCACGGCCACAGAACACGGGTTCCCCTAAGGGGGGTGCGCTAACGCGGTGCTCAGCGGGGATTGCGCCAGGTGGAGCCGTGAGGTCGGCAAGATGCCCTGCCCGCCCCGGCTCCTTGTCGGTCTCGGACTGCGTCGTCCCCTAGCCGTTGCAGGGGCAGCCCCTCGATGACCTCGTTCTCCTCCAGCTCTGCGCAGACTCTGGTCCTGCTTCCCTTTCCGATCGGGGCACCACTGTCCATCCCGGCCGCTGATCGTCCGCCGGGCCGGGTTCATCGCATCGGTCAGCGGCCGGCGGCCCGTCGCAATGGCTCCTTGTTCGTGTGGGAGCGGCTCTCGACGTTCATCTTCTCGGTCTCCCCGTAGAGAGTTGATCGCGGGTTGGTCCGCCTGGCCCCCTTCGCTCCCCGCCTCCCTGTGGGGCCGGCTTCGGACCGCGCGTCGAGGTCTTGCTGGCGGACTCCGCCTCGCCGGAGCGAGCGTGGGGATACACGGCCACGTTCGGGTGCACCCGATCAGCTGGCCGCCGGGCGGAACCGCGATTGTGCCGGTCAGTCGGTGGAGAGGACTTCGAGAAGGTCGCCGACCTGGGGGTTGGGCAGGGCGCGGGCGACGTCGGCCAGTGCCACCATGCCGACCAGGCGGTGGCCGTCGATGACGGGCAGGCGGCGGACCTTGTGGCGGGCCATGGTCGCGAAGATCTCGTCTGCGTCGTCGTCGGCACCGATGGTGACCGCCTCGCCCTGGGCGAGTTCACCGGCCTTGGTCTGCTGCGGGTCGCGGCCTTTGCCCAGCACCTTGACGGTGATGTCCCGGTCGGTCAGCACACCTTTGAGCTTGTCGTCCGTACCGCAGATCGGCAGGGCGCCCACTCCCATGTCGGTGAGCTTGCGGGCGGCGTCCAGGACGCTGTCTTCGGCCCCGATGCACTCCGCGCCGGGTGTCATGATGTCGCGTGCCATAGGCATGATCATTTCTCCTTTCGCATGGGTAGGGATCGGTTGAGAGGGGGAGGGGGAACCGTCAGGTGGGCGACTACTCGCCGCGGCCGCTGACGTAGTCACGCACGCGGTCGACCAGCCCCATCCCCGGCGCGAGCAGCTTGTTGGCCGGCGGCGTACTGGGGGCGGCCGGGTGGGGCCGGGTGGGGGCGGTCTTCTTCGCCTGGCGGATCTTGTTGCCCAGCTCCTCCAGCACATAGGGGTGGACGCCGTTGCGGAGCTGGATGAAGAGGTTGTTCTCCTCGTCATCGACATGCGCGGTCACTTCGACGCGCAGCTCGCGCACCAGCCGGTCGAAGTCCGTGTCCGTGGCCTCACGCTGCTGGAGGTCGTTGAGCAGCTGCTCGACGCGGGCGTGGTCTTCGAGCTCCTTGTCCGCCAGGGCATCACCCTCCTCCAGATGCTCGCGCACCGCGGGGTAGAGGTGCTGCTCCTCGGCGACGGAGTGCCGAACGAGTTCGATCGTCAACGCATCCATCAGTCGCTTACGGTCCTCCCCACCGGGAGGAGCGTCATCGAACTGCTCGAAGAGGTCATCGACCTCACGGTGGTCGGTGGTCAGCTCCGCAATCACATCGCCGCCATGCCCCACGGCACACCGCCTCTCAGATGCGGCAGCCGGCCTCTCCGACTGCCGCATCACGGGTTCCCGGACAGAGGTCGCATTAACGCCGCTGTGGACGTAATTGCCCCGCCTGCTTATGGGGTGGGCGTGGAGTCCACACTTCCGGCGCAGAAGGCGGGACGGGTGCGGTGTGTTATGCGCCGTCCGGGCTGCCCGCACTTGCCGGCGGCCCCGTCCCCCCGGGGGAGCCGTTGCCTTCACAGGCGGAGCCGACGTCGCCGCCTCCCTGTCCGCCCTCGGGCCTCCTATCGAGCAGTAGTGGGGTGGGCCACGGCGGTAGGGGTGGCCAGGGCGCGGGCGCTGGAGACCGAGCGGGAGAACGCGCCGTTCCGCGACCCACTGGCACAGGCCTTCGCCGCCGCCGGCGGCCTGTGGCCTCCTCGCCGCCGCTGCCCGATGACGAGGCCGGGCGACGCCGCCGGCTGGCCGTGTCGTTCTCCATCGTCATCAGGACGAAGTTCCTCGACGAGCTGTTGCAGCAGGCCTCCGCGTCCGGGGTCCGGCAGGTCGTGCTGCTCGGCGCCGGCATGGACAGCCGGGCCTTCCGGATGGACTGTCCCGAGGGCACCTGGCTGTTCGAGGTCGGCAAGATCCCCACGCGATCTGGCCGTACCACCTCTACGGCGCCATCCGCACCGCGCTGCGCACAGTCGACGACCACGTCGAGGACCGCTGGACCCCCGCCGACTGGCACCAGGCCGCCGAACGCGCCTGGCCGCCCTGGGCCAGCACTGGCCAGACGCCCACGCCCTCGCCTCCAGCCGGACGCTCCTCATCGCGCGCCTGCGCCAGGGTCTGTGCCTGGCCCGCGGCCACCACCTGGACAACCTCGACTGGCTCACCGACGCCGCCTTCGCCTACGTCAGCGACTCCGTCTGGGAACCCCTCGCCCCACCCACCCACGCCTCCCGTACGCGGCGCCGTCAGCGACCTCACCGCCACTATCGACCGCCTGCGGAGGCAACCGCGAACGGCGACTTCGCCTACTACGTCGACATCGCCACCGCCATGGGCGACCTGCCCCAGCCCAGTGGAGGCGCCGTTCAGTGGCTTGACGAAGCACACACCATCTGGAGCGCTGGCACGCCCTGGTCACCGCCCGCCAAGTCCACCTGCGCAGCATCCGGTAGCGGCTGCCGGGACCGGTAGCTTTGACCCCGACAGACCAGCCGAGATGACGCTCGTCTCCCCGAGGTCAGTGGAAACAATTGTTTCCACCAAGGCCCGGGCAGTCGGCGCTCACTGCGTTCGCATACAACGAGGGCGCGCAGGCACCTTGGTGCGCTGGAGACTCACCTGCCCTTCGGCGCTCATAGCGGCGGCCGAGCTGACGCCTGGCGAACTGGAGCAGGCCGGTGTCCTTGGCACCCGACGGGTCCGGCTCGCACACTGCGGAGGGGTCGGCTGCGATGTCACCGACCCCTCGGCGCCATGTCGGTATCGGTATGGACCGACGATCGCGGGGGCCCTCGCGGCAACGCGGCCACCCGCAGCAATGTCCCGAAGTCGTAGGGGAGCCCACGGGTCGACGGGATGAAACACCACGCTTTTGACACCTGGTGTGTAACCAGAATCGGCAGTACCGCATGGGTACACAACCGCGATTGAGACGGAATCGACGCAACCCTCAGGTGGTCCCGGCGCTGACCTGCGAAATTCATGCATGCAAGGGTCCGGATCCGCAGTGTCCAGTCTGAGACAGGGATGGGCCTATACCCCGTCGTAGGCCAGGGATGGGTCAGGAAGGCCTGCAGGGTGCGCCAACATCGTGGGTGCAAGGTCACTCGCATAGGCGACGGCAACCGCCTGTGTGCAGGGACCAGTTGGGGAGCCCAAAAATCGAATGGGAGAGAACTATGTCTCACACCGCACGCGCCGCCTGCGTGGTGCCCGGCGAGCGGCCGCTGACCGGGCCGGAGGCCACGGTCGTCGTGGTCGTCCTGATCCTGGCCGTGCTGCTCGCCCTCGCGGGGATGCCGGCCTTGTCCGTCCTGGTGCTGCTCGCCGAGACGCTGGACACAGGGTTCCGCCTGGTCCGCCGGGCACGCTCCGGCAAGCGCACCGTGACGGCGGAGGGCTGACCTATGGGACGACGGGAGAACCCCATCGCCCCGTGTGAACGAGAGCTGGAGAAGCTGGCCCGCTGTCTGCGGGCCCAGCGCGCCCGGGCGGGCTTGAACTACCAGCAGCTTGCCGCGCGTTCCGGGTGCAGCGCCTCAACGCTGATCCGGGCCGTGTCTGGAGAACAGGTGCCAAAGCTCAAGACCGTCCGGGCGTACGCCGTGGCCTGCGGAACTGACCCCGGAGAGGCCGAGCGGCTGTGGAAGCGTGCCCGCTACCGTGCTGTCCGTGGCTGTGATGGGCCCGTTCCGCATCCTCGGTATGTGCGCAACTTCGCGGAACTGCGTGCGGCGTTGGTCGACCTCTACCAGAAGGACGGCGCCCGGCCGTACCGGGAGCTGGAGACCGCCAGCGGTGGCGTCCTGGCCCACGCCACCGTCGGGCGGTTCCTCCGCCAGGAAGGCGGCCGCCCCACCGTCCAGTTCGTCCTCGCGTTTGCCCAGACCTGCGGAGTAAAGGGAGTGGCGCTGCGGGAATGGGAACGGGCCTGGGGCCGTGCGGAGGAAGACCGCCTGGGCGGTGCCCCGGCGGTTGTCACACGGCGCTCGAGCGTCTCTGCAGTCGTCGGTGTGGACGGCCGCACGGGGTGGTTCCACTCCGACCCCGAGCGCACTCCGGATGGACAGGAGATCCGGCGGCTCACGCCCGCCGGAGCGCGGGCAGAGCACCGCGGGAGTTCCCGGTCCTGCAGCGCCTGCACCTCCATCACCTGGCCTTCTGCCTTGAGCCCAGAAGAGCTGCATGCGGCCCGGACCCTGCTCCGCGCGCGACGGTCGACCCAGTCCAAGCGGGCCCCCTGGGCGGACACCGTTGCCGGGCTGGAGGTGACCTCTGAGGCCGGTGGCGGGTGGGAGGGCTGGGCGGCCGCCGGCAGGCCCGGTCCGAACCGGCGCGCACGCAGGTCGCCACAGCGTCCCGCCCCTGGCACGTTGTTCTGACGGGGTTACGTGTCACGGTCCTGCTCGGCTTCCGCTTCGCCCAGCGCTTCAGCGACCTGCCCGACGGCGAGGGGCCGGCCATCGGATACGGGCCGCGGAGACCGTGGCATGCAACAAGGTCAACCTGAGGCGGATCGAAACGCACTGGCCGGATGTCCTTCGTCTCCGGGGCGGCGACGATATCGCGCAGCGGGCGGGGCGGGCCGCATACCGGCGGGAGCCCTGGTCTTCTCGTCGCCGGCCTCGACCAGTTCGTTCACCAGCTTCGCGGCGACGCGGTAGCCCTGCCCTTCGTCGCGCCTTGCCAGCGCCAGGCTGTCGCACTCGTGCGGCAACCCATCGGTACTGTACGGCGACGGCTACTGCACCAGGGCGGTGTGCGGGTGCTCCGGAGACGCGGGGCAGGCGTAGATCTGCTGGTTGTAAGCGTCGCCGATGGTGACCTGGGTCGGGGTCGTCGGATCCGGGGGGCCGGCATCTGGAGACGAGGCGGCCGCCGCCTGGTCTTCTAGGGGCGTCCAGCTGGCGATGCCGGCCTTCTGTTCCCTCGACGCGATGGTCAACATCGGCTCCATCTGGCTGTCGCAGACACGGCAGCGCTGGGTGGTGGGGTCGGTGAAGCTCCAGGGCCCCCAGCCGCCGACCTTCCAGCCGGGCGAGACGGCCAACTCCCTGTCGTAGTACATCTCCTCCATCCCCTCGTAGGCGCTGCCCGGCAGCGCCCCCGCCTTCTGCCGGACACTCCATGCCTCGATCGCCTCGCACAGGTCCGGCTCCAGCTCGACGGTCAGCGGGTACTCGGTGATTTGCTCGGGGGAGAGCAGGCATGGTTCCGGCAGGTAGCCTCTGTGCTGCATCGCGGCGGGCTCCGGCGGCGTGGTGAGGACACCGCCGACCGCGGCCGCGGACCGCCAGAACAGCTCGGTTCTGGGCATGATCTCCCCCGGGTGGTCGAACGGACACCACAGCACCTGGAGCAGGTCCGCCCCTTCGGGCGGGCGCAGGTCAGGAACCTCACGGACGTACAGCTGGGCCACTGGCAGCAACGCGACCGGACCCGCCGGACATGGGTGGCCGGCGTTGATCCGTTCCACCACGGCGCGTTCGTCTGGAGTGTAGAAGCGGTCCTCCGGGGGCCGGCTTGTGGCTGCTGACCGGATCTCGCGCAGCAGCCTGACATCCGCCGGTGAAGTCGCCGGAAGCACCTCCGGCGCCCAGTGCGTGCCCTCGCAGTGCGGCCACGGCTCGGCCGAGGGCCACAGCAGCGGGCCCCCGACCGAGCTGTCCTGGCGGGACGGCGAACCGGGCCGCGGGTGCAGCCGGGTCGCCGTCCGGGCCAACGGGCCCAGCCGTGGGAAGACGGCAGCGACGTTGGCCGGCCGTGGCGGGGTGGTACGGGTCATGCCGAACTCCAGGTGGGTACCGGACTCTCTCGTGCCTCGGACCGGGCTCAGTTCCCCAGGTTGGGCCCGCCGTCGTAGGGGAGGTTCAGCAGGCTCACCTGGTTGAAGACGGGCCACGAGGCCCCGTTGGGCAGCTGAACCTCGGCGCTCACGGTGACACCCTCCGGGATGGTGCTGTCGCCGGTCCGATAGAAGGGAGTCACCACGTAATGGACGGCGGCGTCCTTAGGCAGGCCCTCCACCGCCGACTGGACCGCCATCTCGTAGTGCCGCATGCTCACCCCTTTGATGTTCAGTCCTATTTGCCAGCACGGGACGAGGTTCGACCAGTTCGGCTTGCCTTCGCCGAGTCCGCCGAGGACGTTGGCAATCAGATGGCATCGGGCCAGGTTGCCTTTGGGATACATCTTCCGAGCGTCCTTCCAGCCGGCGATGTTGGCGCCACCAGGCTCGGTCCCCTTCTCCAGGGGGTCCGTCAGGCATGCCTCCGCGGTGGCGGCCCGGGTGCTGGGACGGCTGGACACGGTCAGGTTGTGACGTTTAATGCCCTTGCTGGTGTTCGAGATCCACCCGGTGCCGCTGGTCCTCGCCGTGCCCGGCTTCTTGGTGAGGCAGGCGGCCTTGCCGTTCCGCCGAGGTGGCGGTGTACCAGGCCCGGGGTCCGAGGCTCCCGGTGCCGGAACATCCTGGAGCTCGTCGATGATGAGCTTCACCTCCTGGTTGTAGGCGACGAGCCGACCTTGTTTCGTCAAAGCCCTTTCGAAGGCTTTCTGTCCCGGGCGTTCGGTAGCCCCCGGCGCCTGCACCCGGAGGGCCTTGTAACGCCCGTTGGGCTTGCGGACCAGACCGTCGTACGTGGTGGACGGGCTGCCGAGCTGCGCTGCCTGCGACGCGGGGAGCTGCCGAATCGCTTCAGGCGTCAGATATGCCGTACCCGGGTGCATGTCCACGGTGGTGCCGGTCCGCTGGGCGTACGCCTTCAGAGCGGAGGCCTGCGGCTGCCCGGACGGACTATCGGCGAGGCCGGCTTCCTGGCTCTGCGCCTGGTCGCGGTACTGCGGCGGGCTGGCGGCGTCGCCGCCCTGGTCCATCGTCGCCACCGGGTCCGGCGGATTGGCGTCGAAACTCTGCACGGCCTGGGCCATCTCCTGGAGCAACCGCTGCCCCAGGGCCTGCAGTTGCTGTTCCTTGCTCCGGAGTGCGGCGGCCTTCGCGTCGTGCGCCGAGGTGGCGGCGGTGAGCTCGGACTTCTGAGAGCTGAGTTCGGACCCTTCCTGCCTGAGCTGGCTCTGCTCGCTCTGCAGGCTGCTCTGCATGCTCCGCAGCTGGGCCTGCTCGGCTCTCAGCTGGCTCGCCTCGGCATCGTAGGCGGCGGCCGCGGCGGCCTGCGCGGGCAGCCGGAAGGTGTGCGGCTTACTGTTGTGTGCCCTGACCTTCGCATTCAGGGATGCCGCCCGTGAGGTGAAGTTGCTGGCCTTCTGGTTCACGGAAGTGCTCTTGGAGTTGAGCCTCGACGTGGCGGCGCGCAGGGCCGCGGCCCTTTTTGTGAGCCGCTCTGCCTCGGCGACCACCGCCTTCACCTGCACCGCGAACTCCGCCTCGCGACGGTTGAATTCCTCGACTTCCCGTACGAGAGTCGCCGAAGCGGCCGAGACGTCTCCGGAGGGAACGAGCGGTGCGACGGTGCCCGTCGGCGCCATGGCTGCGGTGGCCGGGGCGGCGGTGCCGACGACCGGCAGGAGCGCCACCAGCACCAGTAAGAGGAAGCGCCGCAGTATGCCTCGGCGGCGAGTAGGAGGCTTGAGCGGGTTCGCGATCATCGGCTCACCTTCTTGGCGAGGTTGTCGGTGAGCTTCGAGACGATCGCCTGGCCGTCACCGGCCTGGCACACCGAGACCTGGATCAGGCTCGTGCCGTTCACCCGGGCCTGGTGGGCGCAGGACCAGTTCGCGTCGGCGTCCTGAGCCGCCGTCCACGCCACGGCGACCTCCGTGGCGGGGTTCGCCTTGTACGTCCACTTCGAGGTACGGCCGGCCGGGTGATAGGGATCCCTGAATTTGGATCTGACCGTAGTTCCGTGAAGCTCATGGCTGGGTGAGGATGCGGGTCCGGAGGAGTTCGAACGAGGCCCGGCCGTACATTGCTCTCTTGAGT
>NZ_JBWKCJ010000047.1:0-41649 GCF_056436545.1 Streptomyces sp. NPDC043738 | reverse complement strand
CCCCCCCCCCCCCCCCCCCCCCCCCCCCCCCCCCCCCCCCCCCCCCCCCCCCCCCCCCCCCCCCCCCCCCCCCCCCCCCCCCCCCCCCCGCCCCCCTCCCCTTCGAGCCGGTCAGCCCTCCCTGACCGCCTCCAGTTCCAGCGCCAGCTCGATCTCCTTGGAGACCAGGATGCCGCCGGTTTCCAGGGCCATGTTCCAGCTCAGGCCCCAGTGCTCACGGTTGATCTTGCCGCGGGCCGAGAAGACCGTACGGTCGTTGTCCCACGGGTCACGCGCATAGCCGAGGTAGTCGACGGCGAGGGTGACCGGGCGGGTCACGCCCTTGATGGTCAGCTCGCCGGTCAGCGTGCCGCTCGTGCCGTTCCAGCTCACCGAGGTCGAACTGAATTCGGCCTTCGGATGGTTCGCCACATCGAAGAAGTCCTCCGAGCGGAGGTGGTCGTCGCGGGTCTGGTCCCCGCTGTCGACGCTCGCCATGTCGATCACGGCGGTCACCTTGCTGTCCTCGGGTCGCTCACCGACCTCCACGGTCGCGTCGACCTTGGTGAAGCGGCCGCGCACCTTGGTGAGCATGAAGTGCCGTCCCACGAAGCCGACTTCGGCGTGGCCGGGGTCGACCCTCCAGATCCCGGCGGCCGGCAGCTCGACGCCGCCGACCGTGCGGGTCGGACCGATTCCACTGGTCATTTCTCTCCTCCCCCTCCCGTTACACGGATGCCCTCGAGCGAAGCCCGCTACAGGGCATCCGTATCCGGTTTCCGATATGTGGATCAGGCGCCGGTCTCGGTCGGCAGCCCGGCCTCGATCCAGTCGTCCTTGCCCTCTTCGTACTCGTGGACGTTGGCGTAACCCAGCTCGACCAGCCGCTCGGCGGCGATCCGCGAGTTCGGGCAGGGCGTGTTGGCGCAGTAGACGACGACCTCGGCCTGCTTGTCCGGCAGCAGCCCCGGGGCCAGCTTGTCGACCGCGTCGTGCGGCAGGTTCAGCGCACCGGGCAGGTGCGCCTTGTTGTAGTACTCCGCGGGCAGCGCCTCGACCACCGTGGCGGCCCCCGCGTCGATCTTCTTCTTGAGTTCGTCGCGCGTGATCTTCCGAACCATGTGAGTCACACCTCCATTGGATGACGGGCAGCTGCCGTCACCGATCTGTGCGTACGCACACACATTAACAGGTGCGTGCGCCCGCACACAATGCCGGATACACTGGCCTGGTGAGCGACACAAAGAACCCGGGAAGGCACCGACTCGACGCCTGGCGTGCCCTGCTGCTGGCGCACAACGCGGCCGTACGCGCCATCGAGAGCGATGTGCAGCGGGACGGGCGCATCCCGCTCACGTGGTACGACGTACTGCTGGAGCTGAAGGACGCCGGCGAGCGCGGCCTGCGGATGCAGGAGGTCGCCAACCGGGTCGTGCTCAGTCGCACCCGAGTGAGCCGGCTGGTGGACGAGATGGTCCGGGTCGGCCTGGTGACGAAACAGGCCGACCCCGCCGACAAGCGGGTCTCCTGGGCCGCCATCACCGAGGAGGGCGCGGCGGCACTCAAGGAGACCGCACCGGTCTACCTGCGCAGCATCCGGCGGCACTTCTCGGCCCATCTCACGGACGAGGAGGCAGCGGTGATCACCGAGGCGCTGCTCAAGGTCGCCCAGGGCGGCGGCACCGAGATCCACTGGGGCTGATTCCTGGGGGCGCCGGGCTTGCTGGGGGCGGGGAGTCCGTGGTGACGGTCAAGACCTCGGGGTGGCGCTGGCTGGGGACTGCAATCGCTGGATCATCTGCTCCATGACGGCGACGGGTATCGCCGGGTGCTTGGCCGCGGCCTGTGCGGTGTCGGTGTCACGCAGCAGCTCGACCAGAACTCGGGCCGGCAACTGTGGGTGCAGAGCCGCCGCACGACGGATGGACTCGTGTGGGTCGTCGAGCATCCGCACAGCCGAGGCGGCCGTCAGCCGGGGGTCGGTCGCTGCTCGCAGTCGTACCTCCGCCGCGATGTCCCGGCCGAATCGCTCCACCTGCTCGGGTGTCGACTCCGGGTCATCGAGGGCCAGTCGGCGCATGCGCGGGTTCGGGTCGTCGACGTAGCGCAGGAGGCCGCTGCGGGGGAAATTGGGATGGCTGCGGGGGCGGTCAGGGTGGCTGAGGCTTCCGGTCCACCATTGCCATACCTCGAGCAGCATGTCGGCGGGTGCGTCGTCGCAGGATTCGGCGAGGAAAAGCTGGACTACGCGGTCCTCGTCCTGGGCGAGGAGTTCGACGACGTCCGGTGGGAGCCGCTTGGCGCGGGCAACGCTTCTGCGCACGAGGGGGTGGGAGGAGACAGCCAGGCGGCGCATGGCGCCGGGGTCTTCGTGCAGTGCGGTGACCCAGCGGAGCGGGGAGGTGTGGCCGCGTCGGTCGAAGTCGATGGGGACGCCTGCCCGCTGCTCCTCGGTGAGGTCAGGGCGCGTGGCCACCACAGAGCGGACGTTCTCTTCGGTGTCCTGAGCGAGGAGCGCGACCAGGTCAGGGTCCAGGTTCGGGTTGCCCGCGAGGGAGCGGCGAAGGGCTGGATCGCCGTGGCGGGCCAGGCTTTCGGCGAGGCCACGCTCCAGGCGGCAGGTCTCGGCGGCGCGTATTTTGAGGTCTTCGGAGTCGAAGACCGATGGGGACATCGGGTGGTCCTCGTGGTGCCGGAGCAGCGCCTCTCTGCGTACCTTTCCGTGGTGGTCGCCCAGGAGCTTGCACCGGGCCGGGTGCCCCAGGTGAGGCCAGGCGCCCGGGATGGCCGCTGCTCGCACGGCCGGATCAGGGTCAGCGGCCAGGGCAGTCACTATCCGCGGGGGAAGTCCGGGAAGACGAGCGGCCGCTTCGCGGACCGGGGCGGCGGAGTCGGCGGCGAGCTGTTCATGCACGGTCTCGGTCAGCTCAGCGCTCCGGTCCGCCGCGAGCATCGTGAGGATCCAGCGGTGCCGGGTGTGCTGCTCGCCAAGGATCAGGCGGGACCATTGCTCAGGTGAGATGTTCGGCTGGACCTCGGCCAGCAACTCGCGAACCTTCCAGTCCGGGTGGATCATCGCCTCCTCTACGAAGGCAGTGGGCATCGGGCGCCACATGACGAAATGCGTCAGACCGAGCAGGCGGGTGCGTATGGCGTCGGGCGTGGAGGGGTTGAGCGCCAGCCCGTGTGCCCACAACTCGCGCACCCTGCCCACAGGAGCCGGCCCCCCAAGCAGCGACGCCCAGGCGGCTGCCCGCGTCTCCTGGGACTCCTGGGCGCGTGCCTGCGCGGCGGCCTCCTGCCGCTCCTTGATCCGGTCCACTGCGACGAGCCAGACCTCGTACTCCTCGGTAGTCGCCCCGAGCAGGGAGTTCCCGTCCATCGAGAGCGTGATGAACTCCGGCTGGCCGGGCCGCTCACCCAGCACGCCGAAGAGGTCCCACTGGGGGGTGAGCCGGACCCGCGTCCACTGCCTGGGCGCGCAGCGCGCCCAGTTGCCGGCGACGTCGATGAGGAACACACCGTCCTCGCCGATGATCCCGTCCCTGACCGCGAGCCGGTGCCACTGGGCGTTGAGCCCCGTGACCAGGTCCGGCCTGTCACTCTTGACCGCCACGGTGGGCTCGGCTTCGTAGGCAACTACCTGCCGCCACGCAGCCCGGGGCGGCAGCACCTCTTCGGTCCGTCGGTCCCCCACGATTTCCAGCCCGGCGCGCCGTAGCAGCTGTGCGAACTCGTCTCTCCCACCCGTCATGAAATCCCATCCTGCCGGATTCGGCCCGATGCCTCTCAGCGGGCCCATTGGCGTACGCAATGCGTGCTCGTGGGAGGGCTGAGTCGCCTGGCGCTGCGACCGCGAACGCCCCCAGGTTGGGGGGCATCATCTCCGGATCCGTTATCCAAAACAGCTCAGAGCGCCTACCCGCGACGGTATCCAGGGCGAACGCGAAGCTTGCTGGCAGCAATTCCCACGCTCGACTCTTCGCGAGGTGCAGAAGGACGACCTTTCCAACATGCTCCTGGCCGCCGACTACAGAGTCGTCCTGGTCGGAGGTGGGGAAAGCCTGCGCGCCCTGGCTCTGGCAGCCCGCGACTGAAGGCAGGTCGCCGTGCCCCCGAACTTGTGCTCTGTGCGCGAGGGCACGCAACCGAACTGGACCCCCGCCTGGGAGTAGCGGAAACAGCGGTGCGGAACCGTCACACTGCGGGATCCCGTTCAGCGCGGTGAGGGATGCCAAGAGGAGCCCGGCGCTGCCGGTGGCGAGGTCCATGGAGCGACGGAGTTGCCCGTCTCCGGGTGAAGGCCCGGTCTCCCTGGTGGCGGATGGTGTGCAGGGCGAGGCCGCGGAGCTGGGTGGCCAGGGCTGCGAGTGCGCGTTCGGCGAGCGCCGGATCGCCGGGCCGCGGCGAGCAGGTCGGCGCCTGGGAGCGAGCCGTCGGCCTCGGGCAGCAGGTAGGTGCGGGGAATCTCCAAGCCCAGCAGGAGTTCGCGCATGGTGGGGACGGTGCCGCGGACGAAGCGGACCGCGCTGCGGTGCGGGGCCTCACGGGCTGCCAGGCGCATGGTGGACCACCAGTGCGCACCGACCGGTCGCGAACCTCCTCCCAGCCGCCTGCCAGGAACTCGTGCTCGGAGTACGCGGCGATGCCGCCACCGCCATCTCGTGACCGTCGATGGCTCGCTTCAACTCAACCAGAGTGTGGCTCAACGCGCCGCGAACGGTGGCGATTTCCATCGCCGTGCGTTCCGGTAGTCCGGTTGTCAGGTGTCGAGAACGACGTGTTTCGCGCAGCGCCGCTCGACACAAAGGTGGCTCGAAGGGACACGGAGGGAGAATCCCCAGTCACTGCCCTTACCTGGCGTTGAGACGGTGAGCCCGGCGAGAAGGAATCTCGCCGGGCCTCGGTGTCGTTGGTGTGCTGGTGCCACCTCGATCAATCCACCCTCACGCCTGTAGGGGGCCGGCCGGCGCAGCAGCCTCCCCGTTGTGGCTGCTGCGCCGTTCGGTTCTACGTGTGCCTATGCCTTTGCGCGCCGCCTGAGGTTTTGTGGCCACCCCCGTACAAGGCCACAAATCATGCAGACGGCGGCCACAGACACCTGCCGTAGTGCGCAGAGAGCGACGAGCCATGCGATCAGGTTCAGCTGCCCGCTGGCCGAGATCTTCAGTCGTAACGGGCTGCGTCGTCCGGTCACTGGTGCACCGCCGGTCGGTCTCGCTCGGCGTCCTGCCCGGACTCGTACCAAGCGATCGGCGAGTCGTAGCGGGGGCCGTAGGTGCCGTGGGTTTCGAGATCGTCTGTATCAGCGCTTTCCACGATGCCGGAAAGCGCCCGGTACAGCGTTTCCCCATCGTGTTCGCTGCCCAAGGCTGGAGGAATGAGCTGGTCCCCCTCTCGGAGGTAGGCCAGCATCCTCTCGTGGGGAGAGGAGTGACGGTCGTTCATACAAGGTCTCCATCTGTCGGTTAGCGGTGATAGCCACCGCGCTGAAGACACGGCCTGCCTTGTTGTGGTCTATGTCCTCAGCTCGGGTTCCATCCGCCCGCCGCCCTGGTGCCGCGGCCGGGGCGCGGCGGCCGCCAAAGGACAGCCGCCGGGAGCCCGGTCTCGGTCTACACAGGTTCGACTTCCTCCTCGCCCTGCTGGAGCCTGGCCTTCGCCTCGGCGTCGGCCAGCTCCCTGCTCACGGTTGCCGAGGAGATCTCCAGCAGTTCGGCGATCTCGGTACCCTTCAAGCCCCATACGTGCTTGAGCTCCCAGACGGCGGCCTGGCGCTCATTGGCGATCGCGGCCTTTACCGACTCCAGCAGCTCCAGATACTCAAGCCCAGCGGTTGGATCCATGCCCAACAAGCGTGAGTCTTCCGGCAGATCGCCATAGGACCGCTCCAGGCAGGCATGCTTGCGCCGGTAATGGCTGTTGATCTTGTTGCGGGCCACCACCGTGGCGAAGACGATGACCGGCTTCTCGAACTTCGTGCCCTTACGGAACTCCTGGAAGACCGCGAGACATACCTCCTGGGTGATGTCCTGAGCCAAGTGATAGTCATGGGTGATCCGAGTGACTGAGGCGATCAACCGCGGCTCGATGGTCTGCAGAGCCTCCTTCAGTTCCTCTTCCCTGTCTTTCGACAGCCGAGGGGGCGGATCCACGGAGCAGTTCCCGTCCCCTGAGCGCTGTCCCATGTCGTCCCTTTCCTCATACCGGGCACCAACCCCGGGCTCGCTTACAGGACGCGGCCGCCGCCGTGGTTTTTTCATCGGCCGGGCATGAAAATCTCCGCGCTCCACACGGGTCCTGGAGGCATGGACCTTCGCATTGCCTTCGCCCTCGTGCTTGGTGGACTTGCCGTCTACATCGCCTACTACAACCCGGTGTTGGGTGCCGCGATCGGTATCGGCGTTGTGGTTGTCACCCTGCTCCTGATGCTCTTGAAGAAGTGAGCTTCTGATACTGAGCAGGTCGCGAGGCTCTGAGGACGGCCTGCCGTGCAGCAAGGGGACAGTCGGCCACGGTCGCCCGCCTTGCACTGATGCGGCGGTCGGCGGCGCCCCGGCTCGGATCCCTCGGGACGGATCGGCCACGCGTACGCCTCGCCGGCGCGGCCCGTGGGAGTAACGGTATCGGTGGTCGCACAGGGCGTTGTGTGATGTCGGCGTACACCCTGCCGGTCCCGCGGCATGGCTCCGCTTGACCTTGACACGGTGACAAGGTCTTCACTGCGGAGCAGCCAAGGGCGTGGTTCCGACGACCATGCCGGAACAGGACACGAACACGATGCAGGCTCTCCAGGGGCTGGAGAACGGCAGCTCGTCGGTGCGGCTGCGGGCGGCGCTGGCGGTCGGCACGAACCCGGACCCGCGGTTCGTCGACAAGCTCATCGAGCGATGCGCGATCGAGCCCGAATTCTACGTACGGGAGATGCTCACCTGGGCGCTCACCCGCCACTCGGCAGCCATGACGGTCCCAGGGCTCGTCGATGAACTCCGCTCGGAGCTCGCACAGGCACGAAGCCAGGCGTTGCACACGCTGTCCAAGATCGGGGATCGCCAGGCGTGGCCGGCGATCACACGGGCGCTGCTGACCGATGCCGACGACGAGGTGGCGCGAAGCGCCTGGCGGGCAGCGGTCGTACTCGTGCCCAAAGGCGAAGGAGCCGAGCTGGCCGCGGGGTTGGCGACACAGCTCGGGCGCGGCGAACGTGACACGCAGCTGAGCCTCAGCCGGGCACTGATCGCCCTCGGTGAGAGGATCATGCCGACCCTGCGCGCCGCGATGACGGATCTCGACCCTCGCGTGCGCGCCCACGCGATCGCCACGGAACGGCTGATGCGCGACCCGGATGCCGGATTCGAGTTCGCGATCGAGGAGGCGAAGCGCATCGTGGCCCTCGGCACGACAGGCCAGGAGAGGTGACAGCCAGTGTTGATCGGTGACGTGGCACGACGGTCCGGGGTGAGCGCCCGCATGCTCAGGCATTACGACAAGCTCGGCCTGGTGCGGCCGACGGGCCGTACCGGCGCCGGCTATCGGGAGTATTCCAGCGAGGACATCCGGCGGATCTTCCATATCGAGAGCCTGCGGTCACTGGGGCTGTCGTTGCGTGACGTCACGCGCGCACTCGATGATCCCGGCTTCACACCCTCGGAGCTCGTCGACGACCTCATCCGCCGGACGCGAGAACGCATCGCAGCCGAGAGGGAGCTGCTCACGCGACTTCGTCGGATCGGTGCCGCGGAACCCGCCGGCTGGGACGACGTCCTCCAGGTCGTTTCGCTCCTCCAGGCGTTGGGGTCGAAGAGCGCCGGGACGCGCCAGCGCGCGGCCCTGTCCTCGGTCGAGGGGGTTCCGGTGCCAGTGGAAGCACTGGTCGAGGCAGCGCTGGGCGAGACGGACCCCAACGTCGCCGGAGCCCTTCGATGGGCTTTGGCGCGATCCGGCGACGGCGGATTGGCGCTGCTGGCGGAGGGGCTCCGCTCACCAGTAGCCGAGGTGCGCAAACGTGCCGTCCAGACCGTTGCCGAGTACGCGAACGGTACGGCGACCGCACTGCTGCACGACGCCCTCGCGAACCCCGACATCGTGGTCCGCAGGTATGCCGCTCTGGCGCTCGGGGCACGTGGAGTGGCCGACGCGGTCCCGACGCTGATCGACATGATCGTCGAGGAGACGAACGACGTCGACGCAGCCGATGCGCTGAGCGCGCTGGCAAGCGATCCCGCGTGGGCGGATCAGATCGCCACCAGGCTCGTCGACCGCCTCGCCCACGGCTCCGTCGAATCGTCCGCACGCCGACGGCTGACACAGGCGCTGGCGGATATCCCGGGAATCACGACGTCACGTGCCCTCGCGGATCTGTCACATGACGAAGACCGTGCCGTTGCGCTCACCGCAGCATACGTTCTCGGGATACGCGACGCACGATGACGGGTGGGCAGCCGGCCGGCCATCCCATCGCATCCAGTCGATGCGGTCGAGACGCCCTGGCCGACCACCCTCGCGGCGACGGGTTACTCACCCGAGGATCTCGCAGTGATTCCGCCCCTGGTCCTCGACGGACACCCGGCACAAAGCCCCCGGCAGTGCGCCCTGATGCAGTGGTACGCCCTGCTTCGGCGGCTGGAAGCCACCGATCCTCCGCTCGAGCAGTTCGGCCAGCCGCAGCGGCGTGCGGTCCTCGAACATCGGGCCGATGAGCTGCACTCCCACCGGCAGGCCCTCGGGGGACCGGCCCGCCGGTATGGCGGTGGCGGGCAGGCCGGGCATGGTGGCCAGACCGGCCCAGACGAGCTGGTCGAAGTACGGGTACTCGACGCCGTCGACGTCGATCCGGCGTTTCCTCGGATCGGGGTTGTGGTCGTGCGGGAACGCGGGAGTCGGCGTGATCGGACACACCACGGCATCGAACTCGGCGAAGAGCTGCCGCCAGCCGTGACGGTGGAGCTCGCGACGGCTGTTCGCCTCGATCCAGTCGCGGTGGCTCAACACCATCCCGCGCAGTAGCGCCGCATCCAGACTCTGGTCGTCCGCGCTCAGTCCGGCGGCCTGGATCCGCAGCTGCTCGTAGGAGTCGACGGGAAAACGGGCCACGGAGCCCGAAAACAGCAACTGCCGGTAAAGCATGGCGGCTTCGGTCAGATCGGGCAGCAGCGGAGTGTGCCGTTCGACGCGGGCGCCGCCGTCGGCGAGCGCGTCGGCCACCCGGTTCACGCCCGCCCGCACGGCGGACCCGGTCGCAATGAGCGGATGCTCCTCGAGCACCAGGACCCGGAAGTCGCCGAGCCGCTCGTGGCGCGCGGGCGGCAGCGTCACGTCGTACGCCACACCGTGCGTCAGCGGGTCCGGTCCGGCCATGACGTCGAGCAGGAGCGTGAGGTCGCGGGCGGTGCGCGCCATCGGACCGACGACGGCGAGGTCGAGGTCGACCGGCAAGGGCGGTGCCGGCGGCGCGACCATGCCGCGGGTCGCCGCCAGTCCGAGTGTCGGCTTGTGGGCGTAGATGCCGCAGAAATGCGCGGGGGTGCGCAACGAGCCGGCGAGGTCGGAGCCGATGGACAGCGCGCCGAACCCGGACGCCAGGGCCGCCGCTGATCCGCCCGAGGACCCACCCGACGTGCGACCGTGATCCCACGGGTTGTTGGTGGTGCCGTAGATCTCGTTGAAGCTCTGGATATCTTGCAGCCCCACTGACACATTGGTCTTACCGAGCACCACCGCGCCCGCGGCCTTCAGCCGCGACACCTGGACCGCGTCCTCGGCCGGCATGAAGTTCGCCTGCGGCAGCATGCCCCAGGTCGTGGGCAGCCCGGCGATGTTGTAGGACTCTTTGACCGTCACCGGTATACCCAGCAGCGGCCGGTCCTCGCCGCGGGCGCGCGCCTGGTCGGCATCGCGTGCGGCGGCCCGCGCACGGTCGAAGTCCGGCACACAGATCGCGTTGATCGCCTGGTCGTCCCGCTCGATACGGGCGATCGCCTCGTCGGTCAGTTCCACCGAGGTCACTTCACCGGCACGCAGTGCGGCCGCGAGGTCTTCGGCCGTCTGAAAGTTCCACTCCATGATTCGGACCGTAACGGCCTCTGGAACAGGCCACGAAATGCCGATTCGCGCAACGCGATGGACGCCTTCATACTCGCCGCGGGCCGGCAAGTGCTCGGGAATCAGGTCAGCGGTCGTGCTGGAGGCGGTGCAGCTCAGCGAACAGCCCGTTGGCTTCGCGGAGTTGGCCGTAGCTGCCCTGCTCGACGATCTGTCCGTGGTCGAGGACGATGATGCGGTCGGCGGATGCGACGTTGGTGAGCCGGTGCGTGATCAGGAGGATTCCGCGCGTCTGGGCGAGGTCGCGCAGGCCGGCGAACACACCGTGTTCGGCACGGGCGTCGAGTGCGGCGGTGGGTTCGTCCATGACCAGCAGGTCGGCCTGCCGGTAGAAGGCACGGGCGAGGGCGATGCGCTGCCACTGGCCGCCGGAGAGTTCCTGCCCGCCCCACCATTGGGAGGCCAGGAGGGTGTCGAGGCCGGAGCGGAGTTCATCGATGACCTGGTCGGCGCCGGAGGCCTTCGACGCGGCCTGGAGGCCGTGCGGGTCGTCCTCGCGGGGCTGGCCGAGGTTGATGTTCTCGCGGGCCGTGAGGGGCCACTGGGCGTACTCCTGCGGGACGTGGGCGACCTGCCGCCACAGCTGTTCGGGGTCGATGTCGCCCAGGTCGATCCCGTCCCAGGTGATGGAGCCCTTGTCGGGGAGGTAGAGGCCGGTGATGAGCTTGGCGAGGGTGGTCTTCCCGGATCCGTTCTCGCCGACCAGGGCGACGATCTCCCCTCGGCCGACGGACAGGGAGACGCCGTTGACGGCCGGAGCCCGGCCGCCGGGGTAGGTGAAGACGATGTCCTCGGCGGTGAACACCCGCGGCCTCGGTGGCGGGGTTTTGGGGCCGCGCTTCATCTGGTGGCCCCCGGCCTCCTCGAGGAACGACGACCAGTCGTCCATGTACATGCCGGTGCGGAAGAGGCGGGCCCAGGCGGAGATGAGGGCCGACATGGCGGTGGACACGGTCCTCATCGCGAGGACGACGGTTCCGGCTCTGGCGACGGAAATCTGGCCCGAGGCCAGCAGGAGAGCGAGCGCGCCCCAGATGATCCCGGAGGACAGACCGGAGATGACGGCGCCGAGGAGGCTGATGCGTGCGGACCGCCAGGCCGCGGCCTGCATGCGCTGCTGCACCTTGGCCGAGGTGGTGCGGTAGCGGCCGAAGAGGAACCGGAACATCGTGCCGGACCGGATCTGGTCGGCGAAGCGCTTGTCGATGATCCTCGAGCGCAGCATCGACAGCAGGCGCCGCTCGTTCGAGGTACGGCGGGACTCGATGTACTCCACCCGTGCCGCACGGATCGCCGAGACCGTACGCGGCAGCGCACCGAGGGAGAGCAGCGGCAGCAGCAGCGGGTGCATGACGGTGATGACGGTCGTCGCGCCGAGGAACGACATGATCGCGGAGATGACCTGACGGGCTTCGAAGACGATGTCGCGGGAGACATCGGCGCCTCGGTCGGCGGCGTCCCAACGCTCGTTGTAACCGGGGTGGTCGTAGGCGACCAGCTCGGCCTTCGTACCGGCGGTCAGCAGATCGATTTCGGCTTCGCGGGCCACCAGCGGGGCGATGCGGTCGGCGAGCCAGTTCGCCGTGAGCCGGCACAGCGTCCGTAGCCCCACCGCGACGATCAGGAGGAGCAGGGCGGGGGCGGACTCCCGGAGGCGGGCGGCGATGTCGCCCGAGGTGATCAGTGAGGTGATGACGCTGGTCGTCGCCAGCAGACCGAACGCGTCCATGGCACCGGCGGCGACATCGCACACGATCATGCCGGCCACTGACCTCTTGTGGGTGCGCCAGCCGAGAGCCATGGCCTGCCGCATGAGCCGCGGCAGGCGTTTGGCCATGGCTAACGTCGTGACGCTCCCGAAGTCCGTTGTGACACCGAGGCGTCGGACGCCGAGTTCTTCTGCCGGCGGCGCGGCCTGTGGAGGGATGGCGGCAGGTGTTTTCACGCCGGGTCGGGTGTCGCTGCTGGTGTCTTCGGACATGGGCGCGCTCCTGTAGCGGCAGGAAGACGGAAGAGAGCAGCCACAGATGGTAGTCAGACGATTGCGGAGTGTGCACGTGGTTTTCTTCGCGGACCGTCATCCCGACGGCAGCCGGACCTACCGTGTCCTGAGGATGATCCAGGGCCTGAGAATGGTGCGATGGACCATCGCTTCGTCGGCATACCGGAGTTGACCGGCGTTCCCCGCGTCGCAGTCGTCATCGACGTCATGCGCGCCTTCACCGTGGCTGCCTGGGCCTTCTCGCGTGGCGTGGAGAGGATCGTGCTGGCCTCAACGGAGAGTGAGGCACTTGCGCTGAAGGAGGGCCACTCGGGTTGGCTGGCTCTGAAGGACGGAGCTCCGGCAGCGGGCTTCGACGCGGTGAACTCACCCGGCCTGCTCAGGTCGTGCGATTTCGCCGGTCGCACGCTGGTGCAGAAGACGACGGCAGGAACGGTGGGCGCGCTGGCCGTCGCGAACGCCCCGCTGGTCCTGTGCGCGAGCTTCGTGGTGGCCGGCCCGACCGCGCGGTTCCTGCGGACCCGGGATTCCGGTCCGGTGACGTTCGTCGTCACCGGTGAGGGAGGCCGGGCCGACGAGGACCTGGCCTGCGCCGAATACATCGGTCGGTGCATGGTCGCGGACGATGTCGAGGCGGCCCCGTACCTCCGCCGCGCGAGGACTTCTCGCGCCGCGGCGGACCTCGCCGGTGGTCTGCGGAGCGGATACCACCCGGATGATGTCGACCTCTGCTTGGAGATCGACAGGTTCCCCTTTGCGATGATGGCTCGCCAGGAAGAGTCGCTGACGGTGCTCCGTCCCGTCGCGGTGCCCGACATCCCGTCCAGTCTCCGCTGACCTGCTGGAACTCTGGCCCTGCAGGCGGCCGGGCTCACCCGATCAGAGCGGGCTCTGCCGCCCGCGCCAGTCGCTGGGACCGCACGGGCGGGCGCTCACGCGCTGTCGGTGAGTGCGGTGTGTCCCTGGACGCGTGCGCAGTGGGCGCAACAGTAGAACTTGCCATCGGTCTGGTGGCCGTGGCCGAGGATGCGACAGCCGCAGTTGTCGCAGATGGGCGCGAGTTTGTGTGCCGCGCATTCGAGGCTGTCGAAGGTGTGGACGGCGCCGGCCGCGCGGACCTCGAAGGCCATCTCGTAGTCGTTTCCGCAGACCTCGCAGGCTGCCATGGTGCTCTCCTCCAAGACTGGCTTGGTCAGGCCCGCGGGTCGCCGGCCTTCCGTTGCCGGCCGAGAGACGGGGCCGGCTGAACCAGGACCTCACGGATTCGGGCGCTCAGCGCGCCACAGAGGCCAGATGGCGCAGTGTGCGTACGGAAGCGGCTGGAGTTCGCGCGGGGAGATCCTGGTGCCGGGGGACTCCCAGAGGCAGGCCGGAGGGCCGGGCGGGACGGTCAGTCCACGGACAGGGAGGTCAGGAGGTCTCCGACCTGGGGCGCGGGCAGCGCATGGGCGACATCGGCGAGGGCGATCATGCCGACGAGGCGGTTGCCGTCGACGACCGGCAGACGGCGGACCCTATGGCGGGCCATGGTCGCGACTATCTGGTCCGCACCGTCGTCCGCGCCGATGGTGACGGCTTCGCCCTGCGCGAGGTCACCGGCACAGGTCTGCTGCGGGTCCCGGCCCTCGCCCAGCACCTTGATCACGATGTCGCGGTCCGTGAGGACGCCTTTGAGGGTGTTGTCCCTGTCGCAGATCGGGAGGGCTCCGACCCCGAGCTCGGTCATTTTGCGGGCAGCGTCCAGGATGCTGTCCTCGGTCCCTACGAATTCGGCTCCACAGGTCATGATGTCGCGTGCTACGGGCATCTCTCCCGCCTTTCTTCAGAGGGCTTCGATTCAGCGGGGCTTCGATCGGCTGGTGACGGGGTGGCCGCGGCCCGCGGCGTGGTCGCGCACACGGTCGACCAGCCCCAGCCCGGGGGCCGGGAGCCTGCTCAGGGGCGGGATGCCGGGTGCCTGGGGTTGAAGGCGGGCGAGGGCGGCCTTCCGCGCCTCGCGGACCTTCCTGCCGAGGTCTACGAGGACGAGGGGCGGGACGCCGGTGCGCACCTGGCGGAAGAGATGGCGTTCCTCCTCCACGTGCGAAGCGACCTCGGTGTGCAGTTCTCGTACGAGCCGGTCGAGGTCACGGTCGTCGGCCTCGCGCCCTTCGAGGTCTTGGAGCCGTTCCTCGATGCTGCTGTGTTCGGCGATCTCGTTGTCCGCCCAGCGCCCGCCGTGCTCCAGGTGTTCGCGCACGGCGGGATGGAGGTAGCTCTCTTCGGCGACCGCGTGGCGGACCAGCTCGATGGTCAGTGCGTCCAGGAGCAGCTTGCGCTGGATGGAACCGGGGGCCCGCTCGTAGTACTGCTCGAAGAGCTCGTCCGCCTCGCGGTGGTCGGCGGTCAGCTCCTCGATGATGTCGGGGTCGTGCTCCATGGCCAGCTTGCCTTTCCGAGGCGCTGCGACAGCCGGTCCGGGCGCGCCGACGAGCGACGCGCGACGGCTTCGGGCTCGGCGGCCGGCCACACGCCGGGCAGCCGGAACCACACCGGATGCGGTCCGCGGCCGCTCGGCTCCGGCCCGTTCGTCCGGGCTCTGCAACAGCGCCGGGCGAGGGCAGGAGCTCCGGTCCGGGGGCAGCTACGGCTCCACCACCACTTGGGCGGAGCCTCCTCTCCTCTCCAGCGTCGCACGCCTGCCTCACCGCAGCGCCCTCTGCCGCCTCCCGCCTCCCGGGCTCGGCCGGTGCCGGGCCGGAAGAGGCCGCAACCTCCGCGGCGCGTGGCGAGCGGCGTCAGCGCCGTGCCGAGGCCGGCCGATACGGCCTGCTTAGGTGTTCCGTTCGCCGGACCGGTCGGACAGGAGCGTTGTGGTGGCCCGGGTGTGCAGCACATCCAGCGCCTCTGTCTGCTGCCGCGCTCCGTCCAGGAGTTCGTTCAGACGTCGGGTGTCCAGGCGCGGTTCCCGGGGCGCCCAGTTGAGGAGGGTGCGCCAAAGGAGTGCCTTGCCCTCGACGCCGAGACGCAGCGCCTCCAGCTCGACGACCGTGCTGAGACCGGAACGACGGAGGGCGCGGCCATTGGACTTCATTCGCCTGATCTTCTCGCCCGCCCAGGCTCCGTAGACCTTGTACCGGCGGACGGGAACGCCGAGGGAGTTCATGAGACGGAGCAGTGCCTGCCGGTCGAGTGAGATCTCCGTGGCGAGGTTCTTCAGGTCACCGCCGAGCCCCGAACGCCGGTGAGCCCGGGCCATGCTCCGGCAGAGTTCGACACCGGCTGTGGCGCCCGCCACGTGATCATTGAGGTAGACCGCGACCATCCGGGATTCCGCGAGCGGACCGCCCATGACCGACCTCCCTAGCTGGGACCAGATGATCCCCTCCTGCGGCTGAGTGGCCAGTTTCAGCCTATCCAACGGTGGCCGCCCGCGAAGCCCGGCTCAGGTGCGGGGCCCGCTTCCTGCCCGGCCGCATGGACCGACCCTGCCGGTTCCACCAGATCGCCTTACTGTGGTCTTGAGGGCAACCCGTGCCGTTGACGTGTTGGCCTGCGCGCAAACGCGCGACTGAGGCGGGAGCGGCGCGGCGATGGGTGCGTAGGGGGCGGCCGGGCCGGGCGGTTACCTGACGGCGCTCACGCCGGTGCTGGTGGCGCGTACCCATCGGTGAGCGGCGGTGCAGGGCCCGGCCACCGAGGCGCCGGGTGGAGCATCCGCGGTCCGGCCGGGTGTGCAGACGGCAGGGTTCGCGGTTATCCGTAGGGCATGGCACCGATGTGGCAGCGCAAGCGGGATGATCAGCACCAGGACCGTGCGAACCGGCGGGCCGGCTGCGGGGCGGGCCGTGGGGATGAAGATGGCCGGCCTGGGCCGGATGAGCAGGTGGAGCGCAGAGCTCCGGATCAGCCCACCGACTTGGCCAAGAAGTCGTGGGTGGCGGTACTGAAGCGGACGGCCGCGGAGTTCAAGGACGACGAACTCGCCGACCGGGCCGCGGCTCTGACGTACTACGGGATTCTGGCCCTCTTTCCCGCTCTGCTGGTGCTGGTGTCCATGCTGGGCATCGCGGGGGAGTCGGCGACGAGGAGCATCCTGGACCACCTCACCAAGCTCACCCCGGGCGCGGCACGCGACATCATCACCAAAGCGGTGACGCAGTTGCAGGCCGGCAGCGGCACCGGATCGGTCCTGGCGATCGTCGGCCTGCTCATGGCGCTGTGGTCGGCGTCGGGATATGTGGCGGCGTTCATCCGCACCTCCAACGCGGTGTACGACGTACCTGAGGGGCGCTCGGTGTGGAAGGTCGCGCCCCTGCGGCTGGTTCTGACGCTGGTGCTGATGATCCTGGCCTGCGTCAGCGCGCTGATCGTGGTGTTCACCGGTGCCCTGGCCAGGCAGCTCGGCGCCGCCCTGGGGGTGGGGGAGACCGCGCTGACGGTGTGGTCGATCGCCAAGTGGCCCGTCCTGGTCCTGCTGGTCACCGTCATGATTGCGATCCTGTACTGGGCGGCACCGAACGCGAGAGTGCGCGGATTCAGGTGGATCACTCCCGGCAGCTTCCTGGCCTTGGTGATCTGGATGATCACCTCGGCGGGCTTCGCGCTGTACGTGGCGAACTTCGGCTCCTACAACAAGACCTACGGCACCCTGGCCGGAGTGATCATTTTCCTGGTGTGGCTGTGGATCACGAACCTCGCGATCCTGCTGGGGCTGGAGTTCGATGCCGAACTGGCCCGGGAACGCGCGATCGCCGGCGGCCATCCCGCTGAGGAGGAGCCCTACGTCGAACCCCGGGACACCCGCACATGGAGCGAGAAGGACCGCAGGGAGATGGGAGACGGGTGACCGGCCGCAGCGGACTGCGCGACCCGTGCTCGTGCCGGCGGCGGTGCTCGCAGCTCACTCCTCGATGAGGAGGCTCTCGCGCAGTTTGTTGCACGTTCGGTTCAACAGCCGCGATATCTGCATCTGGGTGACACCGAGCTCCTCCCCGATCTGGGCCTGTGTCATCTCCGCTCCGAAACGCAGTCGCAGGAGCTTGCGTTCCCGGGCATCGAGCTGTGCCAAGTGCGGTTTGAGGGCCTGGACGTGCTCCGCGAGGTCCAGGGCGGGGTCGTCGTCGCCGACGAGATCGGCAACGAGCCCCCGCTGCTTGCTGCCACCTGTCTGAAGGGGCCGGTCGATGGAATCGGCGTCGTAGCCGTTGGAGGCGACGAGCCCTTCGAGGATCTCGTCCTCCGCCAGCCCCAGTTGCGCGGCGAGTTCGGCGGCGGAGGGCTCATGATTGCCCTCCGCGGCCAGCCGTTCGCGGGTGCGAGCGAGATCGGTACGGAGTTCCTGGAGCCGTCGCGGCACATGGACGGCCCAGGTCTGATCACGGAAGTGGCGCTTGATCTCACCCTGTATGTAAGGGACGGCCAGGGTGGTGAACTCGACCTGCCGGTACACGTCATAGCGATCGATCGCCTTGATCAGACCGACGGCTCCGACCTGCAGCACGTCCTCGACGCTTTCGCCTCGGTTCTTGAACCGCCGGGCGACGTAACGGACCAGGGAGAGGTTCATCTCGATGAGGGTGTTGCGCGCGTACTGGTACTCCGGAGCTCCCTCCTCAGTGGTGGCGAGTCGTTCGAGGAACAGCGGCGACAGGTCCCGTGCGTCGGCCGGGGCGACGCACCGCGGTTCCTCGATCAACGGCAAAGGCTCCGCGGGCCCTGTGCGCAGGCGCTCCGTGGGCCTGCTCCCTGTGGATGTCCGTGCCGTCGCTGCCGTCGTGGCGCCGTCATTCGTCATGCCGTGGCTCCTAGCGATTGCTGTCGGCCCCGTCGTCGGCACCTACCCGTTCCCCCACCTCCCATGTCAGGTCTCAGTCATCATACAAGCCCTCTGTTATGTCTCAATTCGACTGACAGACAAGGGAGTTGGAGTCAATGGCGGATGACTCTCGTGGTGACCGGTCCTGGTGCGCGGCGGACGTGGCGCGGGCCGGCAGGTCCTCGCCGCCGAGCATGTCCCTGGATGCCGCGTACGGGCCGGTGTCGGCGAGGGCGGGGCGGACACGGGTCTGCAGGAAGTCGAGAAAGCGGTCCGGGTGCTTGTAGGCGGCGAAGTGGCCTGCGTCCTCGATCAGGGCGAACTCCTTGACCGGCGCCTCGACGGCGTCGAAGAGGGAACGGGCCCGGGCAGGCGTGTTGACCAGGTCGTCGGCGCCCTGGACGACGAAGAACGGGACGTCGAAGCGGGTGCCGTCCGCCCAGTCGTCGAACGATGCCGTGCCGGGCAGCACCTCGGCGGAGGCCTTGAAGCCCTGGAAGAACGTGATCAGTTCACGCAGTGAGTGCAGCGGCGAATACCAGAGCGACTTCATCACCACGGACTTCATGGCGCCGAAGGTCTGCGGGTCGGTCGCGGAGGCGAAGCGGCTGAAGTGGCTGTGCTGCTCGGCCGTCCAGGCGCGCGCATCCGGCCCCATCCTCCGTACGTCCGCCAACTCCTGCTCCTTGCCCGCCCGTTGGAGCCGGTCCAGCAGGGCTGCGTAGTCGGAGGTGTCCCGGCCGCCGTCGAAGACCTTCTGGTCGGTGCCGACGAAGGCGGCGACCAGCTGCGGGTGGCTGCGGGCGAGGCGCAGTCCGAGAGCGCTGCCGAAGGAGTGCCCCAGCACGATGACCCGCTCCACGCCGAGCCGGGCCCGGACGTGCTCGACCACTTCGACGGCGTCCGCCAGCAGTCGCGCGAAGGTCAGCTCACCCTGGCCGTCGGCTCCGGAGTGCCGCAGGGTCTTGCCGGCGCCCCGCATGTCCCAGCGCACCAGGGTGAAGTGCCGCTCCCAGTCGCGGGTGCGGTTCATGAGGATCGAGTTCACGGAGCCGGGGCCGCCGTGCAGTTCCACGATGACGGGATTGGTGCGGTCCTCCCCGCGGACGGAGAGCCACTGGTCGATCCCGCCGATGCGGGTGAAGTACCGCTCGTCGATGCCCTGGGCGCCGGTGATGCCGAGGAGGCGGGCGTTGCGGGAGCGGACGATTCCGCGGCGGGCGAGGAGGCCGGCCGCCGGGGCGGCGACGACGGCCGTGGTGGCAGCGGTGAGAACGGTGCCGAGCATGAGAACCCCCAGAAGCGAAACTGTGTATGTGCTACGCAGTTGGTAGCTGTGTATGTTGTACACAGTTTTTGGGTGGGTGGCAACAACCCGTGAACATCCCCTGACGGTCCCGCTCGGCCCGGATCGCCGACGTCCGGCAAGGGCACCCGCAGGGGCAGGCGTGAGAGACGGGAAGGGAGTCCGGTGCCGTGCCGGCGAACAGAGAGAGCAAGCGGGATCCGCGTACCAGCCTCGCGCTGCTGTGGGGCGAAGCCGACCGCCCGCGCCGAGGCCCCAAGCCGAAGCTGACACCACCCGAGGTCGCCCGCTGCGGCATCGAGATCGCCGACGCGGAGGGTCTGGAGGCCCTCTCGATGCAGCGAGTCGCCGAGACGCTGCGGGTCACCACCATGGCCCTCTACCGCTACGTCCCCGGCAAACCCGACCTCATCGACCTCATGGTCGACACCGTGCTCGGCGATCCGCCCGACCTCACCCGCGTCCTCGGCGGCTGGCGTCCCCGCCTCGATGCCTGGGCCCGCGCCTGCTGGGACGTCTACCGCGCCCACCCCTGGATCCTGACCGCGACCGGAATGCGCCGACAGGCCATGGGCCCCCACCAGGTGGCCTGGCTCGACGCCGCCCTGGCCGCCCTCGAGCCCTCCCGCCTCACCGCCCGTCAGCGGCACGACGCGGTGATCCTCGTCCTGGCTCACGTCCGCGGCCTCACGCAACAGATGCTCGACCACGACGAGGAATCCAGCGCGGACTGGGACCGCCTGACCACCGACCAACTCGCCCGCCACGGCGAGCGGTTCCCGGCCCTCACCCGCGCCGTCGCCGAAGGCGCCTTCGCACCCAGCGACGAGGACCCGCTCGACTTCGGCCTCACCTGCGTGCTCGACGGCATCGCAGCGCTCGCGGAGACCGGCTGACAGGACACGCCTCCAAGGGCCATCGGCGGCATCGACACCGATCGGATTCGTGACCTCCGCCGGCTCGGCCGGCGTCCCACCCAGCTCCCGTGGGTGATCACGTTGCGGGCCGGTCAGGTGATCACCCTCGGCGAACAACGGGACAGTCGGCGGCGGAAGGCGGTGGGATGGGCGTCGCCGCAGGTCGAAACTCGGCGAGTGACGCAGTGAACGCCATCACCCCCGGGCCGAGGAGCGCAGATGAAGTGGACCATGAGTCAGGACTATGTCGCCATCGTGACGACGGTGATCATCGCTGAAGTCGCTGTCAGCAGCCTCCTGATGCATCAGTTCCTGAAGCCCTTCATGAAAGTGCGCCCCGCAGGGGACCCGGACTCCCCGGGACGGGCGAGGAGGCGCGGCGCCGGCTTCTATGTCGCGACGTCGTTCGTTCTTGTGTGGATCGGCCTCGTCGGCAAGCTCACCCATGTGGAAGTCGACCTGTTGGCATGGTCCGGTACGGAGCACCCCGAAGGGACCGGCGCAGCTCCTGAGCTGGCCGAGGAGGCGTTCCGTTGGGCCACTGCCTCCATGTGGGTGCTGGTGGGTCAGGGCCTTGTCCAAGCAGTCATGGAAGGCGTACGGGCGGCAATGTCTCATACGGGAAACGAGGACCCCTCTGGGAGCGCCGACGGGGGCTCAACCTCACAGGCGCGCGGGGTGGACGGCCGTACTCCGAGCCGCTGAGCGACGCGGAGCGGCTCACGCTTCGGGGCCCTTCTGGAGTTCGTCAGCGATGGCATGGGCGATCGACTCGGTGATCGAGTCGGGTTGCCATGCCCACTGTCCGTTGGGGTTGCATTCGAGGAAGTACCAGTCGCCGGTGGGCGTGACCGCGAAGTCGAACGCGCCGAAGGCGAGTCGGGACCTGGTGAGGTAGGCGGACACCGAGAGCGCGACCCGGTCGGGGACGGCGATCGGCGCGCACTCCATCAGGGACTGCCGCTGCCGCCAGTCGAGATCCGGGCTGTCGATCCGGACCGCGAACAGCCGGTTGCCGACAGCCGTGAGACGTACGTCGAACGCCTTCTCCACCTTGGCTTGGAACAGGTGCGGGCAGACGGCCACGGCGGCGGTGATCTCGTGCGGGCGCACCTCCCGCACCCACACCTGTCGTGCCTGGCCGTCAACCGTGTAGCGGGTGTTCCACAACGGCTTGTAGACCACCCCTCCGGTCTGGTGGGCAGCGAACTCCCGTGCCTGGTCCGGGTCGTTGGTGATCAGCGTGCTGGGGACCGAGAGGCCGCAGCGCTGTGCGGCGGCGAGCTGGGCGGGTTTGTACTCCGCCGCCCGGTTGTTCCACGGGTGGTTGACGTAATGGGCCCCGGAGAGGGACGCCAGGATGCCGCCGACACCCCACAGGGATTGCGAGGCCGCGAACCGGCGTTCCTGTCCGTCCAGTTCTGGCGGGCCGTCGAAGGGCGAGGGACGGCGCGTCCAGACGGAGCGCACTTCGGTGAGGTCGAGCTTGCGGCTCGGCGTGCGCAAGGTGCCGCGCTGGTCGCCCGTGCGGTACGTGGCGGTAAGCACGGCACCTGTGTGCAAGTCGGTGCCGGGGTCGAGACGGACCACCGGGACCTGGCGTTCCGCGAGGATCCGCAGCACCACGTCGGTGGTCACGTCGTGCGGGTTGGTCAATACCAGCACCGACCCGCTCGGTCCTGTCGACATCAGTCGTGGTCGGAGTCCGTGGAGTCGTCGGAGTCGTAGCTGTCGACGCTGCTGGTACTCGTGGAGTTCGAGGTGCTGCTGCTGGTCTGGTGGTTGTGGAGTTCGACCGTGCGGCCGTGTTCGTCGATGACGACGGCGATCTGGGTTGCGGGGTCGATCACCGGGGTGCGCAGGGAAACCGTGCCGGTCTCGGCATACGGTGCCATGCGGGTGGTGCCCCAGGGTGCGCCGGGGTCTCGCGTTTCCATCGTTCGACTCCCTTGCTTCCGACTGTTTGTTTGAATGACCCTCCCCTTGGCGGGCGAGGTTTTCAAGTCCCCCTCAGGTCGGCTTGCCGCTCCCAACTCCTCTGCCTGGCAGAGGAGTTCGCGGAAGGAGACGAGCATCGCCGCCGCCATCCATCTGCCACCGCCCGACTCGCCAAATGAGATGACCGTGCCTTCTCACTGCCCACCGGGCACTTGAGACGGGCTCATGGTCTTCGTCCCTAGACGAAGCTGTACGGGGGCAGCGGGCCGCGCAGCCGCAGGTCGAGGTCGGCACCCAGTTCGTCGGCGAGCTCCTTCTCGGTGGTGCGGAAGCGGTCTTCGTGCTCCCGGTCCACCAGGAAGGACACGCTCAGGAAGTCGTCGCCCGTTGGCTGTGTCATGCGTTCGTCCCGGGTCAGGCTCCGCAGCGCCTCGACGATCGACGCGGAGAGACGGTCCTGGCGGGCCTGCACCTCCTGGGCGACCTTCTCACCGAGGGTGAGCGGCAGGTCCGGACCGCCCTGACCGCTTTTGATCTGCTCGTTGAGGCTGCGCGCCTCGTCGGATGCGGCGAGGATCCGGCGGAGCAGCGCGTCCTCGTCCTGGGCGGCCTTGAGGCGGTACTCGATGCAGCCTTCCAGCGACCGTAGCCGCTCGGTGAAGCCGTCCGCATCCTCCTCCAGCACCGTGCGGACAGCGTCGTCATCCGTGGCCGTGAAGCCGAACTGCAGTGGT
Organism: Streptomyces sp. NPDC043738; assembly: GCF_056436545.1. Classification (NCBI taxonomy): domain Bacteria; kingdom Bacillati; phylum Actinomycetota; class Actinomycetes; order Kitasatosporales; family Streptomycetaceae; genus Streptomyces; species Streptomyces sp. NPDC043738. The sequence goes on along the minus strand of NZ_JBWKCJ010000047.1, from coordinate 18,875 downwards.
AGGACGGTGCCGTCGGCCATCAGCCGCTCTTGGACGGCCTGGTGCGTGTCGAGGTCGCGGCGTTCGGCCCGCAGGTCCTCGGGTGCCTCACTGACCACGGCGGAAAGCTTCCCCGCGGACAGCGTGCGCAGCTTGCCGGGCGGGTCACCGACGCCGTCGAGGCCGTCCAAGCGCTGAGGGTGGGTGGTTGCGACGATGGAGTAGACGTAGACGGCCATCGCTCATGCCTTTCGGCGCCGGACCGGCCGGCGGGCCGGTCGTTCCCGCTTTCGCACGGGCTCCTCGCGGCTTTCCTCGTCCTCGGGCTCCTCGGACCCCTCGTCGTCGTTGTCGCTGCCCCCTTTGAGGGCGTCGCTCACCGCTTCGACGGCGCCGCTGAGGGCTCCCTTGGCTTGGCCCTGCGAGCCGCCCTGGGTGATCTCACCGACCATGTCCGGCAGGCCTTGGGGCTTCTTGTCCCCGGCCTCCAGATCGAGCCGGTTGCAGGCCTCCGCGAACCGGAGGTAGGTGTCGACGCTGGCCACGACGATGCGGGCATCGATCTTGAGGATCTCGATGCCGACCAGCGACACCCGGGCGAAGATGTCGATGACCAAACCTCGGTCCAAGATCAGGTCGAGGATGTCGTAGAGACTTCCCGAGCCCCCGCCGCCTCGGGAAACGGGGCCTCCGCCTTGTGGCACCACAGTCACGGTGCCTCCCTTCGTCGGCAATCCGCGTAAGCGGTATCGCCCGCTCTTCACTCGTAGTTCCTGTCTACGGCCGTTCCCGCCGTCGCGCTATCGGGCGCGGCGCCTTCCGGTGCGGTGCCGGTTGACGATGCCGCCGACCTGCGGCTTTCCTCGCTCCGTCCAGCCGATTGCCTCAGATGGGAGCGTCGGGTTTCGTACCTGCCCGGGCAGCTCGACCACGCACGAGTGTGAAAGGGGGGTCTGTTCTGGACCGTCATCGGGGCTGTCGGAAGGCGCGGGATGCGGGGAAGGCGCGGGAAGCGTCTGCCGGTCGAAACTGCCCGCATTTTCCCCACGGTTGAGGGGGGTTGGCTCCCTGCGGGGACGGGTCTTGGGGCGGCGTGGATTGTAAGGTCGGGCATTCCTATAGCCTGGGAAAATGCTGACCGAAGTCATGGCGACTCGCTATGTCACGCCCTTGCGTGAGGGCGGATCGCTTCCGGGAATCGTCGAGGGAGACGATCTCGGTACATACATCATGAAGTTCACCGGTGCCGGACAGGGCCGCAAGACCCTCGTCGCGGAGATCATCTGCGGCCAGCTGGGCCGTCGGCTCGGGCTGCGGGTGCCGGACCTGGTGCAGATGCAGCTCGATCCCGTCATCGGGCTCGGCGAGCCCGACCAGGAGGTCCAGGAGCTGCTCAAGGCCAGCGGGGGGCTGAACCTGGGGATGGACTACCTCCCCGGGTCGCTGGGCTTCGATCCGCTCGCCTTCGAGGTCGGTTCCCGTGAGGCGGGGCGTGTGGTGTGGTTCGACGCGCTGATCAACAACGTCGACCGGTCCTGGCGCAACCCCAATCTGCTGGTCTGGCACGGCGAACTGTGGCTGATCGACCACGGCGCCGCCATGATCTGGCACCACAACTGGCCGAGCGCGGAGAAGGCCGCGGCCCGGCCCTACGACGCCTCCGACCATGTGCTGGCCACCTTCGGCCCGGACATCGAGGCGGCGGCCGCCGAGTTCGCGCCGCAGATCACCGAGGAGCTGCTGACCGAGATCGCGGCGGACGTCCCGGACGAATGGCTGACGGACGAGCCCGGCTTCGACTCGCCGGACCTGCTGCGCCAGGCGTACGTCAAGACGCTGCTGGCCCGCGCCCAGACGATCAGCGACCACATCACCATCGGGGAGCCCACCAAGGACAAGCCCTCGCAGGCCCCGGAATGGCTGGCCGGAAAGTTGCCGCGGAGGGCAGTGAAGTGACCGGTCTGCACAACGGACGCGATGTCTTCGAGTACGCCCTGCTGAAGGTCGTGCCCCGGGTGGAGCGCGGCGAGATGATCAATGCCGGGGTGGTCGTGTACTGCCGTGCCCGGCGCTTCGTCGAGGCCAGGACCCATCTGGACGAGGCCCGGCTGCTGGCCCTGGACCCCACGGCCGACGTGGCCGGCGTACGGGCCGCGCTCTGCGCCGTCGAGGGCATCTGCGAGGGCGGCGAACGGGCCGGGCAGGCGGCCGGCGACGACGCGGGGCGGCGTTTTCGCTGGCTGATTGCGCCGCGCAGCACCATCGTCCAGCCCGGACCGGTGCACACCGGCCTGACCGCCGACCCCGCGGCGGAGGCGGAGCGGCTGCTGGAGCTGCTGGTGCGCTGACGTGGCGGACGCCTCGGCACGGGCGCCCGGTCTGCCCTAGGGCGGGCCGGGCGCCCGCTATGTATGGCGATGGCCTGTATATACGACGAGGCCCGCTATGTGTGGCGAGAGCCCGTATGTATGGCAAGAACCCGTATGCGTAGCGAGAGCCCGTATATATGGCGAGAACGCGCCGGTCGCGGTGCGCGTCGAGGTGAGGTCGGCAACGGCGCGGTGGTGGGGCGTTGACAGCGCGTGGCGGGGCTTCTAGCGTCAGCCCTGCTCAGGGTACTAAGCGGTTGCTCACCTACGGGATCGGTGCGGCGGACCGCTTGTCGAGGTTTCAAGGGTGAGGAGAACCCGCATGTCCACCACCGAGCAGCGCGTCGCCATCGTGACGGGCGCGGCCCGCGGTATCGGCGCGGCCACCGCCGTACGCCTGGCCGCCGAGGGCCGTGTCGTCGCCGTACTCGACCTCGACGAGGCGGCCTGCAAGGACACCGTCGAGAAGATCACCGCGGCCGGCGGCAAGGCCATCGCGGTCGGCTGTGACGTCTCGGACGCGGAGCAGGTGGAGGCGGCGGTCACCCGGGTCGCCTCCGAGCTCGGCGCGCCGACCGTCCTCGTCAACAACGCCGGTGTGCTCCGCGACAACCTGCTGTTCAAGATGAGCGAGACCGACTGGGACACGGTCATGAACGTGCATCTGCGGGGCGCGTTCCTGATGTCCCGCGCCTGCCAGAAGCACATGGTGGACGCCGGGTTCGGCCGGATCGTCAACCTCTCCTCCAGCTCGGCGCTCGGCAACCGCGGCCAGGTCAACTACTCGACGGCCAAGGCCGGTCTGCAGGGCTTCACCAAGACGCTCGCCATCGAACTCGGCAAGTTCGGCGTCACCGCCAACGCCGTCGCCCCCGGCTTCATCGTCACCGACATGACCGCGGCCACCGCCGAGCGCGTCGGCATGGGCTTCGAGGACTTCCAGGCCGCGGCCGCCACCCAGATCCCGGTGCAGCGGGTCGGCCGGCCCGAGGACATCGCCAACGCGATCGCCTTCTTCACCGGTGACGCGGCCGGCTTCGTGTCCGGCCAGGTCATGTACGTCGCCGGCGGCCCGCTCAACTGACCGCCGCACCACCCACCTCAGGAGCACAGGACATGACCGAGCAGGACAGCGGGCTCCCCGAGCCCTCCGGCAAGGTGGCACTGGTCACCGGCGCCAGCCGCGGCATCGGCTACGGCATCGCCGAGGCCCTGGTGGCCCGCGGTGACCGGGTCGTCATCACCGGCCGCAACGAGGACGCCCTCAAGGAAGCCGCCGAGAAGCTCGGCGCGGACCGGGTGATCGGCGTCGCCGGCAAGGCGCACGACGAGGCGCACCAGGCCGTCGCCGTGGAGCGCGCGATGGAGGCCTTCGGCCGGGTCGACTACCTCGTCAACAACGCGGGCACGAACCCGGTGTTCGGCCCGATCGCCGACCTCGACCTCAATGTCGCGCGCAAGGTCTTCGAGACCAATGTCATCTCCGCGCTCGGCTTCGCCCAGCGCACCTGGCACGCCTGGCAGAAGGACAACGGCGGGGCGATCGTCAACATCGCCTCGATCGCCGGGCTGAACGCCTCGCCGTTCATCGGCGCGTACGGCATCAGCAAGGCCGCGATGGTGAACCTCACGGTGCAGCTCGCCCACGAGTTCGCGCCCGTGGTGCGGGTCAACTCCATCGCGCCGGCAGTGATCAAGACCAAGTTCGCGGCGGCGCTCTACGAGGACCGCGAGGAGGAGGCGGCGGCCGGCTACCCGATGGCGCGGCTGGGCGTCCCGGAGGACATCGGCGGGGCCGCGGCCTTCCTGCTGTCCGGCGCCTCGGGCTGGATCACCGGTCAGACGCTGGTCGTCGACGGCGGTCTGTTCCTCAACGCCGGGGTCTGACCGCCGGGCGGGCCGCGAGGCGGCCTTGCCTTGGTGTGCGCTCCAAGAGGCAGAGTCCGTGGTGCCGGTCCCTCAGGGGCCGGCACCACCCGCGTCGGCGGACCTGCCAGGGAGGCATGCCATGCACTACCGCACGCTCGGCGGCGATCAAGGGCCCCGGATCAGCGCCGTCTGCCTGGGGACGCTGCCGTTCGGCACCACCGTCGACGAACCGACCTCGTTCGCGATCCTGGACCGCTTCGCGGCGGCCGGCGGCACCTTCGTCGACACCGCGAACCACTACGCCTGCTGGGTGCCGGGCGCCACCGGCGACGAGAGCGAGCTGCTGCTCGGCCGCTGGCTGCGCAGCCGTGGCGCGGCCGGCCGCACGGTGCTGGCCACCAAGGTCGGCGCCCGGCCCGATCCGGCCCGCGGCGCCCGGTGGCCCGCCAACGCGGAGGGCCTGTCCGCGGCGGCCGTACGCGCCGGCATCGAGGGCAGCCTGCGCCGGCTGGGCACCGACCGGGTGGACCTGTACTACGCGCACCTCGAGGACCGCTCGGTGCCTCTGGAGGAGACCGTCGAGGCGCTGGCCGGCCTCGTCCAGGACGGCAGGGTGGGCACACTCGGCGCCGGCGCCCACCGGACCTGGCGGCTGGCCGAGGCCCGGCACACCGCCGCCGGGCGCGAGCTGCCCGGCTTCAGGGCCGTCCAGCGGCGGCACACCTATCTGCGGCCGCGCCGGGGCCTGCCCTGCGGCCACCATGTGGAGACCGACGAGGAGCTGCTCGACTACGCGGCGGCGCACCCCGATCTGACGCCGGTCGGGTATGGGACGCTGATGGGAGGGGCGTATGCGCGTGCCGACCGTCCGCTGCCGGAGGCCTACGACCACCCCGGTTCGGTGGCCCGGCTGCGGGTACTGGCGGAGGTCGCGGCGGAGTGCGGGGCCACCGTGAACCAGGTGGTGCTGGCCTGGCTGATGGGCGGCGAGCTGCCCGTCGTGCCCGTACTGGGCGTGAGCTCGGTGGCGCAGCTGGACGAGGGACTGGCGGCGCTCGACCTGCGCCTGGACCCCGTCCAGCGGGCCCGCCTCGACACCGCCTGACGCGGGCCGGCCGCCGGTGGCGGTCCCGGCGCATCGGCCCGCGGACGGCGTTGTCAGTGGTCGCCGGTAGGTTCTGTGACGGAGAACGCAACGCACACCGGAGGTTGTTGACGTGGTGACCGACATGCTGCCCGAGTCCTGGCGCGGGGTACTCGGCGAGGAGTTGGAGAAGCCCTATTTCAAGGAGCTCACCGACTTCGTCGAGCAGGAGCGGGCCAACGGCCCGGTCTACCCGCCCCGCGAGCAGGTCTTCGCGGCGCTGGAGGCGACGCCCTACGACCAGGTGAAGGTGCTCATCCTCGGGCAGGACCCCTACCACGGCGCCGGACAGGGGCACGGCCTGTGCTTCTCCGTGCAGCCCGGTGTGAGGACGCCGCCGTCGCTGCGGAACATCTACAAGGAGATGAAGGAGGAGCTGGGCCACCCCGTCCCCGACAACGGCTATCTGATGCCCTGGGCCCAGCAGGGCGTGCTGCTGCTGAACGCCGTCCTGACGGTCCGCGAGGCCGAGGCCAATTCCCACAAGGGCAAGGGATGGGAGAAGGTCACCGACGCGGTGATCCGCGCGGTGGCCTCCCGGCCCGACCCGGCGGTCTTCGTGCTCTGGGGGAACTACGCCAAGAAGAAGCTGCCGCTGATCGACGAGGAGCGGCATGCCGTGGTGCAGGGCGCGCACCCCTCCCCGCTGTCGGCGAAGAAGTTCTTCGGCTCCCGCCCCTTCACCCAGATCAACGACGCGATCGCCGCACAGGGGCACACCCCGATCGACTGGCGGATCCCTGACCTGGGCTGAGTCCTGGCGGCCCGCGCAGTGCCCGTCCGCGCGATCCGCCGGGCGGGCCCGGCCACCCGGTGCGTCGCGCACACCGCGCGAAGGTTTCCAGCGGCGGTTAGCGTCGAGGCAACAGCAGTGACGGTGGTGAGCGAACCCCGGGAGTGCGCGGTGATGGACAAGCGGCGGGAGGCGACGTCCGAGGACGGCGTGCTGACCCGGATCGGCCAGGCGATCATGCTGCATCGCGCGGGTGACCGGGAAGAGGCCCGCAACCGCCTCTCGGCGCTGTGGCACGAGATCGGCCCGCACGGAGACGCCTTCCACCGCTGCACCCTCGCCCACTACATGGCCGACACCCAGGACGACCCCAGGGACGAGCTCGACTGGGACCTGAGAGCCCTGGAGGCGGCCGAGGGCTTCGTCACCGAGCGGCCCGACCGCGGCGGATCCGCTCCCGGGGAGTCGAGCGTCGCCGACGGGCCGGGCCCGCGTCACCCCCTCGTCGCGCTGCGCGCGTTCTTCCCCTCGCTGCATCTCAACATCGCGGCCGACTACGCCGCACTGGACCGGACGGCCGACGCCCGCGCCCAGTTGCTGCGCGCCCGGGCGTCGGTCAACGCCCTCGCCGACGGCGAGTACCGCCAGGGGCTCAGGGACGCGATCGAGCGTCTGGAGCTGCGGATCGACCGCGCGGCCGGGCGAACGGCGTAGGGGCCGTCCCGGCGGTCTCCGCGGGACCGCGTCCGATCCCCGCGGGCCCGGCCCCGACCATCGGACAGCCCTCAGCCCCGCAGCATCCCGTCGAGGAGCTCCGCGCACGAGGCGCGCAGCGCGGCGCGGGTGGGGAGGGCGGCGTGGTACTGCCCCGCCGTGCAGGAGAAGAGCACACCGTCGCACCAGGCGACCATGCTGAGCGTGTGCCGTTCCGGTTCGCCCGAGCCGGCCGCCGCCAGCATCGCCACCATCGGCTCACGGAAGGCCCGGCCCGCCCGGTCGTAGATCTCCCGCAGTTCGGGCCTGCGGGTGGCCTCCAGGGCCAGTTCGTAACGGGCGATGAGCAGCTGCCGGTGCCGGGAGAGGTAGCGGTGCAGCGCCAGGGACAGCGCGTCGGCGACCGCACCCGCCGCTGTGCCGTCGCCGGCCCCCTCCGGGGCCTTCGGTACCTCGTCGGGTGCCAGCACCGCCGCCTCCCGCTCGGCCAGCCGGCGTACCGCCGCCTCCAGCAGGGCCGCCCGGGTGCGCGCGAGATTCGACGTCGAGCCCTGCGGCAGCCCGGCCGCCTCGTCCACGGCCCGGTGGGTCAGCCCGCGCATTCCGCGTTCGGCGAGCAGAGCGAGCGCCGCATCGGCGATCAGCTCAAGGCGGGAGGCGGAGAGGGGGGCCGGGGCGGGGGAGCTGCGGGCGTTCATGGCAGACCAGCCTAGCGGTCCGACTACGGGTGTAGTCTACTGTTCGAGGCGGCCACTACACCTGTAGTCGCGCACTTTGGGCCGAGGAGGCGGCATGCGGCAACCCACCGCGATCGTGATCGGCGGCGGCATCGGCGGGCTCACCGCCGCGTTGGCACTGGATCGCCGCGGCTGGTCGGTCACCGTCCTGGAGCGCGCCGCCGCGCCGGGCCCGGGGTCCGGTCACCAGGCGGCGGGCGCGGGCGCGGGCGGCGCGCGGCGCGACGGCGCGGGCATCGGCCTCGCGCCGAACGCCCAGCGCGCCCTGGACACCCTCGCCGTGGGCGACGCGGTCCGTGCGACGGCCGCCCGCCAGGCCTCCGGTGAGTTCCGCCTCCCCAGCGGCCGGCGACTGGCCCGTACGGACGACGCTGCCGCCGTCCGGCGGTTCGGCGGGCCGGTGCTGATCGCGCACCGCGCCGACCTGATCGCTCTGCTCGCCGCCAGGCTGCCCGACGGCGCGGTGCGCACCGCTTCCCCCGCCGCGCTGGTGGACCCGGGCGACCCGGCATCTCCCGCCCGCCCGGCACGCGTACGCATCGCAGGAGGTGAGGGACAGGAGCTGACCGCGGAGCTCGTCGTCGCCGCCGACGGCATCCACTCCGCCGTCCGCCGCACGCTCTTTCCCGGCCATCCCGCACCCCGCTACGCCGGCTTCACCGCCTGGCGGATGGTCGTCCCCGCCCTCGACCGCCCCTGGACCGCGCACGAAACCTGGGGTCCCGGTGGCCTGTGGGGCACCATGCCGCTGCCCGACGGGCGCATCTACGCGTACGCCACCGCGGCCGTCCCACCGGGTGGCCGGGCCGCCGACGACGAGCGGGCCGAACTGCTGCGCCGCTTCGGCGACTGGCACCACCCCGTCCCCGCCGTGCTCGCCGCCGCCGACCCCTCCGCCGTGCTCCGCAACGACGTCCACACCACGGCGGCGCCGCCGCCCGCCTTCCACCGGGGCCGGGTCGCCCTGCTCGGCGACGCCGTCCACCCCATGCCCCCTAACCTCGGCCAGGGCGGCTGCCAGGCCATCGAGGACGCCGTCGTGCTGGCGGACCGGGCCGAACCGGACGGCGATCTCGCCGCCGCTCTCGCCGCCTACACCCGGCAGCGGCTGCCGCGCACCATGGAGGTGGTGCGCCGGGCCGAGCGCATCGGGCGCCTCACCACCTGGCGCTCCCGGCCCGCCTGTGCGCTGCGCGCCGCGCTGCTGGCCGCCACCGCCCTCCCCCAAGGGCTCCGACGACTGCGTCCAGGGGGGACCCGCACCGCGCCGGATCTCACGCTGCGGGCCCTGGACGGCATCGCCGACTGGTCGCCGCCGGCCGCCACGTATGCTGCCGAGGCGCGGGGCACCAGGACCGCGGAGCTACCCAAGGAGCACGAGTGAAGATCGGCTGCATCGGACTCGGCGACATCGCCCAGAAGGCGTACCTGCCTGTACTGGGCGTACAACCGGGCCTTGAGATACATCTGTGCACCCGTAACCCGGACACTCTCGAACGGGTCGGCGCCGCCCACCGCCTGAGCGGTGAACAGCTCCACACCGACCTGGACTCGCTGCTCGCCACGGGCCTGGACGCGGCCTTCGTGCACGCGGCGACCACCGCGCACCCGCAGATCGTGACCCGGCTGATCGAAGCGGGCGTCCCGACCTACGTCGACAAGCCGATCTCCTACGAACTGGCCGAGTCCCAGCGGATCGTCGCGCTCGCCGAGGACCGCGCGGTGGGCCTCACCGTCGGCTTCAACCGCCGCTTCGCGCCCGCCTACGCCCAGTGCCGCGAGCACGCCCGCGACCTCATCCTGATGCAGAAGAACCGCGTCGGGCTGCCGGAGGACCCGCGCACGCTGGTCCTGGACGACTTCATCCACGTCGTCGACACCCTGCGGTTCCTCGTGCCCGGCGAGATCGACCACATCGACGTGCGGGCCAGGATCCGGGACGGGCTGATGCACCACGTGGTGCTGCAGCTCTCGGGCGACGGCTTCACCGCCATCGGCACCATGAACCGCCTCAGCGGCTCCGCGGAGGAGGTCCTCGACGTGTCCGGCCACGACACCAAGCGCCAGGTCGTCAATCTCGCCGAGGTCATCGACCACAAGGGCCAGCCGAGCGTCCGGCGGCGCGGCGACTGGGTGCCGGTCGCCCGCCAGCGCGGCATCGAGCAGATCGTCCAGGCGTTCCTGGACGACGTACGAGCCGGCCGGACGCCGTCCGCGCAGGACGCGCTGCGCACCCACGAGCTGTGCGAACGGGTGGTCACCGACGCGCTGGCGCAGGCCGTCCGCTGAGCGCGCGGACACCCGCGTACGCGCCGGCCAGCACCAGCGCGCCCACCGCCGTGTACACGGCCCAGTCGCCGTACCGGACATACGGGCTGGTGCCCTCGGCCAGCGGCAGGTCGTAGACCGCCGCCGCACTGCGGTCGGTGCCGAGCTGTTCGCCGATCCGCTCGCCCCGGGGGCCGTACACCGCGCTGACGCCGGTGAGGGTGGCATGCACCATCGGCCGCCAGGTCTCGGCCGCGCGCAGCGCACCGAGCGAGGCGTGCTGCAGGGGCGCCCAGCTGTCCTGGAACGTCGACGTCGAGGACTGGGCGACCAGTACCTGCGCACCGTCGCGCGCCAGATGACGGCTCATGTCCGGGAAGGCGGTCTCGAAGCAGACCAGCGGCCCGATCCGCAGCCCGTGCGCGGCGGCGACCGGCATCACCACCTGGTGGGCGCCGCGTATCCGGTCGGTCGTGGCCGCCTTGCCGACCTTCGTCGCCCAGCCCAGCACCGACCGCAGCGGTATGTACTCACCGAAGGGCACCAGCCGCATCTTGGCGTAGCGGTCACCGGTCGGCCCGTCCGGGCCGATGAGCACCGCGCTCTTGTAGATCCCCGGCCCGCCGTTGCGCGGGGCGTCGGCGTTGATCAGCAACTCGGCGCCCGTCCGCCGGGACAGCGCGGCGAGCCGGGCCGCGAGATCGGGGCGGTCCACCGGGTCCCGGTACAGGCTGCTCTCGCCCCAGACGACGAGCCGGACCCCGCGGCCCGCCAGCGAGCGGGTGAGCGCTTCGCTGCGCGCCAGCCGTTCGGTGGGGGTGCCGGTCAGGCCCGGCTGGACGACCGCGATCCGCACCGTGCCCGCGGGGCGGGGGAGCGGCGCCCAGTACCAGGCAGCCGTGGCGCCCAGGGCGCACACCAGCAGGCCGGCGACGGCGGGCAGCCGTACCGCCGGGTGGGCGAGCAGCTCGGCCAGCGCGGTGTTCACCGCCACGATCAGCAGGCTGACCAGCCACACCCCGCCGACCGACGCCAGCCGCAGCGCGGGCGGCAGCTGCCACTGGCTAGCACCCAGCAGACCCCAGGGGCCGCCCAAGTACTCCCAGGAGCGGACCAGTTCGACCATCAGCCAGCCCGAGGGCACCAGCACCAGCGCGGCGGCGCCCCGGCCGGCGCCCGGCGCGCCGCCCAGCAGCGCCCGCACCAGGAGTCCCCAGGGCGCCCACAGCGCACCCAGCAGCAGGGCGAGCACGAGTATGAAGACGTGCAGGCTCGGCAGCAGCCAGTGGTGCACGGCCAGTATGAAGCCGGCGCCGCCCAGCCAGCCGTCCAGCGCGGCCCGGCCGTACGTCGGCGCGGAACGCACCAGCAGCAGCCAGGGCACCAGCGCGGCGTACGCCAGCCACCACCAGGACGGCGCGGGAAAGGCGAGGGCCGGCAGCGCCCCGGCGAGCGCCGCGGCCGCCGCGCGCCCCCAAGGGGAGCGCAGCCACCACGCCCGACGGCCGGGCGATCTGTCCATACGGCCTCCCTCGTGCGGGTTTCCGCCGGTCGGACGGCCAGTGTGCGCGGGCGGGCCGATCAAGGAAAGGGGGCGTGGCCAGGACGGCCGATTCGGACCGCTAAGGGTCCGGCAGCCGGGCGTCAGCCGTCCTGGATGTGTACCTCCCGCCACTTCTCCTGCACCACGACCCCGCTCAGCCGCCAGCCTTCCGCGGTGCGGCGCACGGTGAAGTCGTAGCGGCCGGCGCAGGTGTAATTGGGGGCGGTGGCGCCGCCCCCGGTGTCCGTCGCGGGTCCGGCGAGCCGCATCGGATTGAGGTAGTCGGCCCGGACGGTCGCGGTGTCGCCCGGCGCGCCGTCCGTTCTCGCCAGGGTGATACGGCGGTTGACGATCAGGTGCTGCCGTATGGCGAAGTGCTGAAGCGTCTCGGCGAGCCAGGCCGCGACCTGCTCGATGCCGCCCTCGATGCCGCCCGCGGAGCGGTAGTCGGCCCGGCCGTCCGGCGTGAAGAGGGCCAGATAGCCCGGCCAGTCACCGTCGTCCACGGCGATCGCATAGCCCGTGACCAGCTCGTCGATGGCGAGGCGGTCCATGACCGTGGAGTGTTCCGCGCGCTGCGTCATCTCCTCAGTTTTCGGCATGCCGAAGGCCCCCGCCAAGAGGTGGGGGCCTTCCGGTAGGGGGGTCAGTTCACCAGCGCCGCTTCGGTGAAGGGATCCCGCCCGGGATCCGTGTCCGCGGCCGCGTCCCGCGCGGTCCGCGCCCCGGCCTCCCGCTCGGCGCCGGAGTCGGCGAACTGCGTCCGGTACAGCTCCGCGTACCGCCCGTCCGCCGCCAGCAGCGTCTCGTGCGTACCACGTTCGACGATCCGCCCGCCCTCGACGACCAGGATCAGGTCGGCGGCCCGTACGGTCGACAGCCGGTGCGCGATGACCAGTGCCGTACGGCCTTCCAGTGCCTCGGTGAGGGCCTCTTGCACCGCCGCCTCGGAGGTGTTGTCCAGGTGGGCGGTGGCCTCGTCCAGGATCACCACCCGGGGGTGGGCGAGCAGCAGCCGGGCGATGGTCAGCCGCTGCCGCTCGCCGCCGGAGAGACGGTAGCCGCGCTCGCCGACGACGGTGTCCAGACCGTCGGGGAGCCCGGCGATCAGCTCCTTCAGACGGGCCCGGCGCAGCGCGTCCCACAGCTCGTCCTCGGTCGCCTCGGGCCTGGCCAGCAGCAGGTTCTCGCGGATGGAGTCATGGAAGAGGTGCCCGTCCTGGGTGACCATGCCGAGGGTGTCGCGCAGCGAGGCGGCGGTCAGCTCGCGGACGTCCACTCCGGACAGCCGCACCGCGCCGGCGTCGGTGTCGTACAGCCGCGGCAGCAGCTGGGCCACGGTGGACTTCCCGGCGCCCGAGGAGCCGACCAGGGCGACCATCTGGCCGGGTTCGGCGCGGAAGGAGACGTCGTGCAGGACCTCTTCGCCGCCGCGGGTGTCGAGGGTGGCGACCTCCTCCAGGGAGGCCAGCGAGACCTTGTCGGCGGACGGGTAGCCGAAGCGCACGGAGTCGAACTCCACCGAGACCGGGCCCTCCGGCACCGGGCGGGCGTCCGGCTTCTCGGTGATCAGCGGCTTGAGGTCGAGCACCTCGAAGACCCGCTCGAAGCTGACCAGCGCGCTCATCACCTCGATGTGGGCCCCGGAGAGGGCGGTCAGCGGGGCGTAGAGCCGCGTGAGCAGCAGGGCGAGGGAGACGATCGCGCCCGCCTCCAGCTGACCGCGCAGCGCGAGGAACCCTCCCAGGCCGTAGACGACGGCCAGCGCCAGGGCGGAGACCAGGGTGAGCGCGGTGACGAAGTACGTCTGGACCATGGCCGACCGGACGCCGATGTCCCGCACCCGGCGGGCCCGGGTGGCGAACTCCGCGGACTCCCGGGACGGGCGGCCCATCAGCTTGACGAGCGTGGCGCCCGGTGCGGAGAACCGCTCGGTCATCTGCGTCCCCATCGCCGCGTTGTGGTCGGCGCCCTCGCGGCGCAGATCCGCCAGCCGCCGGCCGACCCGCCGGGCGGGCAGGACGAACACCGGCAGCAGCACCAGCGCGATCAGGGTGATCTGCCAGGACAGGGTGAGCATCACGGCGAGGGTGAGCAGCAGCGTCACGATGTTGCTGACGACCCCCGACAGGGTGTCGCTGAAGGCCCGCTGGGCCCCGATCACATCGTTGTTCAGCCGGCTGACCAGCGCACCTGTCCGGGTGCGGGTGAAGAAGGCGATGGGCATCCGCTGGACGTGGTCGTACACCGTCGTCCGCAGATCCAGGATCAGCCCCTCGCCGATGCTCGCCGACAGCCAGCGGGTCAGCAGCCCCAGGCCCGCCTCCGCGACGGCGATGACGGCGATCAGCCCGGACACTCCGACGACCAGGGCGGAGGAGTCGCCGCCCACGATCGCGTCCACCACCCGGCCCGCGAGCAGCGGGGTGGCCACCGCGAGCATCGCGGTCACCGTGCTCAGTACGAGGAACCACAGCAGATGCCGTCGGTGCGGCCGCGCGAACGCCGTGATCCGGCGCAGCGTCCCGCGCGAGAACCGGCGCCGGCCCTGCTGCGCGGTCATCGTGCTGTGCAGCGAATGCCAGGCGGTGACTTCCATGTCCATGGGTGGCCTCCAGTGTGCCGGGGTCGTCACGGGATCGCCGTGCGTGACCGGCGACATAAAGAAACCTAGAACCTCAACCAAAATTGAGGTCAAGTGATTCCCCGCGGATCACCCTTCGGGGCCTCGGCGGAGCCCGGAAATCCCCGGACCGGCGGTGTGGCTCACAGGGCGCGTTCCCAGACCGTGGGCGCAGCGGCGCTGTCGGGGGCGGTCACCGTCAGGCGTACGGCGGGGCGCCCGTCGGGCAGCGCGGCGGTGGCGTCCACGACGATCTCCAGACGCGTCGGCCGGGCCGCCGTCAGCGTGGCGCGCAGCGCCGTCAGCAGTTCGCGGCCGGATGCGTCGTCGACCCGGGCATCGACCGGGCCGGTGAACTGCACGGACGGGCGGCTGCCGAGCGCTTCGGCCGCCGCGCCGGCCTCCCGCAGGATGCGCGTGCGCAGTCCGGGCGGTGCCTGGGAAGGGCCCTGCTGCAGGGCGATGATCGCCGTCCGGATCTCCTGGATCGTCGCGTCCAGCTCGTCGACCGCCTGGCCGACCCCCTCGCGCACCTCCGGCACCACGGCCTTGCGCTGGGCGCTCTCCAGCAGCATCCCGGTGGCGAACAGCCGCTGGATGACCAGGTCGTGGAGGTCGCGGGCGATGCGGTCGCGGTCCTCGTAGACGGCGAGGCGTTCGCGGTCGCGGTGCCGGTCGGCGAGGACCAGCGCCAGCGCGGCCTGGGCGGCGAACTGGGTGCCCAGAGTGCGCTCGGTCTGGCTGAAGGGCCGGTCGCCGGGCACCCGGCACAGCGCCAGGGCGCCCAGTACCCGCCCGTTGCTGCGCAGCGGCAGCAGCATCGTCGGGCCGTAGTGGCGCGACAGCGGGGAGATCGAACGGGGGTCGGTGGCGAAGTCGTCGGCGAAGACCGCGAGCCCGGCGTCTATCCGGTGCACGACCGGGCTCTCCGGCGGGATCCGGCCGCGGTAGGCCTCGGTCCGTACGGTGTCGGGCAGCTCGGTGGAGATCGCCACGACCTCCATACCGCCCTCGGCGTGCGGCAGCAGCACCGCTCCGGTGGCCGCCTCGGCGAGCTCGCGGCCCTTCTCCGCGACGACGGTGAGGGCGTTCCCGGTCGTCGAGCGGGTCTCGGGGCCGGCCAGCAGGGCCGTGGTGACCGAGGCGGCGCCGTCGATCCAGCGGGTGCGCTGCCGGGCGGCGGCGTGCATCCGGGCGTTGCCCATCGCGATACCGGCCTCGGTGGCCAGCACCCGCACCAGGTGGAGGTCCTCGTCCCGGAAACCCGGGCCGCCGGGCGCGGCGGACTCCTCGGCGCCCTCCCCGCCGGGCCCGTCGCCGTCGCGCCGGTCCGCGACGTACAGGGCGCCGAACGTCTCGCCGTGGAAGGTGATGGGCACCTCCAGGGCGTCGTGTCCGGGCGGCCGGCCCGGGCCCCGCGGGCAGGGAGCGACACCGTGGGTGATGAGGTCCTCGGCCGGCCCGTCGCCGTCCGTGTTGCGGATGCCGACGGCGGCATAGCGCGCACCGGTGAGGGCGGCGGCGGTCTCGGCGATACGGGCAAGCGAGCGGTGCAGATCACGGTCGGAGCCGATCGCCGCCATCGCCTCCAGGAGCTGCGGAAGCCGGGAGACCGGCCCGCCGGCCAGCTCGCGCAGGCTCTGCGCGGTGCGGTCGGCGAGATCGGCTGCGGCATCGGCGGAGCGGTCGGCCGCCGGGTCGGGCGACTTCAGGACACACCTCACTCTTCCGGGCGGTTTGGACAGTCTATTTGCCCTGAAGATGACGATGCGAGCCGATGGGTTCCCGGTGCCGCCTCGCTCGCTGCGGCCACCGCGCCCGCAGGGCTGCCGCGCCCACTGTGGCTACCGCGCCTGCTCCGGCGCGCGGGAGGCGATCAGGGGGCCGATCACCCGGGTGCCCGGACCGACCCGTCCCCCGGGGCCGGGCAGCTGGGTGGTGTTGTCCGGCGTGAGCGCGCCACCGCAGTGCCGGCACGCGGCGACCGGCGTGGTGTCCCGGTCGCAGTCCCGGTGGTGGATGCGGGCCGGCGGGCCGGCCTCGCCCGCGTACCAGCGGTCGCCCCAGTCCATCAGCGCCAGCAGTACGGGGTAGAGCTCCTCGCCCTTCTCCGTGGCGACGTAAGCCTCGCGCGGCGGCCGCTGCTGATAGCGCTCGCGGGCAAGGACGCCCTCCTCGACCAGCCGCGACAGCCGGGCGGCCAGGACCTTGCGGGAGATTCCGAGGTCATGGGCGAGGTCGTCGAAGCGGCCGATCCCGGTCAGCACGTCGCGCATGATCAGCGCCGTCCAGGCGTCGCCGAACAGATCGGTGGCGCGGGCGATCGAACAGGCCACATCGGAGAGGGGAGTGCGGGTCACCCCTCAACCCTATCCACGTTCCCTGAGGGAACCGGGCATGTTAGGTTCCCTCAGGGAACCTGGATGGAGCCCCCACCCCGACGAGGGAGCACGCGATGGGCACGACCCCGCTGATCGCACTGGACTCGGCCGACCCCGCAGCGGTCGACGGACGGCAGATCCGTGCGGCCGCATTCCAGGGCGTACGTCTGGCGTACACGTCCGACGTCCTGGAGCGGCTCGACCGGGCGCCCTCGGGGCGCGCGCTGGTCGTCGGCAGCGGGCGCGGGCTGCTGGCACGCGGGATCGCCGCACTCGGCTTCCAGGTCACCGCCGTCGATCCCTCCGAGTCCGCGACCGCGCTGGCCCGCGCCGCCGCCGCGCGCGAGGGCCCGGCCGTCGAGTACCGCACCGCGCCCGCGGAGCGGCTCGGCGTCCCCGCCGCCGCGTTCGACCTGGTCTACCTCGCGGACACCCTGGAGATCACCGAGGACCCCGACCGGGTGGTGGAACAGGCCGCCGGCGCCCTCGCGCCCGACGGCGTCCTGGTCTACGACACGGTCAACCGGACGCCGGTCTCCCGGCTGGTCTACCTCGGGGCCTTCCAGCGGCTGCCGATGACCCGGGTGGTGCCGGCCGGCCGGTACGCCGCGCGCCGGCTGCGTACGCCGGCCGAGATCGCCGCGCTGCTGGCCCGCCACGGACTGGCCGACGGCGGCGTCTGCGACTTCGCGCCCCGCAGCGTCCGCAGCCTGCTGAGCGGAATCCTGGCGCGCCGCAGCGGGCGGATCGGCGACGACGAGATCGAGGCGGTGGCCGGCTTCGCGCTCGCGCCGGAGCGCCGGCCGTTGGTCACCTATCTCGGCCATGCGCGCAAGGGGCGACTTTGAGACAACCTGCGGATGTGGCGTACGCCGGGACTTGAGGGCGGCGGTCGGCGGGTAAGCCGTAGACAACCATGGGCGCAGTTGCAGAAACGCAGCGGCACCAGCGCTGCGCAACCGCACCATCGACGACCCGGGAACGGGCCGACCCGCCCGGTCGTGCCGGGCGCCCCCCACACCTTCCGTACGTCTTTGCCGGGAGCGCGTGGTCACCCCGCGGCCCCCCGGCACGAAAGTGGGTCGGGCCGATGAACGACGCTCCGCACTATCCGAGACTTGTGGGCCCGCGCCGCGCGGCGGGCGGCACGACCGTGCTGGAACTCCGCGGTGACCTGGACATCCTCGCCGTTTCGGTGCTGTCCGACCGATTGGACGGCATCACCCGCGGCCAGGGTGTCGACCTCGTGGTGGATCTGCGCGCGGTGACCTTCATCGACTGCGCGGGACTGTCGCTGCTCAGCCGCGCCCGCCACCGAACCCGGCAGCGGGGCGGCCGGCTGCGGCTGACCGGCGTCACCGAGGGCGGCTGCGTCGCCCGGCTGCTGCGGATGACCGGGCTGACCGGCGACTTCGAGAGCGTGTCCGGCGAGGACCTCGCGCAGCAGGACGCGGCTGCCGAGGCCCCCGCCCACGACCCGGTCGCCCCGTCCTCCGGGGCCACCGACATCGCCGTGGTCTGAGGGCCCGCCCGGATCAGGCCGGCAGGGCCGCCTCGATGGCGGCGAGGAGTTCCTCGGCCTCCGGCTCCGTGCGCGGCCGGAAGCGGCCCGCCACCTCGCCCTCGGCGTCGATCAGGAACTTCTCGAAGTTCCACTGGACGTCGCCCGCCGCCCCCTCGGCGTCCTCGGTGCCGGTCAGCGCCGCGTACAGCGGATGCCGGTCCGCGCCGTTGACGTCGGTCTTCTCGAACAGCGGGAAGCTGACGCCGTACGTCGCCGAGCAGAACGTGGCGATTTCCTCGGCGGTGCCCGGCTCCTGGCCGGCGAACTGGTTGCTGGGGAAGCCCAGCACGCTGAAGCCACGGTCCCCGTAGCGCTGCTGCAGCCGCTCCAGGCCCGAATACTGCGGGGTCAGCCCGCACTTGGACGCCACATTCACCACCAGCAGGGCCTTGCCCCGATAGTCGGCGAGCGAAGCGGGCTCACCGGTCAGGGTGCGCAGCGGGATGTCGTACAGGCTCACGGTCATGCTCCTCGTCGCGGTTCCGCGGATAGGGACGGCCATCATCCCTCCCAACAGCCGCGCCCGCCCTGATCTTCCCGGGATCGTCGGTCGGCCAGGACACGACCGGACGCAGCGCCCCCGAGCGCCACTCCTTGAGGAGCTGGTCGAAGATCGGCGTCCCCTCCTCGGTGGGGCGCCGCGCCTGGGGAGCGGGCGGTGGCAGCGGCGGCAGCTGGTGGGGGAGGGAGATGCGCTGAAAGGGGTGCGAGGGGGGCTTGTTGGCGTCCATGCCCGGACTCAACCGGAAATCGGCCACCGAGTTGCGGGACGCGGCCGGGGCCGTCCGCAGAAGCCCCTTCGGTGGTGACGAGCAGAAGATACGTTCCCGGCGCCGGGGGGGGGGGGGGGGGGGGGGGGGGGGGGCGAAGGGCCCCCCCCCCCCCCCCCCCCCCCCCCCCCCCCCCCCCCTCCTCCCCCTCGCTCCCGCCCCCCCACCGCGGCCCGCACCG
>NZ_JBWKCJ010000046.1:0-43455 GCF_056436545.1 Streptomyces sp. NPDC043738 | reverse complement strand
CCGGCCATGACTTCGCGGCACCACGGCGCCGAGACACCAAGGCGTGGACGGTCGTGGCAGCCGTGCTGGCTGCCGGACTGCGTTACGAGGGCCGCGAACCCTGCGGCTGCGGCAAGGACCCCAAGTTCCGCCCCCGTACCCGGGCCCAGTTGCGAGCGCGCCGAATCACAGCGGCACGAACCGGGGTTTCTCTCGCCGACGTGCTGGGACGCGTAGATCCACAGACACCCGCATGATCTGACCCGGTGGTGCACGCGCGGCACGTGATCCGCCGCTTCACCCCACGAGATCATTCACGGAACTGCGGACAGAGCCAGATTCAAGAAGCGCCATCAGGGGGACTAGAAGCTGTCGTATGTGGTCACCCTGGCCGGACCGGCCACTGGTGAATCAGAGGTAGGCGCGGCTTGGCACGTGAGGAGTACGCCTTGCCGGCGGCGACCGCGTGGGGACGGGTGCGCACCGCCCGACTACTCCGCGCACCTTTTCGCCCTCAAGATCGGCGATGAAACGGGTGTTGTCAGCTGCCTGACCAGTGATGAGGCGGAATCCCAACGGGCCCTCCACCCGGCTGGCACTGGGGGATTGGGGCCTGTCAATCGTCGAGCACGAGGCGCAGAGCCTGCTGGAGGTCGGCAGGTTCGTGGAAGTGCACACCGGTCATCCCGAGGGTGATGGCGGCCTCGACATTCTCCAGCCGGTCGTCCACAAACAGGCACTGCCTGGTGGCGGTTCCTGCCCGGCGGGCTGCGATCTCGTAGATCTCCCGGTCGGGCTTGGCCACCCCCACCTGGGCACTGCTGACGACATGGTCCGCGAGATCCGTCAGCCCCATCGACTCAAGGTCGCGCTCCAGCTCCAGGGTTGCGTTGGTTACGAGGACCAGGGGCATGTGTCTGCGTACCCGGTGCAGCAGGGCCACCACCGTGTCGTCGGCCTGGAACGGAGCATGGGCAAGCGCCATGCCCAGCCGACGGGCGTGCGTCTGGGGTACTTGGTCGGAGAGCGCTGACGCGATGGCGTCCACCCACTGCTCTTTGGTGATCTGGCCGAGCAGGAGCGGCAGGTCTATTTCCGGGGTGAAGGCCACCCTCGTGGTGGTGCCCTCGGCCGGCCCCGCAGCACGTTCCAGCTCAGCCAGTGGAGCCATGTCGTAGAAGCGGATCACGTTGTCGAGGTCGCACAGCACCGCGTCAAAGGGCCTGCTGCACATCTCGGAAGCCGTCACCGCCCATGAATAGCACGGTGCTCGTCCACTGCTGGATCACAACCGGGCACAGGCCCCAGCACGCCGCCACCCAGCGCAACCTCTTCAACCGCAATATCGGGCAGCTCTACCACTGTCTTGAGCACGGCCGCAGCTTCAATCGAAGCGGCGGCCTTCTCCACTCCGTCTGCCATGGCGGTGACCGCTGAGCGCGCCTACGGCACCGGAGGCCGCACCCACGGCGCAAACCGCTGACCTGGAGCTACGTCGTCGCGCCAGTACCGCAGAACGGTCTCCCGCACGACCTCGATCCGTTCCGCGGCGATCAGGCAGGAGACGGGGTCCGGTCCGCCCGCGTCCGCCTCGAAGGCGACGAGGACGGGCGGCTCCTCACCGAGCTGACGAGTGACTCTCACAAGTTCCTCGCTCGTCGGTGCGCGAAAGGCCGGATCAAGAAACGTCGCCGGACAACTGACGAGGATCGGACCGCCGAAGACCAGCTCCAAGCCGTGGTAGTAGGTGAGATCGTGCCCGGCCGCCAGCCGGAACTCAGCGGCGTCCCAGGCGATGACGTCCCAGTCCCACCAGGACCCTTCAGGAAGCTGGATGCCGTCATGCCGGCGTTCCGCGTCCACCCTCAGCCCCCTCGTTCAGTTCGAACAGGTCGGCAGGCTACACATGGACTCAGCCGCTGTCTCTCAGGGAGGATCCCGTCGGCATTGCCCCATGACGTGAAGGAGTTCCGCCTGTGGTCACGCAAGGAGTGCAGGTCACAGGTCGGTGCAGTGCCTGCGGAGGCACCACGATCTGTGATGTCGGCCAGTTCATCGACCGTGGCGTGCTTCGCTGGGGCACCGAAGGACGCTGTGAGGACTGCCTCAGCGTGTGGTGCGAGCAAGACAGCGGCCCCATGACACCCGAGAACATTCGACAAGCCCTGCTGCAAGCCCACGGGCCGACGCGACTTCGCCTGACTGGAGACGTGTCGGACCTCGTTCCGGTGATGAAGGCCCTGCGCGATGCAAGCGGACTGCCTTTGAGGGAAGCCCGAACACAGGCTGTTCGACTCGCCGATGCCGGACTTGTCGGCACGCTCGTGGAGATGGAGGCACTGGCGGTCCGCCTTCGAGCGCGAGCCATCCAGGCCACCGTCGAACCGGTTGGTGAGTGAACTTTCAAGTCAGCACTCGGCGCGGTTGACATTGGCATGGAGAAGTCCTGTCCGGCCCTCACCGGGATCGAGTGGCGAGGACCAGCCGGAGCGACCGGAGCGACTGCAGTGACCGGAGCGACCGCAGCGGGCCAGGCGAGAACGTGACGCCGGCGGCGAGGGCGCGGCGGCCGTCAGCAGGAGCGGCGGAACAGGCAGCCTGGGAGACTTCCGGCCTTGGCGCCCCGACGGAGATCGAGACGCTCACCCGCCGGATCGGCGAGGTGGAGCAGCACGTTCTCGCCCTCAATCGGGGCTGGTGGAACGGAGCGAGGACCTCGCCGCGGTGCGCGCAGCAAAGCGTGAGCTGATGGCCCAGCTCAACCGCTGACCGCTTCAGTCCCTGGCGGTCCCCGTCAGCACCCCGTCAGTCCTCATCACCATCGCGTCAGTCCTCGTCACCATCGCGTCAGTCCTCGTCACCACCGCGGCAGTCCTCATCAGCCCTGAGGCGACGGGCGAGATCGATGAGATCGGCCATACGCAGCACCCGCCCGCCGAACCCGGGCAGGGGAACATGCAAGGGCTCGGTCCAGCGGGCGGGAATCGCCTCCAGCCCGTAGTACGCGCCCGCGAGACCTCCGGTGACCGCGGCGACGGTGTCTGTGTCACCGCCGACGTCGATCGCCGCGCGAAGGGCGTCCTCGAAGCTGGTCGTGCTGCGCAGGGCCCACACCGCAGACCCCAGGCAGGGCCAGACCGCACCGTTGAACTCGGTTGCCTGGTCGGGGTGCCAATCGGCAGCCAGGACTGTGGCATATCGTCGGCGATGGTCGGGATGGACGAGATCCAGAACGTCAGGAAGGGCGCGGAGGGGATCGGCGCCTTCCAGGGTGAGGCGAATAAGTTCGTGGAATATGGCGGTGCCTTCCCAAGCGGCGCGGTCGCCATGGGTAAGAGCAGCAATGCGCCGTGCGGCATCCATCGTCGGCAATTGTCCGGCACCTGCAAAGTGGACCGCAGATGTCGATGCCCTCATCAAGGAGCCGTTGCCGGCCGCTCGCTGGTTGACTTGGAAATGCACTGCGGCGGCCCGATCCCACGGCATGGCGTTTGTCAGCACGTCCTCGGTCTGCAGGCCGATGTCTTTGGGGTCAGCCGCGGCCCATCGTTGGAAGCGGGCGAAGATGTCCGGCAAGTCCAGTCCGCCCCGCTGCAGTAGCGACTCCGCGACAAGAACGGCCATCTGCGTGTCGTCCGTGGCTTCGCCCGGTTCCCAACCGCCGCCTCCGCACATCTCGCCACCGCACCCTGGTTCTGGGAACCGGCCAGAGAACGCACCTGGGGGACCGAACTCGAAAGGGGCTCCCAGCGCGTCACCCACCGCCGAGCCGACAACGGTCGCGACGGCTCGCTCCATACGCTTCATTCGCGCAGGCTATCGGCGTCACGCACGGCAGCCACACCGGCCAATTCTTCTTCCAGCTTCCGGAGACAGGAAGTTGCAGAACAACGACCCGCCACCGTGGGGTGATTCGCAGGAGCCGGCCCGCCTGCTCGCCCGCCGCTGACACCGTCCTCGACGCGCTGCCAGCCTTGCAACAGGCGCCGGGTTGAGTGGCGGGCTGGCGGATCAACGTGGGTGGGGCCGCTGTTCGCCCTTTCTGCGCCAGGAGCGACCCTAAACTCGATCTGGATTTCCCCGGTGACCGGGATGCGCGGTAGGCCAAACCGGATCATCCGGCGCCGGACGCCCCGACAGACGCGGGAGCGAATCCCCTGCCAGGGATAACCGACGACGCGCGGTGATGATGAGATCGGACCGGGCCGCGGTCACCCCGGCCTGCAGGTCCAGCCAGCTTTCGTCGGGAGTCAGACCCCGTCGGATCTTTATGTGCATACGCCACAACTGCTCGTCGAGGGCATGCGCGGCCTCCGCGACATCACGGTCGGCAACAACGTTGACCAGGCTGATCGCCTCGTTCCAGGGGTTCCAGTCAACCGTGGTCGAGACGACCATCCCCTGCGGAGCGGACGCAGGACGACTTGCCTCCATCACGCTCAACGCCGTCAATGCGGCGGATGACTCCTGCAGCACACGCAAACACGCCGCCACTTGCTGATCGCGATTCCAACTACGATCCTGCGCCCGCCTGCTGACCACACTGCCGGCGAAAACGCCGATGAGCGTGGTCAAGACCGCCCCCACAGAGGGGACCAGCACACTCCATGTGTCCGTCACCAACCCAGTGTGTGGGAGCGGCGAAGGACCTCTCATCGGTATACGGGGCGTATGGCCCAGATATGCGCCCAAAGGTGATGAGTGCCGTCGCCGATTCGACGCACCCTGATTAGTGCGGTGCGCCGCCCCCCGTCCCTGCCCCAATGTAAGTCCGCCAAGTCCGCCAAGTCCTCTGGGTCTACCGGGACCTCGGTTTCACGGGGACCACCAGGCCGGCGGGCCGGCTCCGATCGAGGCGGCTCGTGTGCAGCGGCGTCGCCAGGCCGCGGCCACCGCGGCCACCATTCCCCAGCCTGCCGCGCTGCGGCTTACGGTTGAACACCGCGATCACCCGCCTCATCGGCAACACAGCAGGTGGGACGATGAGTTGGGCCGGAGAGCGCGGTGTTCACGCAGGGAGACAGGCGGCACATGGTGCGGAAGCCGGCTGGGCGGCAGCAGCCGGCAGCTGATGACGAAGCCGTACGTGGACCGGTTGTGCCGCTGCGGCTCCGCTTGAGGGCGGCTTATCGGACTTCTGTCGCTCGCCTGGCGGCTCAACAGGGTGATGCCGCAGTAAGCCGGAACTACTCCAGCAGGAGCCCCTGCCACGATCAGCACGACCTGCCGCGGGCGATTCCGGCCGCAGAGGCGAGGCACACGCATTTACTGCGGCAGTGCACACGAGGCGGGGTGGTGGGGCGTCCGGCATCCCCTACGGGCCCTGAGGGGGTTTCCCCCCTTGCGGCCCGGGGGGTCGCTCCATGGCCCAGCGGCGCCGTCGACGGGCAAGATCCATCCATGACTTCACGGCGAACGAAAGTCCGAATTCTGGCTGGTGCGGCGGTCCTCGGCAGTGCGTCCGCCCTGCTGGCTCCGGTCTCGGTGGCGGCCGGCTCCCACAGCGAGCGGACACAAGGCGGGGCCGTCGTCTCCGTCGAGCAAGCGGCCGACCTTACAGCGGAGGAAGTAGCAGGGGAACTCCGGGGCAAGATCGACTCGTCCCAGGTCCGCTACGGAGTGACCGCCTATCGGGTCACCTACCGCACCACTGACAGCGCGGGCGCCCCCACGACCGCGAGCCAGCTCGTCGTCCTGCCCAAGAACGGGGCGCGCCACCTGTCCACCGTCTCCTGGCTGCACGGCACCACCGTCTACCGCAAGGACGTCGCCTCGGAGAATCCGAAGTCGAACGACCGGCTCGTCGCCCTGCTGTTCGCCTCGACCGGGCGGGCCGTTTCGGCGCCCGACTACGTGGGCCTCGGCTCGGGCGAAGGCTTCCACCCCTACGGTGACCCTCGGGCCACCGTCGCCGCCTCGGTGGACGGCCTGCGCGCGGCCCGGACCTTCGCCCACCGGCACGGCCGGGAGCTGAAGCGGAAGGTTCAGGTCAGCGGGTTCTCGCAGGGCGGCCCCGCGACCATGCTGGTAGGACGGGCGCTCGAGCAGAAGGGCGCCGACCGCTACTTCAGGCTGGGGGCGCTCGCCCCGGTCAGCGGCCCCTACAACCTCTCGGCCTTCGAGGCCGCCGCGGCCGACGACAAGATCGTCAAATCCGGCCTCTACCTCGCCTACTTCGTCACCGCCTGGAATAGGATGTACGGCCTCTACGCGTCGCCCGGCGATGTCTTCCGCTCCCCCTACGACAGCAAGGTGGAGGGTCTCTTCGACGGCCATCACACCACCGGGCAGATCGCCAGCGAACTTCCGTCGGCCTCCAAGGACCTGTTCACCGAGGACTTCCTGAAAAAGGTCCGCAAGCCCGACGGTGTCCTGAAGGACAGGCTTCGCCCGATGGACAACACCTGCGACTGGCGACCGCACGTACCGGTGGAGATCTTCCACGGCCGGAGCGACAAGGACGTCGACTTCAGTCATGCGGTGTACTGCGCCGACCAGTTGGCGAGGAACGGCGCCGCACGCCGGCTGACCGACGTCGGAGACTACGACCACAACGGAACGGTGCGGCAAGCCCTGCCCCAGATCGTCAGGTTCTTCGACAAGTCGGCGAAGACCGACTGATGCGCGCCGCCGGCTGTCTTCGGCGGTGAGGACACCCAGGTCGGCGCGGACGCTCCACTGCCGGGCGAGCGAGCCGTGGTGTCGCTCGCGCCGTCTGTCACCGAGCCGGCATCGTGGAGCAGCCCATAGCCCATAGCCCATAGCCCATAGCGAGACCTGGACCGTGCGCCGTGGCAGGCAAACATTGGCTGATGGGGCACTAGGGCGGGATGTGTCCGTAATGCTGCTAACGAGGTGATCTTGTTCACCCTGCCGCTTTTTGGATCTTGATAGCGGTCTGAGCTAGTCTCGCAGCTCACCGCCGGTCACGCCCGACTCGGGCTCAACCGGGGGATATCAGGGGGAAGACGGCACGGGGAGCCGTTCAGTTTCCACGCCAAGCGGCGTACCCGTATGCCCTCTTCCCCCACCTACAAGGGGAAAGTGTACGTGAAGACCAATTACATCCGTATAGCAGCAGCCACCGTCGCGACAGCAGTCGCCCTGGGAGTTGCCGCACCTGCCGCGAGTGCTGTCGAGGCTCAGTCGGGCACCGCCGCCGCATCGCAGGCGACCGAGTCGCTGCAGCCGACCGCGGGCGATGTCCGTGACCTCATCTCCCGGATGCGCGCCGACGGGGCGGACGCGAATCAGATCCGCGAATTCGAGCAGTACGCACAGCAGTTGGAGAACCCCGACGCCCACAAGCGCAGCAAGCGCGCCCTGGGTATGGGCACGATCGTGCGCAAGCTGATCGTCGCCGGGCTGCGTCACGGCGGCGCCTGGGCCGGGAAGATCGTCGGCAAGGTCAGCAAGAAGAGCGGCGCCTTCATCTCCCGCAACGGGGGCAAGATCGCCGATGCGATCGAGGATGTCGAGGGCTGGAGCGAGACCGCACTCGCCATCGCCATGGTGAAGGCCGGCGTCCCGACCGACGTCGCGTATGACATCGCCAAGGCAATCATGATGGTTGCCCTCTAGCCAGGCGACTTCGCGGGCGGCACTCCCTGGTTCGCATCGGGACAGGGGGCGCCGCCCGCACCACCACTCCGACTCGGGAAGGAGCACACAGTGCCGCATCAGCGAGCAGGCGACGAGACCGAGCCCACATGGAGCTCGCTGTCCCCACGCGACAAGGTGCTCGCCGCCTTCGGCATGACCAGCCTGGGACTTGGCGTTCTCGCCCTCGTGCTGCTGGTCCTGCTACTGGCGGTTCTCGTCGTCGCCGCAGTCTCCCATGGTCTGATCGAATCCGACGGCGTAGCCCCCTTCATCTGGGGCGCCGTACTGTGCCTGCCCAGCGGGATGCTCGCCGCCGTGTTCATCTACCCCCTGCGCCTCTTCCTCCGCCTCACCTCGGTTTCGCCCAAGGTCAAACGCAGCGCGGAAATGATCCTTTCGGCGGCCACCACCTTCCTCGCCGCCATATTCGTTGAAAGCTTCACTCCCGGGCTGCACGTCCAGAACCCCTGGCTCCCTGCCCTGCTGGCCACACTCTTGGTGGCGCTGGCCAACGTCGTCATCAACCACCTGGAGAACCGTAAGAAGCACGCCGGCTCCGACGCCTGACACCACTCAACACAGTCGGTGAGGCGCCATGCCGCCGATGGCTCGTCCCCGCCTGTCCAGCTGCGGGCGGCGGGGCTGACCCGGTTCGGGCGCCTCTGCGCGCCCGTGCGGTGTGCGGTGACCACGCCGGTCGTATTGCCCTTCCCCGGCGTTGTATTGCCCGTCGCCCGTCGCCCGTCGCCCGTCGGCCGGCTTCCGAGCCTGTCGGGCGACGGCGATCTTCACGATTTCTTAGTGGCGGCAGCTTCCTGGCCTTCGATGATGGAGGTCAGGCCGTCGAGGAGTGCCTTGAGGCCGAATTCGAAGAGTGCGTCGAGGCGCAGGTCGTAGCCCTCGTTGAAGGCTCCGACCACTTTGGTGAAGGTGGGGAAGCGGCCGGATTCCACGAGTTCTTGGAGGGCGGGGGCGCGGCTGTCCATCCACTGGTCTTCCGACTGGCCCGTGGCGGCTTCGGCGTGCGCTTCCCTCTCCATGTGCGTCGCCAGGCCCTGGACATGGCTGTAGAGCAGGACGTGGATGTCGAACAGCGTCGTGGGGTCGAGGCCGTGGCCGTCGAGGGCGCCCAGCACCCACTCGCCGTGGACCATCAGATTGGGTACGAGCAACGGGCGCGTCAGGGAGCCGAGCTGAGCCAGCCACGGGTGCTTGCGGTACAGGCTCCACATGGTCCGGGCACCCAGCTCGATGCGGGTACGCCAGTCCTCGGGGGAGTCCGCGCGGTAGGACTCCTCGCCGAACGCGGCGTCGGCCATGTGCAGGACGAGGTCTTCCTTGCTCGGGACGTACCGGTAGGTCGACATCGCCGCGACGCCGAGGCGGGCCGCGACGCCGCGCATGGAGAGCGCCGAGAGGCCTTCGGCGTCGGCGATCTCGATGGCGGTACGGACGATCCGGTCGAGGCTCAGCTCCTGCTCGGGGTCCGGGGCGGGCGACGGGCGCCTGCGGGCCGGCGCGGCGGGGGCGGCTCCGGCGACGACCGTGCCGATCCGGGGCCGGGCCTCGACAAGTCCCTCCAGACGCAGGGTGGTCAGGGCCTTGGTGGCGGTGGCGAGCGCGACGCCCCACTCCCGGGCGATCTGGCGGGTCGAGGGAACCCGGTCCCCGGGGGCGAGTTCACCGTCCGCGATGCGCCGCCGGATCGCGGCGACGATGCGGAGATAGGGCGGATCACCGGCTGTCGCTGTGGTCTTCGTCACGACCTGTCGCCTTCCTGTCCTGTACTAGTGCAGAGGGTAGCAGCGGAAAGGTCGGATGGAAGGTGCCTGCCCTAGTGCAGGCTGTGTATTTGGCCAGTTGAGACGGTTGGGCGTACGGCGTACGTTCACGACGCGTACACCGTACAGATTGTTTGAGGAGCTTCTTATGCGCACCGTACTCATCTCCGGCGGCGGAATCGCCGGGCCCGTCCTCGGCTACTGGCTGCGCCGCCACGGTTTCGCGCCCACCGTCGTCGAACGCGCTCCAGGTCCACGCCCCGGCGGCCAGGCCGTGGACGTCAGGGGCGTCGCGCTCGAAGTCGTGGAGCGGATGGGCCTGCTGGAGCAGGCAAGGGGCGTGCGGACCCGGATGCGCGGCATGTCGATCCTCGCCCCCGACGGCCATGAGGTCGACCGCTCCACCGAGGCGACTTTCAGCAGTGGACGGCTCGACAGCGAAGACATCGAGGTGCTGCGCGAGGACCTGGTACGGATGGTGCACGAGCACACACGAGCAGGCGTCGAGTACCTCTTCGGCGACAGCATCACCGCGCTCGACGAGGACGGGACCGGTGTGCGCGTCGACTTCGCGCACGGGCCATCCCGCACCTTCGACCTCGTGGTCGGGGCCGACGGCCTCCACTCCACAGTGCGGCGCCTGGTCTTCGGGCCGGAGGAGCGTTTCGCCCACCACCTGGGGAGCTACCTCTCGGTGTTCAGCGCGGACAACTTCCTCGCCCTGGACGACTGGCAGGTGTGGCTGCGGGACGGCGACGCGGGCTTCGGCATCATGCCCGTACGCGACAACACCGAACTCAGGATCGCCTTCGGCTTCGAGTCCGCCCCCCTCGCTCATGACCTCCGCGACGCCGGGACTCTGCGGCGGCTCGTCGTGGACAGGCTCGCGTCGTTGAGGTGGGAAGGGACCCGCCTGGCCGAGGCCGCCCGGAAGGCACCCGACTTCTACGGCGACGCCATGGCCCAGATCCGCATGGACCAGTGGTCGCGGGGCCGGGTGACCCTGCTGGGAGACGCCGGCTACTGCCCTTCGCCCCTCTCGGGGCAGGGCACCAGCCTGGCTCTCGTGGGCGCCCATGTGCTGGCCGACTGCCTTGCCCAGGACAACGGCGACCACCGCACCGCGTATGCCCGCTACGAGCAGCGGATGCGCCCCTTCGTCACCCTCAACCAGGCCCTGGCCACGGAGAATCCCGGCGGACCCGCCCCGGAGGAGTCCGTCGCGCACGCCAAGAACGCACTCTCACTGGACGGCTGATCTCCTGCCCCGAAAGGACATCACAGCAGGCAGAAACAGCGCGGAACCGCTCCCGCGCTCAGCGCCGCCCGCCGCCGGGGACCAGCAGGCAGGTGAGCTCGGCGATCGGCTCAGGGAGGGCTTTGATGTGGGGGCGGACGCCGCCGCTGCGACAGGGCCTGCGTGGCAGCAGCAGCGGCGCCGTCGGTTCGGTGCGGCCTTGGTGCTGCTTCGAGTCGTTCGTCGGGCACCGCCGGGAGCCGCTGGCGGGTGCGGGCGAGGTGGTCGCGGTGGCGGCAAAGGTCGCGGCAAAGGCCGCGGCGGTACCTGTGGGGTGCCTGTCACGGCCCTAGCACCCAGTGCCCTGCCTGCCTCGACTGGCCTGCAGGAGGCCGGCCGTCAGCCAAGAGCGTCGAGCAACTCGCGCTCGCGCTGAGCACCGAGGCCGGCACGTCTTGGCCGGTTCAGGCCCTGCTCGCGTTCCCAGAGCAGCGTGTCGGCCAGCAGCTCCGCCCGGGGCCGATGGCGCATTCCTGTGGCGCGTGCCGCAGACCCGTCCCGGGCGGAGAACCCTTCCCAGCCCGGTTCGACCAGCCACATCGGCAGTGACTCGGCCCCCATGAACTCGGCCACGCCGTTCGTGAGCAGCCATGCCGAGTCGGCGGTGATCACCGGACCGGTGTGCCCGCCGACGGCGCGGGACAGCTCGACCCACTCGCCGAACGGAACGACCGGACCGACGGCGTCGTACGTGCCGGTGATGCCCGTCTCCGCGGCGTCGAGCAGCCAGGCGCTGAGGTCCCGTACGTCGATCGTCTGTGTCGGCGTGGCCGGGGCGTCGGGAACCAGCATCGGCCCTTGCGGGTCGCGCGCGGCACGGGCCACCCAGTAGCCGGAGCGTCCGCTGTGATCCCCCGGGCCGCCGATCAGGCCGGCGCGTGCGATGAGGAGGCGGTCGCCCACAACGGCCGTCGACGCCCGTTCGCAGGCGACCTTCGCCTCGCCGTACGACGCGTGGTCGGCCTCGCTCCGGTCGGTCGGAGCAAGCAGGGTCGCGGACTCGTCCGCGGCCGGCGTGGCATGGGAGGCATAGGCGCTGACGGAGGAGACATAGGCCCAGTGCCTGGCCCGGCGGCCCAGTGCGTCCAGCGCCTCACGAACGAAACCTGGCTGCCATGACACCTCGATGACCGCATCCCATTCGCGTTCGAGCAGGGGTGCGTACGCCGACGGATCGCGCCGGTCGGCGGCCACCAGCGTCGCTCCGCCCGCGACCTCTCCGCTTGCGCCGCGAGCCAGGCATGTCACCCGATGACCGCGCTCCACCGCCTGTCGCGACAGCTCCCGGCCCACCCACGCCGTTCCACCCAGAACCAAGATCTCCATCCCGACAGCCAAGCACCGCGGACACGACTACCCAGGCGGGTTCGCCGACAGCGGACCCGGAAGAGCCGTCAACCGGCCGGCGGCCCCCATGTACAGCACATCCAGCATGCCAAGCCCGATGCCGCCGACGTTGCGACCGCTGACGTCGACGCCCCGCCTCGCCGCGGCGGTCGGCCGTGGGACCCGGCCGGGCTCACGCGGCGGGGCGCTTGGTGCGGCTCGGGCGGTTGCGGAAGCCGAACAGGATGGCTCCCAGGGCGAGCAGGATCACCACGAGAAGGGCGCCGTTTCCGCCGGTCAGACGGGTGGCTTGGTCCTTGAGGTCGTCCCAGAAGCCCCGCTCCGGCGCCTGGACGAAACCGCCCAGCCAGATCGAGCCGTCGGCCGCGGTCACCCGGCGGTCGGTGGAGGACCGTGCGGAGTGGGCGAGTCGTGGGTAGCGCTTGCGCATGTCCGCCGAGGAGACGCCGGTCAGCTGGACCTTCGTGAGGTCCGCGCCGCCGTACACATAACGGGTGATGCGCTTGTACCGGCCGTCGGTGGTCTCCCGCTCGATGTCGAACTCCTTGTTGCGGTACGAGCGGACGTACTCGTCGAAGACCTTCCTGGGACGCCAGTCGCCGGTCATCTTGGCCGGGCCCAGGTCCTTGGAGCCGATCAGCGTGTCGAACGAGGTCCGGTGCCCCTGTTGGTGCCGCTCGCGCACCCACTGCGCGATGATCCGCGCCATGAACGCGCGGCGCAGCGGCGCGTACTCCGGGTCGTTGTTGACCGCCTTCACGACCTTGGGCAGCACGAGGGTGCGCTCCAGGTTCTCGTTGTGGGCGTTGGTGGCCGGATCGGCGTTGCACGGCTTTGCATAGGGGTCGTCGATGTGGTCCGACTGCGTCTTCACGTCGAGCCGTGCCGTGAGGATGTAGAGCGCATCACCGTCCTGGCGCACCTCGACCTTGCCGGGCACGATCCACATCCGGGAGGAGAAGCAGAGCGAGCCGTCCGCGGAGCTTTTGAGCTGCCGCCAGTACTGTTTTCCGGTCGCCGAGTCGGGGTGCAGGATCTTCGCCGATGTGCGCTTCATCTGGAGGTCGGCCTCCAGCATGGCGCGTCCGGCGTTGGTCCGTCCCATCGCGGCGTCGACGATGCGGTCCGGTTCCGTGGGGTTGAGATTGACCCAGAACTTCTGCGGATCGAGCACCAGCCAGGTCCGCAGATCGGACCCCAGGTTCTTCACCATCCGCATTCCGAGTGCGGTGTCCTGCTGGTAGCCCTTGGGGAGGGGGCGCGAAGAGTACGCGTACTGCACGCCGTCTGAGCCGTCGGAGAGGTAACGCATCTCCAACGTCGAGAAGTCCACGCCTCCGTAGGAGTCGGCACCGGGCGGGGCGGCCAGTAGTCGCTGGAGGGCGCCCGACCGTGCGCCCACCTCCTCGTCGCCGCAGGGGCCGGCGGCGAGGGGCGCGGCCATCGCCATGACGGGACGTCCATGGCCGCGCCCCATCGAGGTGCAGGAGGTGCCCGGGGTGCCCGGGGTGCCCGAGACCGGTAGCGCCGCAGCGGCCTGTTGCTCCTGCTTCTTCTTCTCCCGCCGGAGCATGGAGACGCCCTTGCTCGTGATGGCGCCCACCCGGTTCGCCGACTCCGACTTCTCCTGACGGGTGGCGTAGGGCGTTCCGGACACGAAGTTCTTCTCCGGTATGGCGCTGGTGAGCCTCAGGCAGGCCGCACACCGGCCCCGGTCCGAGAAACCGGCGATCGCCCTCTTCAGCAGCCTGTTGATCGCGGCGTTCCGCAGGCCGAGGTTGGACAGGACGGTGGAGAGGATCTTGTCGTAGATGACGGCTTCGGAGTGGTCCTTGCGCGGGTCGTTGACCGCGGCGAACTCCAACAGCGGGCCATCTCCCGGAATCCCCATCCGGTCGAAGAGCGCCTCGTTGCCCTCGCGCTTCAGCAGCTTGCCGTACCCGAGGTAGTAGTCGGCGTGCGAGGGGTTCTCGCCGAAGTGCCGTGTGATCGACGTCAGGTGCGTGGCCTGGAAGCCGGTCAGGTCGAACCAGATGACGGCGAGATTGCGGGTGCCGTCCGTCATCCTCAGGGTCCGATGGGCCTCGAGGCCGGCCCGGCCGATCGGGTCGTCCAGGAGTTCGCGGGCGATGTCCGCGAACTCGCCTCCCACCTCGGGCGTCGGCGACTGGGCGG
This sequence comes from Streptomyces sp. NPDC043738, assembly GCF_056436545.1. Lineage (NCBI taxonomy): Bacteria > Bacillati > Actinomycetota > Actinomycetes > Kitasatosporales > Streptomycetaceae > Streptomyces > Streptomyces sp. NPDC043738. Next base: position 29,274 of record NZ_JBWKCJ010000046.1, on the reverse strand, counting down.
CGCCCGGCGTGTCGGACGCCACCGCCGAGGGGGCCGGCTGGCCGGCGAGCAGGATGCCGACGGCCAGGAGGGCGGCGCCCCACCGGCCCCCTCGCCCGGCGCGGCTAGAGCGACCGGTCCGCACCATGGCCACCCGTCTCCTGCTCGGTCCGGCGCGGGAAGCCGGAGACCGGATCGGCCTCGCCGTCGCGCCGGCGGCCCACCGCGACGCCCGTGGCGTCCAAATAGCCGGTCAGGGCCAGGCTCGGGCCGGTGCTGCCGTTCTGCGACGGCGCACCGAAGCCCTTCTCGGACTTCCGATGGGCGCACCAGCTCGCCGCGACGAGGGCGCCGGGGACCAGAACGGCGACCGCACCGGCGCCGCCGAGCGAGGTGCCCGTCGAGCACGTCTTAGGGCGGCTGAGGTCGCGGATGTCGAACGACGGCTTGTAGCCGATGCCGACCGTGCAGGCCGAGGCCTGCTGCGGGGTCAGGAGCAGCACCGTGCCGGCGAGGGCGGTGGCGCTGACGGCCGTCCGCCAGGCAGTTCTGAGACCGTTCATGGGGTTACCTCCGGGGGCACGCCCTTGAGCCGCGCGATCCGTGCGCGCAACTCGTCGGCGTGAGCGGTGTCCGTGGGATCGTTGTGCACGTGGTGGCCGGCCAGGTCCAACTGGACGGAGTGCAGGCGGTGCAGCGTGCGGGCGGCGCGCCAGCCGCGCCAGCGCCAGGCGCCCACCACCGCCCAGAGCCGCAGCGCGGGCGAGGTCAGGACCGGCACCTCCGCCGGGGTGATGGCCGGGCCCGCTGCGACCTCCTCCGCCACGGCCGCCCGCAGGGCGGGTGCGCGCGCCCGTAGACCACGGACCAGCAGGGCGAGGGCCAGGGCGATCAGGGGCAGTTGGGGGAGCAGCCACAGGAACGGGGAGACCACCAGGACGTCGAGCGGGCTGCCGACCTCGACGTGGTCCCGGACGAGCCCGGACAGCCACCCCGACAGGAGCTCGGAGGCCGTGGCCCCGCCGATCGCCCCGACCACGGCGGCCGTCGCGATGAGCCCGCGCCGCCGTGCCCGGGCTGCGACGCCGAGGCCGGCCCCCAGCAGCGCGCCGTAGGCCACCTGCCCGCCGAGCAGGCCGATCGACTGCCGGATCCAGTACTCGAAGCCGCCGGTCGACCCGAGCATGCCGCCCAGCGAGCCGTAGATCTTCATGTACAGGGCGCTCTCCACGAAGTTGAAGCCGAGCCCGACGGCGGCGCCGAGGACCAGGCCGCTCACGGCATCGGTGACGCGGTGGCGGAACAACAGGAAGAGCAATGTGACGCCGCCCGCGACGGCCAGCGTGTCAACGACGCTGAGGTGCACGATCAGCAGGTCGATGGTGCGGAACTGGTTCTCCGCGAGTCGGCTGATGTCGGTGGGGGAGGACTTTCCCAGGTAGCCGAAGAGGGTGCCGAACGCGAGCCCGCTGTAGGCGCGGCCCAGTCCGAACACGATCAACGCACCCCAGGCGAACGCGGCCAGCAGTGCGGCCAGCGGGACCCGGGCGAAGCGCACCCCGCCACGCAGCAGGAGCAGGACGAGGGCCGTACTGGGCACGCAGGCGAGCACCAGCGGGAAGTACTCGACGACGACCACCAGCGACAACAGCCCGAACGGCAACAGCAGGCACCCCAGCGTCAGCCAGGTCGGCGCCACCGAGCGCCGTTCGGATCGGCGCAGGACGGCCGCCGCGATCTGGACGACCACCCCCGCCACGATGCCCGCCAGGGTGCACCAGAAGACGGCGCGCGGCATGGACAGCAGCCGGTCGAGCGAGCCCGCGAAGCCGGGCATCTTGCCCAGGCCCTTGGGCAGTTCGTAGAAGATCGACAGGGCCGGTTCGTCGGGCAGCACCCGCGGGCGGGTCATGTTCAACAGCAACTCGACCAGGTACAGCACGATCGCGATCCGAGCGATCATCAATGCCCTGGTGTGCGCCAGCGGGTCGTCCCGCAACGGCAGGGAAGCGAGGCCCTTCACGAGCCACCTCCCGTCAGATCGGTCGGCAGGGGAGGCAGGCTGGGCAGGTTCGTGGGCAGGTCGGTGGGCAGGCCCGTGGGAAAGTCCGTGGGGAAGTCCGTGGGCATCGAACCGGGGCCCGTCGGCCGGGACGTCGGCATCGGGGGCAGACTCGGCAGGCCCGTGGGCAGGTCCGTGGGGAACCCCGTCGGCATCGAGCCGGGATCCGTCGGCAACGAGGGCATCTTCGGCAGCCGCGGGATGCTCATCGTGGGAGAACTCGTGAGGCCGACGACCAGGGACGCCGTCAGCAGCGCCGCACCGACCAGCCCGCCCGCCAGGACCAGCCGGACCAGTACCCGGCCGGGACCCCCCTCCCCGCCTTCGGTGTCGCTCACCGACGACTCCGGTGGTGAGGCGCCGGACGTGTCCGTCATACCCATTTCCCACACTCCCCGTGACTGCCCATCGGGCCGTTCCCCCGATTCCGTGCTTCCTCGCGGGACTGCCGCCGAGCGGATCGCGCGCCGGTTCCGACGCCGTCCGGTCCACTGTCGTGGGAGGTACTGAAATCCCGATGAAATAGCGATGATGCGGGCGGCAGCCCGGGCGGAGCCGGGCCCGTCGTGCGGCGACCGGCACTGCGACGGCCCATGCCCGCCGCCTTCGGTGGTGCGCACCGGCCGGGCCGGAGTGTCGTCTGCCCCCTCCGCGCAGTGGCCGGGTCGACGTCACGCCCCACGTAACCTCTTCCTGTGCCAGCCTCCCGTCCGCGTCGCGTCGCCGTCCTCGTGCTCGAAGGCGCGAAGCCGCTCGATGTCGGAATTCCCGCGCAGGTCTTCACGACCCGCGCGAGCATGCCGTACGAGGTGCGGGTGTGCGGGGCGACACCCGGTCTGGTGACCGGCGGCGACGGCCTCGCGTACTACGTCGCGCACGGCCTCGACGCGCTGGCGTGGGCCGACATCGTCTTCGTCCCCGGCTACCGGTTCCCGGACCGCGACGACCCGCCGCGGGCCGTCGTCGACGCACTGATCGCCGCCCACGACCGGGGCGCGCGGCTCGCCGCCATCTCGACGGGCGCCTTCGCACTCGCCGCCACGGGCCTGCTCGACGGCAGGCGCGCCACGACGCACTGGCACTACACGCGGGCGCTCGTGGCCAGGCATCCGCTCGTCCAGGTCGACGAGAACGTGCTGTTCGTCGACGAGGGCAGCGTGCTCACCTCGGCCGGCGCCGCCTCCGGCATCGACCTGTGCCTGCACATCCTGCGCGGCGACCTCGGAGTGGCCGCGTCCAACCATGCGGCCCGGCGTCTGGTCGCGGCCCCCTACCGCAGCGGCGGCCAGGCCCAGTACGTGCCGCGCAGCGTCCCCGAGCCGCTCGGCGAGCGGTTCGCCGCCACCCGCGAGTGGGCGCTGCACCGGCTCGGCGAGCCGCTCACCCTCGACACACTGGCGCGGCAGGCCGAGGTCTCGCCGCGCACGTTCTCCCGGCGCTTCGTCGAGGAGACCGGCCACACGCCGATGCAGTGGGTGATGCGCGCCCGCATCGACCTCGCCCGCGAACTGCTGGAGCGCTCGCAGCGCAGCGTCGAACAGATCGCCGCCGACGTCGGGCTCGGCACCGGCGCGAATCTGCGCCTGCACTTCCAGCGCATCCTCGGCACCACACCGAGCGAGTACCGGCGCACCTTCACCCGGGGCGAGTAACCCGCTCGGCACCGTCCGGCGACGCGTGGCGGGAGCGTGGCGGGATCCTTTTGAACCATGGCGATCCCGCCACTGTCAGCGGTGCGAGCCGCGGGCGACCCTGGTGGCGAAGGAAAGGGACATCACTCATGACTCGCATCGCCATCAACGGATTCGGCCGCATCGGACGCAATGTGCTGCGCGCACTGCTGGAGCGCGACAGCGCCCTCGAGATCGTCGCCGTCAACGACCTGACGGAGCCCGCCACTCTCGCCCGGCTGCTCGCCTACGACAGCACGGCCGGCCGGCTCGGGCGCCCGGTGACCGTCGACGGGGACGCCCTCGTCGTCGACGGCCGTCGGATCACGGTGCTGGCCGAGCGCGAACCGGCGCAGCTGCCGTGGGCCGAACTCGGCGTCGACATCGTCCTGGAGGCCACCGGCCGCTTCACCTCGGCGAAGGCCGCCCGGGCCCACCTCGACGCGGGCGCGAAGAAGGTGCTCGTCAGCGCGCCGTCGGACGGCGCCGACGTCACGCTCGCGTTCGGGGTCAACACCGACGCCTACGACCCGGCACTGCACACGATCGTCTCCAACGCCTCCTGCACCACCAACGCGCTCGCGCCGCTGGCCAAGGTGCTCGACGAACTCGCCGGTATCGAGCACGGGTTCATGACGACGGTGCACGCCTACACGCAGGAGCAGAACCTCCAGGACGGTCCGCACCGCGACGCCCGTCGCGCCCGGGCCGCCGGCGTCAACATCGTGCCGACCACGACCGGCGCCGCCAAGGCCATCGGCCTGGTGCTGCCGAACCTCGACGGCAAGCTGTCGGGCGACTCGATCCGGGTACCGGTGCCGGTGGGCTCGATCGTCGAGCTCAACACGACCGTCGCCCGCGACGTGACGCGCGACGACGTGCTGGCGGCGTACCGCGCCGCGGCGGACGGGCCGCTCGCCGGCGTCCTGGAGTACTCGGACGACCCGCTGGTGTCGTCCGACATCGTGGGCAATCCCGCCTCGTCGATCTTCGACTCGGCCCTCACCCGCGTCGACGGCCGCCACGTCAAGGTGGTCGCGTGGTACGACAACGAGTGGGGCTTCTCGAACCGCGTGATCGACACGCTCGAATTCCTCGCCACCCGCTGACCGGACGCCGGGGCGGTGCCCCGCCTCCGGCGGGCCGCGCCGGCCGGCACTTCCTCCGGGCGCTCTGGTCGACCGGTCGGGCCGACCAGAGCGCCCCGTCACAGAAGCGGGTCCGCCCGGCCTCCGCAGGGTGCGCCGGGCGGGTGTTGCCGTGGTGGCAGGTTCAGGGCGGGCTGCCGATGGGGCCTCGTCCTTTGTCCTCAAGCGGGGACGGGCTCCTCGGCGGGAGTGCTCTCCAGCGCCTCCAGGCGCTTGATCATGCGGCGAACAACCAGCAACGGGATCACGCCGAACACGCCGAACGACATATCGATGACCGACCACCACATGGGGATTCCCCGGATCGGGCCGCAGACGAGCGCGAGCGGGATGATCCCCGCGCAGGCGATCATGCCGAACTCGACGACCCAGATGTTGCGTACCGGATCGCGGTAGGGCCCGTAGAAGGCCACGGCGATGACGAGGTGGGCGAAGGCCAGCCAGTCGGTGCCGTACAACACGAAGGGGTACTGGGCGTCGGTGGCGTCGAGGCCGTCGCGGACTCGCTCGATCCACTCCATGAGCCCCGGAAGGGCGTCTGCGACAGGCGCCGCCCAGGACGTCAGCGCGTCATGGACGAGGTGCAACTCGGTGACGAGGGGGAAGGCCGTGAGCCCGCTCAGCACCAGACAGATGATGAAGACGACCAACCACACGCGTATGCGCCGCAGTAGCGCTCTTCGCTCGATCATGTCCGCAGAGTACGCCCGGGTTTGCCTGTGTCTTTCCGCGCCCCGGTGAGGCGGCGCGCGAGGGCTTGCGAGAAGATGCCGGGGCCTGTGACCGCAGCCGGTCCGGTCACCGTGTCCCGCGGCGGCTCGCCTCCCTTGAGGAGCACGGACGAGAATGGCGTCCGGCACTGCTGACGAAGGGGGCGACGGCTTGAGGAACGCGCTGAACCTATGGCGTCAGGATCTCAAAAGGGTGCCCGAGTCGGTCTGGCGACGAACCGACCTCCGCGTGCTGATCCTTGCGGACAACGGGCTCACTTCCCTCTCGCCGGAGATCGGAAAGCTGGATCGGCTCAGGACCCTGGACCTGGGCCACAACGCGCTCGCGTCGGTACCGGACGAACTGGGGGATCTCTCAGGGCTCACGGACTGCCTCTACTTGCACGACAACCGCCTGTCCCAGCTTCCGCAGACCCTGGGGCGCCTGGCGCGACTGCGTTACCTCAACGTCGGCGAGAACCGCCTGGCGGCATTGCCGGAAACCATCGACGGGATGGCCAGCCTCATCGAGCTGAGAGCACAGCACAACGGCCTGACCACGCTGCCCGGATCGATCGGCCGGCTCCGCAACCTGCGTGAGCTCTGGCTGCGCGGAAACGCCGTCGAGTGCCTGCCGCCGTCGACCGCGGAACTCCACGAACTGCGTCACCTGGACCTTCGCGAGAACGCCGTCGCGGAGCTCCCCGAGTCTTTGGCGAGCCTTCCGCTGCTGCGGCAGATCGACCTACGGAGCAATCGGCTCAGTTGCCTGCCGGACTGGCTCGGGCAGATGCCGTCGCTGGAGAAGCTGGATCTGCGGTGGAACGACATCGATCCCGCTCTGCCCGTGCTGACCCGACTGGAGCGGCGGGGATGTGTGGTCTTGACGTGATCGCGCTACGGCGACCGCCGCGTCGTGTCGTGGCCCGGCTCGGTGGGTGCCGCTGAGGTGAGGGGCGCAGTGATCGGTGTGAGACTGGGTGGGGAAGGGGTGATCCCCGTGCCGGACCCATGGGCGCCCGCGGATACCGGCGCCGCGGTCGACGAGCGTCTGCTGGAAGAGCTGATCACCGAGACGCAGAGCGTTCTCCCGGTGGACTTGTCCGCGCTGGCGAACCGGTGCGCCTGCGCCCTCGGACTGAACACCGTACTGATCTACCTCGTCGACCTGCAGCAATGGCTGCTCGTCCCGCTCGACGAGTCCCTGGAGCCGCTGCCGGTGGACGCCTCGCAGGCCGGCTGGGCGTACCGCACGGTCTCCCCGCGGGTGACGGACAACGGCGACGGCCTGGTCGTCTGGGTACCGCTGATCGACGGTGCGGAGCGGCTGGGGGTCCTGGCGGTGCGGACCGCCACACTGGACGGGCCGCGGATGCGCCGCAGCCGGATGCTGGCCGATCTGCTCGCGATGGTCGTCACCTCCAAGCGCGCCTACAGCGACTGGATCGCCGCGCGCACCCGCACCGCGACCATGCAGCTGCCTGCCGAGATGCTGCGGGCCTTCCTTCCGCCCCGCACCATCGGCAGCAAGGAGTGCGTCTCGACCGCGGTGCTCGAGCCGGCGTACGACGTCGGCGGCGATGCCTTCGACCACGCGGTGATCAAGCATGTGCTGCACACCATGATCCTCGACGCCATGGGCCACGATCTGGCCTCCGGGCTGACGACCTCGGTGGCCATGGCTGGCGCGCGCAACGCCCGCCGCAGCGGCGCCGACCTGCCCGACCTCGTCGGCAACGTCGACCGCGCGCTCGCCCAGTGGCTGCCCGACCACTTCTGCACCGGTGTGGTGTGTCGGCTCGACGCCAAATCCGGGCAGTTGCACTGGATCAACTGCGGTCACCCGCCACCGCTGCTGATCCGTGACGAGCAGGTGCTCGAGGGAGCGCTGGACAGCCCCCCGCAGCCGCCGATCGGCCTGCACCTCGAACTCACCCCGGCAGCCCGGCAGGTCCACGAGACCACACTCGAACCGGGTGACCGCGTCCTGCTCTACACCGACGGTGTGGTCGACGCGCGCGACGAGAACGGCGTCGAGTTCGGCCTCGACCGGTTCACGGACTTCATCATCCGCGCCTCCGCCGTCGGCCAGCGCCCGGCCGAGGCACTGCGGCTGCTCAGCCACGCCATCCTCGACTACCAGCACAACGACCTGCGGGACGACGCCACCATCCTGCTCTTCGAATGGCACCCGCAGCAGCCGTGAGGGGCTGGTGCGCGCCGGCTCCGCCGCGATCACTGCGTGGGCCGCAAGGTGTCGATGAGTTCGGCGGCCGGGGTGGTGGGTGTGCGGGGGTGCAGGAGCTCGGTGCGGTGCACGATGCGGGGCTCGGAGATCGGTACGGCCGCGGTGCCGGGCAGGTCTTCGGCCACGGGCAGGGCTGCGGTGGTGAGGCCGGCTCCGGCGGCCACCAGGACGGCCAGTGCGCGGATGTCGGTTCCGGTGTAGGCGAGTTGGTGGCCGAAGCCGTCGGACTGGGCGGCGGCGCGGAGTTGGGCCAGGGGTACGGCGGCGTCGGGTGCGTCGATCCAGCGGGCGGCGGCGAGGTCGGCCAGCCGTAGCGCCGGGCGTCCGGCGAGCGGGTGGGTGGCGGGCAGCAGTACCGCGAGGGGTTCCTCGCTGACGGGGAAGGCGGTCAGGGGGCCGGCGTCGGGCAGCGGCAGCGGGTCGCTGGGTGCCACCGCGCCGTCGACCAGCGCCAGATCCGCCGCGCCGGTCAGCACCGTCCGGACCGCTTCGGCGCTTCCGCACACCCGCACCGAGGCCGCGAGCCGTGGGGCGTCGGTGTGGGCGCGTACCAGCGCGAGCGCGGTGGCGGGTGTCAGCGCGCCCGGTGTGCAGGCCACCGTGAGCCGCCCCGGTTGCACCTGCCGCAGGCGCGCGATGTCGGCGCGCGCCGCGTCCAGGCGCAGCAGCAGCGGGCGGGCGTGGTCCAGCAGTCGCTCGCCCGCCGGGGTCGGCGTTACCGGGCGGCGGGTGAGCAGCGGGGCCTCCAGGTCGGTCTCAAGGCCCGCGATGTGCTGCGAGACCGCGGACTGGGTGTAGCCGAGGGCCTGGGCGGCGGCGGAGAAGGAGCGGTGGTCGACCACGGCGACGAAAGTACGCAGCTGCTGCGGATCCATGAGTATCAGTATTCCTGATACTGGATCCAGGAATCATCGTTGGACGCGATGCAGCTGGGCGGCTCAGGATGACCGCATGACACACACCGCCCGCGTCGCCCTGGTCGGCGACCGCTCGCCCCACGTCCGTTCCCACACCCGCGTCCCGGGCCTCCTCGACGCGCTGCGCGAGCACGACGGCCTGGACCTGGACGCCTACTGGATCGCCACCCAGGACGTGGCCGACCACACGACGCTGACCGGGTTCGATGCGATCTGGGTGCTGCCCGGCAGCCCCTACCGCAGCGAGGCCGGCGCACTCGCGGCCATCCGCACCGCCCGCGAGGACCGCATCCCGCTGCTCGGCACCTGCGCCGGCTTCCAGCACGTCCTGCTCGAATACGCCCGCAACGTGGCCGGGCTGGCGACGGCCGGTCACGCGGAGAACGCGCCCGACACGCCGGCGGCCGACGCCGTGGTGGTACCGCTCGCGTGCTCCCTGGTCGGTCACGAGGGCACGATCGAGCTGACCGCGGGCTCCCGCGCCGAAACGCTCATCGGCGCCGAGCGATCCATCGAGCGCTACCACTGCAACTTCGGCGCCAGCCCCCACCACGTTCAGCTGCTGCGCACCCACGGGCTGCGGTTCACCGGCACCGACACCGACGGCGAGGTGCGGATCGCCGAGCTGCCGGAGCACCCGTACTTCCTCGCCACCCTCTTCCAGCCGGAACTCGCCGGCGACGGCACCCGCCCGCACCCCCTCGTCCGCGGCCTCGCGGCGGCCGCCGTCGCCCGAGCGAAGGGCGCGGCGTGAACGGCGTCAAGCGCCTGTTGAGCCGCTACCTGCGCCTGTGCACGGTGCCCGACGCTCATGTCGCCAGCCCGCTGGCCTCCACCCGCGACACGTGGTTCCCCAGGCTGCCGGACCCCTGTCCGGCGGTGCCCGCTGCGCACGGCGGCGGGCACCGCCCTGACGGGGGTCGAACCGGCCTGATCTGCTGCGGGGTTACGACGTGGCGTTGTCGTTGTCGTCCCGGTTCTCCGTGAGACTGCGGGCCCTTCGGTATCTCAGGTCCGCCTGCCGATGCCACAGGCGGGCCACCAGAGCGACGGCGACGGCGCCGGCGAACCCCGCCACGGTCGAAACCCAGCCCGACAAGGACACCTTGACGACCGTCCCCACGCAGATGGCCACAGCGACCGCGCCTGAGAAGAACAGCCGGCCGTTCGGCGGACGCGGTTCCTTCCGCTTCATCGCCACATCACCTTCAAGCATCCCCACCTCCTCACTTCCGCTGAGCCGGTCAGCACTTGTGGGCACCCTGGACCACGCCGGCCACGGCCCCGCCGAAGCCACCCACGGCGGCCCCCGGGGCACAGCCGGTCTCCAGGTCGGCGACACAGCCGGCAACGCCGCCGAGCTCGGCTGTGTCCAGGCTCTTCTTGCCCACGCACTTGGCCCAGTCCCAGAATCCGTAGGCCGTCACAGTGGGGACGACGGTCCCCTTGAGAGTGGTGTTCGGGGTGTCGACGTGCTGGTAGAGGGTGTTGCCCCTGACCTGCCACGTCACCTTGTGCAGATGTCCGTCCGTGTCCTTGATGGGCTTTGGCGACATGGTGAGGAGCCTGACGCCCTCGCCGTCCTCGATCGACACGCTGCCGTCCTTGGCGGAGGCGAGGTGGTGGTCCCCCTTCAGACGGGAGAACGTCCACGCGGTGTCGCGGGCGAAAGTGGTGGTCTTGCCGGATGCGGCCAGGACCTTGTCCAGCGTCTGCCCTGAGGGCGCCGCGGCGGTGGCGCTCGGCGCCGCAGCGATGAGGGTGGCAACAACAGCCAAACCCGTTGCTATGCCCGTACGCTGACGGTCCGTCATACGCATGAAGTCATTGCCTTCCTGTTCATATCCGCCGGAAGAGGGCACATGCGCCTCTGTCCGATGTGTGCACACCAAGATCAACATCTGTGTCCAGCACCGCGCAAAGTGCATTTACCGACTTGATGAACCGTTTGCGAAGGGTTTACGAGGTGTGCAGGTGGTCGGCGTGTGGTGCGACATCCGGATGCTGCCGTTCGCGCCGCGGCGGGGACAGGCGAAGGCTTCGGACCGACTCCGGGCGAGACCGTGCTGCGTCGATCAGGCCGCGGGGCCGGCCGTAAACCGTTTGACCTGGTCGCCGGCCAACGCTGCACTGTGGCGGGGCACCACGAGTCGCGGTGCCGGTATCCCGAGGAGGCAGCGGCAGCTATGCGGATCCGTTCCACAGTCGACCAGGACCTCGACGTCTTCGTCGACACCCTCCATGCCGCGTTCGGGCGCTTCCCGGAAACCCCGGCCGAGGGCGGTGGCGGACTGTGGTGGTCGGCGCTCGAAATGGACCGCAACCTACTTGCCGTGACGGCGGACGGGCGGCCCGTCGGCACCGCCGGTGCGTACTCCTTGGAGCTCACCCTGCCCGGTGGGATCCCCGCCCCGGCCGCCGGGGTGAGCGCCGTCGGTGTTCTGCCCTCGCACCGACGCCAGGGCGTGCTCAGCGCGATGATGCGGCATCAGCTCACCGAGCTGCGGGCCCGAGGGGAGTCCCTCTCCGTCCTTCTGGCCTCCGAGGCCCCGATCTACGGCAGGTTCGGCTACGGGCCGGCGACCTACACGCAGCAGCTGACGGTGCCGCGCCACCAGGCCGCCCTCGCCGTCCCCCGGGCGCGCGCAACGGCCGACGCCCCGGCGGCCGGCTCGGACACCGGCACCGTCGAGCTGCTGCGGCGTGCCGAGTGCGGTGAGATCCTGGAAGAGGTCTACGACCGGTACCGCCGCGCACAGCCCGGCGCGCTGTCCCGGCCGCACCGCTGGTGGGCGCTGGGCGCGGGGCAGCCCCCGGTCTCTCCGACGCCGCGCCACGTCGCCGTCCACCGTGACGCCGACGGCGCCCCGGACGGGTACGCCAGCTACTCGATCGAGTCCGGCACCTTGACGGTCGACGAGACCATCGCCACCGACGACGCCGTCTTCACGGCCCTGGCACGGTTCGTGCTCGGACACGACCTGGTCACTCAGGTCGTGTTCAAGCACTTCCCGCCCGAGCACCCGCTGCGCTGGCAGTTCGCGGACTTCCGCGCCGGCGAGGTGAGCGGCGACACCGACTGGCTCTGGGTGCGGCTGCTGGACGTCCCGCGTGCGCTGACCGCGCGCGGCTGGTTCACGGACGGCGAGCTGGTCCTCGACGTCGACGACCCGTTCCTCGGCGAGCACGGCCGCTACCTGCTGACCGTCCGGGACGGCAAGGCCGACTGCGTCCCGACGGACCGGGAACCGGACCTGTCCCTGGATGTGAGCGACCTGGGCGCGGTCTACCTCGGCGGCACCGCCCCGAGCACCCTGGTGCGTGCCGGACACATCCGGGCCCACCGCCCGGACGCGGCCGCCCTCGCCGACGCCCTCTTCCGTGCCGAGCGCTCCCCGCACTGCCTGCACTGGTTCTGACCGCGCGCTCACCGGTCCTGGCCGCGCCTCGTCAGGTGCGAGGCGCCCGTCAGGCGCGGCAGCGCAGCATCTCCAGTGGGGGGTTGGCGCGGAAGTCCGCCCAGAAGTCCGCGCCGAACTCGCGCACGCCGGCCTCGGACACCTCCATCGGGACCCAGGTCACCTCGCTGAACCCGGCGGCCCGCAGCGACTCCTCGTGGACCTCGCGGCGCGGCCGGGTCGAGACGAAACTGACGGGGTCGCCGTCGAGCAGCGCCGTGGTCCGGACTCGCGGCCCTGTCTCGGCCTCCTCGCCGGTCAGCTCGCTGCGAAAGCCGTACTTCTCCGGGGACGGCCCGTCGAACCGGAAGTCGGGCGACTGGTTGACCAGGAAGAACTCGGCGCCCGGCTTCAGGCTCCGGTGCACGTTGCGGCACATCCGCTCCGTGGTGGCGTTGTCCTCCGCGTAGTTGAGCAGGTGGACCCCCACGGCCACGTCGAAGCGCTCATGGAGGGGGCGCAGTTCGGAGGCGTCGCCGACCTCGTAGCGCACGCCCAGTGGATCGCGCTCCTCCAACTTCTGTGCCACGGCGATCATTTCGCCGGAGATGTCGATTCCGAGCACCTCGGCGGCACCGCGCCGCTTGAACTCCCTGCTGTAGAACCCGGTGCCGCAGGCCAGGTCGAGGACCGACTTGCCGCGCACGTCCCCGACCATGGCCAGGAACCCGGGCACCGCCGCGTACCGCTCCAGCGGCAGGGACTTGAAGCCCTCGTACGCTTCACCGATCTCGTCGTACTGCTGCACGCCCATCGTGCCGTCCTCCCCGTGCTTCGCCATGTCCTCGGCCGCGGCCCCGCCCTCGGAGCGCACCGCTGCCTCTGCCCGGCAGTCTCTACGAAGCCCGGAAGGCCGTCGTACTGGCAGAAGCTACGAAGGTGCGGACGGCGTCCCGGCCCCTTGTACAAGGGGGCTTACGGGCACAGGTCCCGAGTCGACGGCGCCGCATGAGTACGCGTACTCATGCGCGCCTCCTGACTGCCCGTCAAGATGTGGCCATGACGTGCGCATTCCCTGAACCCTCGCCGCGGCGTGGCCGGCCCTGGTCGCGCAGGACGCCTCGTGCACGGGACGTGGGGATCGGCATCGCGCTGTTCGTCGTCGAAGTCGCGGTATTCCTGCTGGCCGGTTTCGGGTACGGCATGGAGGTGTGGGCCGCGCAGGGGGAGCAGGCGCGGATCGATGCGGTGCAGCTTGCGCAACTCGCCTGGATGCAGCACTTCTTCGTCGCCGTGGTCGTATGTGCCGGGCTCGCGGCGCTGTTCCGCGCGCCGTGGACGGTGCTGTCGCAGCTCCTGGCCGCCGGAGCGGTGGCCGTGCTGTTCATGCTGGCGCAGCACGACTACGACCGGAGCCATCCGGATCCCTCGTCCGTCCCGAGCGCGGGCTATACGCCCTGCTACAGCGGTAGCGGAAGGTGCAACTGAGTCGCTCCGGCCGTCAGCGCCCTCAGCGCCGCCCCGGTGAGCGGCGTGGCCGGTCAGCGCCCGTCCGGCCGCCCTGCCGGGCGGAACCGGGCCGCGCCTCGACGACGCGGCCCGGCGCATTCGCCTCAGTCCTCTCGGCTGGTGACCTCGAGGAGGTGAAAGCCGAACTGGGTCTTCACGGGACCCTGGATCGTGCCGACCGGGGCGGAGAAGACGACCGTGTCGAACTCCTTGACCATCTGTCCCGGCCCGAACGATCCGAGGTCGCCGCCCTGGCGCCCCGAGGGGCACGTGGAGTGCTGCTTGGCGAGCTCGGCGAAGTCCGCTCCGGCCTCGATCTGTGCCTTCAGCTCCGACGCCTTGTCCTCGCTGGCGACCAAGATGTGACGTGCGGTGGCCTTAGCCATTTGTTACACCCTTTCGATGAGACATCAACGCTGCGTTACGCCCAGGGGCCGGCAGGTGGTGGCGATCAAGGCTCCCACCGCCACAGGTCCCTTCGGGCTCCCGTAAGCAGCCTTCGGTAAGTCGGTCATGCACCATCTCACAGACGATCACAGCATGACGCACCAGGCGGGCGCTTTCGCCGCGGCCGGCGCGGGGCCGCCGGGGAGCGGCCGGTGGCCTAGGTCCAGCATCCCCGCGCGGTCAGCACCTTCCGCAAGGTCTCGATGTCGTCGGTCATGATGCCGTCCACGCCGAGATCCAGCAGGGCCGCCATCCGGTCCGCGTCATTGATCGTCCAGACGTGGACCTGCATGCCCAGTGCGTGCGCGGCGCGCAGGAACAGCGGGTCGACCACCGGGAGGCCGGACTGCCGCTCGGGTACCTGTACGCAGACCGCGCTGCGCCGCACCGCCGCGCCCAGCAGCCGGTCGAGCGGCAGCGCCCCACGGCCGTAGGAGCGCAGCCGCAGGCCGGCCACGCCGCGGGTGCCGAGGGAGCTGGCCATCCGTGCGCCGGCCAGGCGCTGCGCGCGCGCCACCCGGGCCTCCGAGAACGACCCGACGCACACCCGGTCCCAGGCGTCGGTGCGGCGCAGCAGCTCCAGCAGCGGGGACAGTGCGGCCTCCGCCTTGAGGTCGACGTTCCAGCGCGCTTCGGGGAACTCCTCCAGCAGCTCCTCGAACAGCGGCAGCGGCTCCCGGCCGGCGACCCGGGCCCGGCGCACCGCCCGCCAGGGCAGCCGCCCGATCGCGCCGCGGGTGTCGGTGACGCGGTCGAGCGTCGGGTCGTGGAAGGCGACCAGCTTTCCGTCCGAGGTGGCGTGCACATCGGTCTCCAGATAGCGGTAGCCCAGGTCGACCGCGCGGCGGAAGGCGGCGGCGGTGTTCTCCAGGCCGTCCGCGGCCCCGCCCCGGTGGGCGAAGGGGAGTGGCGCGGGGTGGTCGAGGTAGGCGTGGCGGAGGCGTATAGCGGGGGTCACTCCGGCAGTATCGCGCGCTCGGGTGAAGTCCTGGCGCGGGCCACCACCCGCGACGGGGCCTCGGGCAGTCCCTTGATCGCGAAGAGCCGCAGGAAGAGCTGCGCCAGCGGTCCGATGGCCAGCGCGTAGACCACGGTGCCGGCGCCGACGGAGCCGCCGAGCAGGAAGCCGACCGCGAGCACCGTCACCTCGATGCAGGTCCGCACCAGCCGCACCGGGCGGCCGGTCCGCTGGTGCAGCCCGGTCATCAGCCCGTCGCGCGGCCCCGGGCCGAAACGGGCGGAGATGTACAGACCGGTCGCGGCGCCGTTGAGGAGGACGGCGAACGCCAGCAGCGGGATACGGGCGGCGTACGAGGGCAGCTCGGGCACCCACGCCATCGTCGCGTCCATGACGAGCCCGAGGATCACCACGTTCGACACCGTGCCCAGGCCGGGGCGCTGGCGCAGCGGGATCCACAGCAGCAGGATCAGGGCGCCCGAGACGATGGTGACCGTGCCGATCGAGAGTCCCGTATGCCGGGATATGCCCTGGTTGAGCACGCTCCACGGCTCCAGGCCCAGGTCGGCGCGGACCATCAGTCCCATGCTCACGCCGTACAGCGTCAGGCCCGTGTAGAGCTGGATCAGCCGACGCGCCAGCAGGCCCCTCCGTGGACCGGATCCCCTCGTCATGGACACGAAAATTCCCCCTCCTGGCAGGATTGGACCGACGCATGACACCATGTGGCATGTCCGAGCTCGGGAAGTAGAGCCAATTCGGGGAAGGTGGACTGATCTTCATGGCTCAGTGGACTTCAGCGGTAGGTGCGCCCCAACTCGCCCGGCTGCTCCGGTCGCAGGACCCGCGAGCCGCCGAACTCGCCGTCGGCGGACGCAAGTTGCCCGCCTACCGCGGACTCGCCGACGGCGTACGCCTGCTCGTGCTCGAAGGCCGGGTGCCGGTCGCGGCCCGGCTGCCCGCCGAGCGCGAGCTGGCCGCCGCCTTCGGCGTCAGCCGCACCACCGTCGCCGCCGCCTACGAAGCGCTGCGCGCCGAGGGATTCCTGGAGTCCCGGCGCGGCTCCGGCAGTTGGACCGCCGTCCCGGCCGGCAATCCGCTGCCCACCCGCGGCCTGGAACCGCTGCCCCCGGAGGCCGCCGGCTCCATGATCGACCTCGGCTGCGCCGCCCTCCCCGCCCCCGAGCCCTGGCTCACCCGCGCCGTCCAGGGCGCCATGGCCGATCTGCCGCTCTACGCCCACACCCACGGCGACTACCCGGCCGGCCTGCCGGTGCTGCGCCAGGCCCTCGCCGACCGCTACACCGCCCGCGGCATCCCCACGATGCCCGAGCAGATCATGGTGACCACGGGTGCGATGGGAGCGGTGGCCGCGATCTGCCGGCTGTGTACCAGCCCCGGAGAGCGGGTGGCCGTCGACTCGCCCTCGTACGCCAACATCCTCCAGCTGATGCGGGACGCCGGCGCCCGGCTGGTCCCGGTCGCCCTCGGGGAGCGGCTGGCCGGCTGGGACATTCCCGCCTGGCGCCAGGTGATGCGGGACGCCGCGCCCCGGATGGCGTATGTCGTCGCCGACTTCCACAACCCCACCGGCACCCTCGCCACCGAGGACCAGCGCCGCCGCCTCGTCGACGCCGCCCGCTCGGCCGGCACGCTGCTCGTCGTCGACGAGACCATGACCGAGCTCCGACTGGACGAGGACACCGAGGTTCCCCGGCCGGTCTGCGCGTTCGACCCCGCCGGCAGCGCGGTGATCACCGTCGGCTCGGCGAGCAAGGCGTTCTGGGCCGGGATGCGGATCGGCTGGGTGCGCGCCGCCCCCGACATCATCCGCAGTCTGGTCGCCGCCCGCGCCTACTCCGACCTGGGCTCACCGGTCCTCGAACAGCTCGCCATCGCCTCGCTGCTGGAGGGCGGCGGATGGGAGCAGGCCATCGAAATCCGCCGGGACCAGGCCCGTGAGAACCGCGATGCGATCGTGGCCGCCCTCCAGCGGCACCTGCCCGACTGGGAGTTCAGCGTGCCGCGCGGCGGTCTGACGCTGTGGGCGCGTACCGGCGGGCTCTCCGGCTCCCGGATCGCCGAGGCGGGGGAGCGGCTCGGGGTGCGGGTCCCCTCTGGCCCCCGGTTCGGTGTGGACGGCGCCTTCGAGGGCTTCGTACGGCTGCCGTTCACGGTCAGCGGCGCGGTCGCCGACGAGGCAGCGGCCCGCCTGGCCGGTGCGGCGCGGCTGGTCGCGACGGGCGCCCCGGTGGAAGCGGAGCTGCGGCAACACTTCGTCGCCTGACGGTGCGCCGGGAGCGCCGGGGCCGGGCTCTCACCGCTCCGCGCGCAGGGCCTCCACCGAGCCGCTCTTGACCGTACGGGACTCGCCGCCCTTGACGATCGACACCCGCGCGGGCGCACGTACCGGCCCGGCGGCGGGCCCGGCCGGCTCCGCGGCCGGCGCCGGATCGGCCCCCGCGGACCGGCCGTCCGCAGCGCCCGCCGCCGCGGTACCGGCCTCCGCGTCGGCCGCAGCCGCACGCTCCGGCAGCAGCGCCAGAACGGCCTGCCGGTGCGCCTCGCTCGTCGCGTCGTCGAACGGATCGGGCGTGGCCGGCACCTGCAGTCGCAGGACGGGAGCGGTCCCCAGCCGCGCATAGCCGCGTCCCGGCGGTACCTGCGCCGTGGGCGTGGTGTGCGGCGGCGCCCCGAGGACCGTCCGTACCTCGTCCGCCGAGGCGGGACCGAGCACCACCCGCGCCTTGGTGTGCGCCCGCACCGGATCGCTCAGCAGGTCGGCGCTGTCGAACTGGTCGGCCACGACCACCGTGACATGGGCCGCCCGGCCGTGCCGCAGCGGCACCTGCAGCCAGCGCTGAGGGTCGTCCCGGCCCTCCGCGGCCGCGATATGGGTGAGTGCCGTCAAACGGTCGACGATGATCCACAGCGGTCGCCGGGTGTCGTCCGGCGCGGGCCGACCGGCCTGCCGCGCCCGGTTCGCGACGACCAGTCGCCGCTCGGTCTCGTGGGAGGCCCACTCCAGCCTCGTCAGGGCCCCCGACAGCCCGCTCTCCACTCCCAGCACGCCGGGGTGCCCGACCAGGCACCCGAACTCGCCGGTGCCGGTGCCGTCGACGACCAGTACGTCGCCGTGCTGCAGTGCCTGCAGCGCGATCGAGCGCAGCAGCGTCGTGGTGCCGGTCGCCGGCTGCCCCAGGGCGAGCAGATGCGGCTCGGCGGAGCGCGGCCCGGTACGCCAGACCACCGGCGCGGCGTCGCGCCGCTCCTTGCCGGCGGCGACCGGCAGGGTCCGCTGCACGGAGTCCGGGTCGGTGAAGCCGAGCACCGTCTCGCCCAGGGAGGTGACGAAGCGCTGTGCGGCGATATCGGCGGGCAGCGCCGCCAGGACGGTCACGGTGAGCTGGTTGGCCAGCTCGTCCCAGGCGAAGTGGTACTCCCGGCCGCGGCCCGCCTTCGCGTACAGCACCTGCTCGATGCGGGCCCGGGACCGGTCCTCACCGTCGGTGAAGTACGCCGGGTACTTCAGCCGCAGCCGCTCCAGGCGCCCCGTGTCGTCGAACGCGTACTCGCCGAAGACCTGCTTCCAGTCGCCGTCGTGCGCGTACAGGGGACTGGGATCACCCTCGGCGGAGAGGTAGGGCACCAGAGCCTCGTACAGCGCCCGCAGCCGCTCCGTCTCCGCCTCGCTGGGACCGGTCTCCACGGTGGTACGCTCCCGCCCCGCCCAGGCGCCCGCCCCCATGGCCGAGATCAGGGCGAGCAGCGGCCCGTACGGCACCAGGGCGACCACCAGCACGCACGCGCCGACGAAGCACAGCAGCGGACCGCGGCTCTCCTTGGGCGTCTCGGTCCAGCGCCCCCGGCCGGCCGCCGCCAGCCGGCGCAGCCCCCGGCCGATGGTGATCAGCGGATGGAACACGTCGGAGGCGCTGTCGGCGGCGGTGCGCGCGAGCTCGCGACTGCGGGCGAGCGATGAGCTGTTGGCCATACGGGCGAGCGGTACGCGGTCGGTCAGGATGCGGGGCAGAGGACGCCGGGCCACATCTTCTCCTGTTGCTCGTGCGGTGGTCTGGGCGGCTCGGCGTGGGCGGCGAGCCGGGGCGTGCGGAACGCGGTGCCGCCCGGACGGGATCTGCTGCGGTCCGTTCGGGCGGGACCCGTGGAGTGGAGCCGGCGGAGGAGATCGGGGAGGCATCTCCCTAGAGCTTGATCCCCCCGAGGAGGCTCGCCAGGCTCGCCCCGCCGGCCTTGATGCTCGGCGCGATGGCGGAGCTCGCGAGATAGAACCCGAAGAGCGCGGAGACGAGCGCGTGGGACAGCTTGAGTCCGTCTTTGCGGAAGAAGAGGAAGACGATGACACCGAGCAGGACGACGCCGGAAATGGACAGAATCATGGGGGGTTCTCTCCTGGGTGGTGGGGACGGTCACCATGAGTTCTTCCAGCCTCACAGCCCGTATCAAGCCCCCAAAAGCTGCGAATGGGTGATTTATCGTTGAAATTCCCTATTTGGGCGCAGCTCCAGGGCGTGTCGCCCCGGCGTGTCCCCGGCGTGTCGCGATCCGCACCCGCCGACCGGCACAATCGTCGGGTGTCGAAGCCGAAGAACAAGCCGCCCAAGAGGCCGTCGCCCGCGCCGCGCCGCCCGGCGGCCGTCACCCCCGATGCGCCCTGCCCCTGCGGACGGGCCGAGAGCTACCGCGACTGCTGCGGCGCCTTCCACCAGGGGCGCGCCGGCGCCCCCACCGCGGAGCGGCTGATGCGCTCGCGCTACAGCGCCTTCGCCGTCGGTGACACCGGCTATCTGCTGCGCACCTGGCACCCGACGACCCGCCCCGCGGCCCTCGACCTCGAACCGGCGCAGCGCTGGACCGGGCTGGAGATCCTCGGCGCGACCGGCGGCACGGCCTTCCACGCCGAAGGCACCGTGGAGTTCCGCGCGCACTTCAGCCTGCACGGGCACGCCGACAGCCAGTACGAGCACAGCCGGTTCGTCCGCGAGGACGGCGAGTGGGTCTATCTGGACGCGCTGCCGCCCGCGTAGTCCGCGCCCCGCCGGGCCGGCTCAGCGACCCCGCAGCTGGTCGGTCTCGCGGCGCTCGCGCTTGGTGGGGCGCCCGGCGCCGCGGTCGCGATGCGCGGCCGGCGCCGTCATCTCGCGCGGCGGGGGCGGCGGACTGTTGTCGATGAAGCACTCGGCGGCGACGGCCGCGCCCACCCGCTTGCGCACCAGCCGCGAGACCACCACGATCCGCTCCCGGCCGGCGTGCCGCAGCCGGACCTCGTCGCCGTTGCGCACGGCGTGCGCCGGCTTGACCCGCTCGCCGTTGACCCGTACGTGCCCCGCGCGACAGGCCGCCGCGGCCAGTGAGCGGGTCTTGGTGAGCCGTACGGACCAGATCCAGCTGTCGATGCGGGTGGTCCCCTCGTCTGAAGCCATACCCAGACTCTAGAGCGATCACGGCGCGCGGTGGCCGAGCGGTGAGCGGTCAGCCGGACTTCCTGGCCGTGGTCTTCTTCGCCGCGGTCTTCTTGGTGGCGGCTTTCTTGGCCGCGGTCTTCTCGGGGGACTTCCGCGCGGTGCTCTTCGCCGCGGTCTTCTGCGCCGTCGTCTTGCGGGTCGTGGCCTTCTTCTGCGTGCCGCCGGCCGCGGTCTTCTTCGCGGCGGTCTTCTTCGCCGCGGTCTTCTTCGCCGTCTTCCGCCCCCGTATCGGTGTCACGGACGCCGGCTCCTCGGCCTGCGCTTCGCCCCCCTGCGCGGCCCGCACGCTCTTCTCCAGGGCCGCCGTCAGATCGATGACCTGGGCGCCGGACGGCGTCGCGGGGACGACCGGCTCCGCACCCTCCAGCTTCGCGGCGACCAGCTCCTCGACGGCCTCCCGGTAGTCGTCGTGGAGTTCGGCCGGGTCCAGCGCGCCCAGGGAGTCCATCAGGGTCTCGGCCAGCGTCATCTCGTTCTCGCGGATCTCGACCTCGTCGGGTACGACACCGGTGGCGGGCCGGATCTGATCCGGCCACAGCAGCTGGTGCATCACGATCGCGCCGTCGTGCGCCCGCAGCATCGCCAGCGACTCCCGCCCCCGCATCGCCACCTTGCCGATGGCCACCTTCCGATGGTGCTCCAGCGCCTCCCGCAGCACCGTGTACGGCTTGACGGCGGCCGCCCCGTTGGGCCCCAGGTAGTAGGCCTTGTCCATCTGGAGCGGATCGATCTCGGCAGGGTCGACGAAGGACAGGATCGACAGCGTCTTGGCGGTCGGCATCGGCAGCCGGGAGAGGTCGTCGTCGGTGATCGGCACGACGGTGTCGTCGCCGGGCGGCTGATAGCCCTTGCCGACCTCCTCGTTCGGGACCTCCTCGCCGTCCAGCTCGCAGATCTTCCGGTACTGGACCGGAGCGCCGTCCTTCTCGTGGATGCGCACGAAGGAGACCGAGGAGGTGCGGTCGGTGGCGCTGTACGTCTTCACGGGGATGGTGACCAGCCCGAATGAAATCGACCCATTCCATATAGAACGCATATTTCATCCCTTGTGTGGGATTCTCATCGTATGTCGCCGATCACCATCGTGGAGGGGCGACGCCTCTCGCTGACCAACCTGGACAAGGTCCTCTATCCCGAGACCGGCACCACCAAGGGCGAGGTGCTGCACTACTGCACCACCACCGCCGACGCCCTGCTCCCGCACCTCCACGACCGGCCGCTGTCCTTCCTGCGTTACCCCGACGGGCCGGACGGCCAGCGCTTCTTCACCAAGAACGTGCCGCCCGGCACCCCCGCCTGGGTGCAGACCTGCGAGGTCCCCCATTCGACGTCCGGGCCCACCCGCCAGGTCCTGCTGCAGGACCTTCCCGCGCTGGTCTGGGCCGCGAACCTGGTCGTCGAGCTGCACACGCCGCAGTGGACGAGCCGGGCGCCGGGCATCGCCGACCGCCTCGTCGTCGACCTGGACCCCGGCGCACCGGCCACCATCGTGGAGTGCTGCGCCGCGGCACAGTGGCTGCGCGAGCGGCTGGCCGCCGACGGCCTGGAGGTCTACGCCAAGACGAGCGGCTCCAAGGGCCTGCACCTCATCGCGCCCATCGAGCCCACCCCCTCCGCGCGGACCACCGCCTACGCCAAGCGGCTCGCCGCCGAGGCCGCGCGGGCCCTGCCGGACCTCGTCGTGGACAAGATGACCAGGTCGCTGCGCCCGGGGAAGGTCTTCATCGACTTCTCCCAGAACGCCGCCGCCAAGACCACCGCCGTCGCCTACACCCTGCGCGCCCGCGCCACCCCCACCGTCTCCACGCCCGTCACCTGGGACGAGATCGCCGACTGCACCGCACCGGAGCAACTCAGCTTCCTCTTCAGCGAGATCGCCCCCCGCTGCGAACGCCACGGCGAGCTGCACGCGCCGCTGCTCGACCCGGACCGAGCCCGTCCACTTCCCGGAGCGGCATAGATTGACCCTCATGATCGACGGGACATCGGACGACACCGTGCAGCTGCGAGCGCCGGGTGGGCGGATACCCGGCCCGGACGGGGACCGGGGCGCCGGCAGCGGTGAGCAGGACACCGGGAAAGGGGTGGCGCGCTCCTCGCTCCTGATGGCCGTGGGGACGGTGGTCTCCCGCGCCACGGGGCTGATCCGGACGGTGCTGCAGGCGGCCGCGCTCGGCACCGGCCTGCTCGCCACCACGTACAACACCGCCAACGTCGTCCCGATGAGCATCTACACCCTGCTCATCGGCGGCGCGCTGAACTCCGTGCTGGTGCCGCAGCTGGTACGCGCCAGGGTCGAGCACGCGGACGGCGGCCGCGCCTACGAACAGCGGTTGGTGACCCTCGTGCTGAGCGTGCTCGCGATCGGCACCCTGCTGTCGGTCTGGGCCGCCCCGCAGATCGTCGCCGTCTACACCGCCGACACACCCCGGACCCACGCCGCCTTCGAACTCACCGTGGTCTTCGCCCGCTTCCTCCTCCCGCAGATCTTCTTCTACGGGCTCTTCTTCATCTTCGGCCAGGTGCTCAACGCCCGCGGCAGGTTCGGCGCGATGATGTGGACGCCGGTGCTCAACAACGTCGTGCTGATCGCGATGTTCGGCGTCTACCTCGGCCTGCTGGCCGGACCCGACCGGATCGAGGACATCACCCCCGGCCAGATCGACCTGCTGGGCATCGTCACCACGGGCGGTATCGCCCTCCAGGGCCTGGCGCTGATCCCGTTCGTACGGGCCGCCGGCTTCCGCTTCCGGCCGCGCTTCGACTGGCGCGGCAGCGGCCTGCGCAAGAGCATCGCGGCCGCCCGATGGACCCTGCTGTTCGTCCTCGCCAACCTGGTCGCGATGACCGTCGTCACGCACTACGCGGGCGCCGTCGACCAGCAACTCCCCACCGCGGGCGTGGGGTACACCGCCTACAACTACGCCCAGGGCATCTGGATGCTGCCGCAGTCGATCGTCACCGTCTCGCTGGTGACCGCGCTGCTGCCGCGGATGAGTCGCGCGGTCACCGAAGGCCGGCTGGACGACCTGCGCGGCGACCTCTCCCGCGCACTGCGGGTCAGCGGCGTCCTCATCGTTCCGGCGGCCTTCTTCTTCCTGGCCTTCGGCCCGCAGACCGCCCAACTGCTGTTCGCGCACGGCACCGTGGACGCCGCCTCGGCCGCGCCCGCCGGACACATGCTCCAGGCCTTCGGTCTCGGCCTGATCCCCTTCTCCGCCCAGTACCTGCTGCTGCGCGGCTTCTACGCCTTCGAGGACACCCGTACGCCGTTCTGGATGGCCTTTTGGACCAGCGCCGTGAACATCGCCCTGGCCACCGCCTGCTACCTGCTGCTGCCCGCCCGCTGGTCGGTCACCGGGATGGCCGCCGCCTACACCGTCGCGTACGGATTCGGACTGCTGGTCACCGCGCGGCTGCTGCGCCGGCGGCTCGCCGGACGGCTCGACGGCCGGCGCCTGTGCCGTACGTACGGCAAGCTGGCCGGGGCCGCCGCCGCGGCCGGAGCGGTCGGCTGGCTCGTGGCCCGATCCTGCTCCGGGGTCCCGGTCCCGGAGGGCTGGACCCCCGTCCTGGGCCTGGCCGCCGGGGGCCTGACGATGGCCCTGATCTTCCTGGGCCTGGCCCGCGCCCTGAAGGTCGCCGAGCTGCGCACCCTGCCCGGCCTGCGCTGACCGGGGCGGCTCAGACCGCGTGCGGTCGCGGCCAGGACGCCCGTGCCGCGGCCTCGATCCAGCCGATGACGGCCTGCACCGCGGCATCGCTCAGCCCGGCCAGCTCCGCCACCGCGGTCTGGTCCCCGGCCGCCGGTGCGACCCCGGCCGCGGTGAGCGCCACCTGGAGGTCCAGCCGCCGGCGGTCGGGCAGCGCCACCGGCGCCTGCAGCCGCTCCTCGGGGCGCGGGGGAGGGAGCGGCAGGTCATCGGGGTGCGACGACAGGGTGGGCACCCGGTCCTCGGGGCGGGGCGGCGGGAGGAGGAAGTCCAGGGGCAGCGCACGGGTGTCGAGGCGGTCCTCGGCGCGCGGGGGAGCGAGGGCGTAGTCCGGTGTCGCGCCGTACGGCGGGGAAGCGGGGCGGTACGGCGACATCGGGGCCTCCAGCGCGGTCCGAAAGGATTGGGCAACGGTTCAGAAGGGGTTCAGGGGGTTCGGCGAAGGGCGCGTCAGTTCCGGGGGAGCGGGGGCGGTTCCGGAAGGGAACCGGGCGGTTCCGGGGAAAGACGCGTCGGTTCTTCTGAAGCCGTCCGGTGCGCCTTCGGTTGCGAGAAGGGCGCGGGTTCACTCGATGGGGGCATGGCCGGATGCCGGCTCGACGTGGTTTTGGAACGCACGATCCAAAATGCTGTATCGTCCTCGGAGCGGGCGGGGGGCTGGTGTGGCGCGCTGTGCCGCCCCCTGCACCTGTGGCCGCCCGGGATTCCGGGGGCCTTCGCCCGCTCTCGTAGGGGATCGATCGGATGGGAAAGGGAGGTCGGGCCGTGCCGCGTGCCGTGTATGTGCTGGCCGTCGGGATCTTCGCCATGGTGACCAGTGAGTTCGTGGTGGCCGGGCTGATGCCCCAGATGGCGGACGGGCTGGGAGTGGGCGTGCCGCGGATCGGCTATCTCATCACCGCCTTCGCGGCGGCCATGGCGGCCGGTGGGCCGTTCCTCACCGTCGCCGTGGTGAGGCTGCGTCAGAAGCTGGCCCTGATGGTGTTGTTCGGGATATTCCTGGCGGGCAATGTGCTCGCCGCCCTCGCGCCGGATTACGGGGTGATGCTGGTGGCGCGGATCGTCACCGGGGTCGCCTCGCAGGCGTTCTTCGGTGTCGCGATGTCGATCTGTGTCCAGCTGACCCGGCCGGAGGGCCGCGGCCGCGCCATCGCGGTGCTGATGAACGGGCTGATGCTCGGCACGCTGCTCGGACTGCCGCTGTCGACGGTCGTCGGTGAACGCTTCGGCTGGCGGGTGGCGTTCTGGGTCATTTCCGGGATCGCGGTGCTGGCCGCGCTCGCCACACTCGCCGGAGTTCCCCGGCTGGGGCGCGCCGAGGGCGGTGGGAACGTCCGGGAAGAGCTGGTCGTCTTCAAAAATCCCCGGCTGTGGCTGGTGTTCTCCACCAGCACGCTCATCATCGGTGCGACCTTCTCCGCCTTCAGCTATGCCAATCCCATTCTGACCGGGGTCACGGGATTCAGTACCGGAACCGTGCCGCTGCTGCTCATCGGATACGGTGCCGCCACCGTCATCGGAAATACCGTCGTGGGGCGACTGGCGGACCGGTTCACGGTCGGTGTCCAACTCGCCGGCCTGGCACTGAATTTCCTCTTTCTGGCCGGGTTCGCGCTGCTGGCTCATCTCGCCGTACCGGCGGTGGTGCTGTTGATGGGAATCGGCCTGGTCGGTGTCACGATGAATCCGGCGATGGCCACCCGTGTGCAACGCACCGGAAACGCCCGGCCGTTGGTGAATACCGTGCACTCGTCCTTCATCACCCTCGGTGTCATCGTGGGTTCCTCGGTCGGCGGTCTGGCGATCGACTCCTTCGGGCTGCGTGCTCCGTTGTGGCTCGGTGCCGCGCTGGCCGCCGTCGGGATCGCCACGCTGCTGCCCGACCTGCGCCGCCGCCCCGGCACGGTGCCGACGGCCCCGGCGGGAGCCCCCGCGCCGCGGGTCCAGGTGCCCACGGCGGTCGAGCCGAAGGAGGCCTGCGCGGCGCGGTCCTGACGGCGGACCGATGAATTCCGCTGTCCTTTCGGGGGGAATTCGGCGATTGCCACGGGGCGGACACACAACTCTCCCCTGGTGTTCACACTGTGGTGATTACCGCGATGGAAAGCTGCCAAGTGGCCGTATTCCCAACGGCCGGTGCCGGTCGTGCCCCACACATTTCACGGCCTGGTACCACAATTCGGGGAGAGGACACCCTTCGTGGACAAGACCCACATAGTTCGCCGTGGCCGCGTGCTGGCCATCGCCGCCACCACCGTCATGGTGGCGGTGGCCGTGCAGATCCCGGCCGGTGCGACGGCCACCCCGGCCGCACCGCGCGGTTCCGTCACCGCCTATGACGACACGTACTACCAAGACGCCGTGGGCAAGACCGGCCAGGAGCTCAAGGGCGCGCTGCACCGGATCATCAGCCAGACCCAGACCGGAAAGCTGACCTATTCCCAGGTCTGGGACGCCCTGAAGGACACCGACGAGGACCCGGCCAACAGCGCGAACATCATTCAGCTGTACACCGGAAAGTCCCAGAGCAAGAACTCCAACGGCGGTGATCCGGACGACTGGAACCGCGAGCACGTCTGGGCGAAGTCGCACGGCGACTTCGGCACCGCCACCGGCCCCGGAACCGACATCCACCATCTGCGGCCGGCGGATGTGTCCGTCAACAGCACCCGCGGGAACAAGGACTTCGACAACGGCGGCACGGAGGTCGGCGAGGCTCCGGGCAACTACACCGACGGCGACTCCTTCGAGCCCCGCGACGCGGACAAGGGCGATGTCGCCCGCATGATCCTCTACATGGCCGTCCGCTACGACGGCGACGACGGCTTCCCGGACCTGGAGCCCAACGACAAGGTCGACAACGGCAGCCAGCCGTACCTCGGCCGGCTCTCGGTCCTGAAGGAGTGGAGCCGGCAGGACCCGCCGTCCGCCTTCGAGCAGCGCCGCAACCAGGTGATATTCGACAAGTACCAGCACAACCGGAACCCGTTCATCGACCACCCCGAGTGGGTCAACGAGATCTGGTAACCGCAACCGGCCGGGTTCGGCCGTGGCGCGCCGGGGTCGGCCCGGTGCGCCACGGCGCCCGGCGGCCGGGCATCGGATGGAGTACGCCAACCGGCGCGCGGCCAGGGGCGTTCTTAGCGTGGCCTCATGTCGAGCGTGAGGTGGGTCCCCGTCAGAGTCGTGACCGCGCTGTCGGTTTGTGCCGCGAGCCTGCTGGCCGCGACCGGGCCGGCGCGCGCCGACGGCCCGCACGGCGTCGACGACCTGCGGGCCGGCGCGCACGCCGCCGCCGGGCCGGGCGGCCCCGGGAGCCGGCTGGACCGCCGGGGCCTGCAGTTCCTGCCCCGGCCGGAGGTGTCCGCGCCGCCGAAGGTCTCCGCGCTGTCGTGGATGGTGACGGACCTGGAGAGCGGCAGCATCCTGGCGGCCGAGAACGCCCACCGGCCGCTGCCGCCCGCCAGCACGCTCAAGGCTCTCTTCGCGCTGACCGTGCTGCCGAAGTTCTCCCAGCAGGAGGTGCACACCGTCTCCGCCGCCGACCTGACCGGCATCGAGGCGGGCAGCTCGCTCGCGGGCCTGAAGCAGGAGGTGCCGTACCGCGTCGCGGACCTGTGGTACGGCGTGTTCCTGCGCTCGGGCAGCGACGCGGTGCACACCCTGGCCGGTATGAACGGCGGCTGGGACAAGACCATCGACGACATGCAGGAGATGGCGCGCCGCCTGGGCGCACGCGACACCAGGGTGGAGTCCGCGGACGGCTTCGACACGCCGGGGCAGTACTCGTCGGCGTACGACCTGTCGCTCTTCGGGCAGGCCGGCCTGACCAACCCCGACTTCGCCCACTTCGCCTCGACGAAGTGGGCTGAGGTCCCCGAGGGCGCGCCGGACGCGTCCGACATGCAGAACACCAACCGGCTGCTGGTCGGCTCGCACGGCGTCCGCCCGTACGACGGCCTGATCGGCGTGAAGAACGGCTATACGTCGCACGCCGGCAACACCCTGATCGCCGCCGCGGAGCGGGACGGCCGCAGGCTGCTGGTCACCGTCATGCACCCGCGGTCCGGCGGCCGCAACGCCGTCTACGAGGAGACCCGTGCCCTGCTGGACTGGGGCTTCGAGGCGGCTCCGCGGGCCGCGGCCGTCGGCATGCTGCCCACGATGGCGCCGGTGGAGCGGCAGGAGGCGCCGGAGCACGTCGTCCACCGGCCGCGGCCGTCCGCCGCACCGCACAAGGCGGCGGTCGCGGCCCACGCCGCATCCGATGCCGAGCGGCACCGGTGGCTGGTGTCGGCCGTCGGAGGCGTCGGCGCCGTGGCCGTCGCCGGGCTCGGCACCGCGCTGTGGTGGCGCCGGCGGGTACCGCGCGAAGCCGGGGACGGGGAGTCGGAGTGAAGCGGCTCCCGCACCGCCGGCCGTCGTACATCAGTCCGATGTGTCAGGGGTACGGGGGACGTCGGCTGGCCTTGCCCGGTGATCGGCGACGCGTCAGCAACGGTTGTACCGCCCGCCGGGCGTCGCTCGGTGTAGCGTCCTGATCAGCTGTCGTGGTTCCGAAGTACCGGGCGCCCGTGTCGCATTCACGGGCGTTCCTGCTGTGCGGTGCGTGTCCGGGCCAAGGCGATCACCTCCGGTTTCCGCGGTACGCGCGGAAACCGACGCAAGCCCATTGAACGAAGGAGACGTACATGGCTTCCGGCACGGTGAAGTGGTTCAACTCGGAGAAGGGCTTCGGCTTCATCGCACAGGACGGCGGCGGCGCCGACGTCTTCGCGCACTACTCCAACATTGACGCCACCGGCTTCCGTGAGCTGCAGGAGGGCCAGAAGGTGACCTTCGAGGTCACCCAGGGACAGAAGGGACCCCAGGCGGAGAAGATCCGGCTGGCGTGAACGCGGCCGCAACGGCACCGGGGGGGGGTGGGGGGGGGGGGGGGGGGGGGGGGGGGGGTTTGGGGGGGGGGGGGGGGGAGGGGGGGGAGGGGGGGGGGGGGGGGGGGGGGGGGGGGGGGGGGGGGGGGGGGGGG
>NZ_JBWKCJ010000045.1:29544-49665 GCF_056436545.1 Streptomyces sp. NPDC043738 | reverse complement strand
CCCCCCCCCCCCCCCCCCCCCCCCCCCCCCCCCCCCCCCCCCCCCCCCCCCCCCCCCCCCCCCCCCCCCCCCCCCCCCCCCCCCCCCCCCCCGCTACGCACGCCTCACTGCGGAGGCGGCTGCTGCTGCCAGCCCTGTCCCAGGCCCGGCTGCTCCGGTGCGGGAGCGTCCGGCGCGGGCTGTTGCTGCTGCCAGTGGGCCGGCGGCTGGGCGGGCTGCTGGGTCCAACCACCCTGCTGCGGCGGGTAGCCGGCCGGCGGCTGGCCCTGCTGCGGATGCTGCTGCCCCTGCTGGGGCTGGCCCTGGCCCTGCTGCGGCTGGCCCTGCTGGGCGGCGTACTGCTGCTGCGCGTACGGGTCGCCGCCCATCTGCTGCTGCGCGTACGGGTCGCCCCCCATCTGCTGCTGGGGGTACATGCCCTGTGCCTGCTGCGCCCGCGCGAAGTCCTCGGCCACCAGGGCGGAGAGGTTGAAGTACGCCTCGCGGGTCTTGGGCCGCATCATGTCGAGGTCGACCTCGGCACCGGCGGCCAGGTGCTCGTCGAAGGGGACGACGACCACACCGCGGCAGCGGGTCTCGAAGTGCGACACGATGTCGTCGATCTTGATCATCTTGCCGGTCTCACGGACACCGGAGATGACCGTGATGCCGCGCTGCACCAGGTCGGCGTAGCCGTGCGCGGACAGCCAGTCCAAGGTGGTGCTGGCACTGCTGGCACCGTCCACGGACGGGGTGGAGATGATGATCAGCTGGTCGGCGAGGTCGAGGACACCGCGCATCGCGCTGTAGAGCAGACCCGTACCCGAGTCGGTCAGGATGATCGGGTACTGCTTGCCGAGGACGTCGATCGCCCGCCGGTAGTCGTCGTCGTTGAAGGTCGTCGAGACGGCCGGGTCGACGTCGTTGGCGAGGATCTCCAGACCCGAGGGGGCCTGCGAGGTGAACCGGCGGATGTCCATGTAGCTGTGCAGATGCGGGATCGACTGCACCAGGTCACGGATGGTCGCACCGGTCTCGCGGCGCACCCGTCGGCCGAGCGTGCCGGCGTCGGGGTTGGCGTCGATCGCCAGGATCTTGTCCTGCCGCTCGGAGGCGAGCGTGGAGCCGAGGGCCGTGGTCGTGGTGGTCTTGCCGACACCGCCCTTGAGGCTGATCACCGCGATCCGGTAGCACGACATCACCGGCGTACGGATCAGCTCCAGCTTGCGCTGCCGCTCGGCCTCCTCCTTCTTCGCACCCAGCTTGAACTTGGACGGCTGGGCGTTGGCGCCCGGCTTGCGCTTCTTGGGCTGGTTGCGCAGCAGCCGGTCGGAGGTCAGCTCGACGGCGGCGCTGTAACCGAGCGGTGCACCCGGGGCGGCACGCTGCTGCGGCTGCTGCTGACCCGGCTGCGAGTACGAGGCGTAGTTCGCCGCGGCGTTCGGGTCACCGGCCTGCTGGCCGGGGAGCGGCTGGTACTGCTGGGCTTGTTGGGCCTGAGCTGCCTGCTGAGCCTGCTGAGCCTGCTGGGCCTGAGCTGCCTGCTGGGCCTGCTGCGCCTGAGCTGCCTGCTGCGCGGCCGCTTGCTGCGCCTGCGCCGCCTGCTGCTGGCCGTAGCCGGGCTGCGCCTGCTGACCCTGCTGCGGGTAGCCCTGCGCGGCACCGGTCTGCGGGTAGCCGTACGCGCCCTGCTGCGCGGGGGCGTTGGGGTGCTGCTGTGCCTGCTGCGGGTGCTGTGCCTGCTGCTGGCCCTGCTGCGGGTATCCGTACGCGGGCTGCGGATAGCCGTACGCGCCCTGCTGCTGCGGCTGCTGACCCTGTTGCGGGTAGCCGGCCTGCTGGGGCTGGGCGGCCTGCGGGTAACCGGCCTGCGGCTGGGCCTGCTGCGGCTGCTGCTGGATGGGTGCCTGCGGGTGGCCCTGCTGGGGCTGCTGGGCGGCCTGGGGCTGCTGACCGGCCTGCTGCTGCGCCTGAGCCGTCCGCGGGTCCGCGGGCTGGAACTCCGGCGGCAGCGGCGGCAGCCCGCCCTGCCCCGGCACACCCTGCTGCTGACCGTCCGCCGCGGCGCCCCACGGAGCACCCTGCTGCGGCACGCCCTGCGCAGGCGCCGCCTGTTGGGGCACGCCCTGCTGGGGAACGCCCTGGGGGGCGGTCTGCTGCGGCACACCCTGCTGAGGGATGCCCTGCTGCGGCACACCCTGCTGGGGCGCGCCCTGCGGCTGCTGCTGGCCCTGGGCGGCCTGTACCGGCTGCGCGGGCTGGGCCGCGGCCTCCGGGCCCGGCTGGGGGGCGGCAGCGGCCTCAGCGGCCGGTGCGGCCCCCTGGGCGGGGGAGTTGGCCGGTGCGGTCTCCGGCTGCGGTGCCTCTTCGGACGGCACGGCCTCCGGCTCGGCCGAGGTGGCTGCGGTCGGCTCGTCGTCGTCTTCGTCGTCGTCCCAGAGCGAGGCCGAGGGGTCGACGGTGCCGGAACGCTGATTGCCGGAAGCGGCGGCGTCGTTCGCGGCCGGCGCGGCGTCCGCGGGAGCCTCCGGCGCGGCCTGGGGAGCGGCGGCCGGCGCGGCGCCACCGTCGTCCTGCGGGCGCAGCGTCGGGAACCCGGGCGGCGCGGCGTCCACCGGCGCCGGGGCCACCGGCGCGCCCTGCTGGGCGACTCCGGGCACCGGCGCACCCTGTGCGGGCCCCGCCGGCGACTGGCCCGTGGGCGGCCCGGGAGGCTGCGCCGTGGCGGGCGGAGTGGTGGGTGAAGGCGCAGGAGGAGCCGAGGGAGAGGCCGTGGCGCTCGCGCCGCCACTGGTGTCGTTGCTCGCGTACCAGGCCGGAGCGGCAAAATCGATCTTGAACTCGCCGGTCAGGTCGAACTCGGACTGGTCGTCGTCAGGATCGTTTCCGTCCGGACGGAAAGCCTCCTGCTCGTTCACTGTGCCTCCTGGTGTACTGCAACGCACCTGAACGGCAGGACCGGATACAGGCGGATCGTTCGGGTGTAGCGGAAGTCGGAACACACCACCCGGGGTTGCGCCAACACTAACTGTCTCCATCCCCGTGTCGACTGCCGTCGTGCCGTGCTCCGCGGCTGTCCCATACAGCCTAATCAACAGTCGGCCCATAACGGCAGTCGATGTCATGTCGTCTTCAAGCCCCATCGGCACACACGCACGGGCGCATCCGAGGATGCGCCCGTGAGAGTGTGCCCGCGGCCGGCTGCGTGTGCGGGGCACCCGGCCCCGCGGTCAACCGGCCCGCGCAGCCGGTCAGTCCATGCGTCGCGGCCCGCCGAGCAGGTTGGTCTCCGCCTCCGTCGGCTGGGTCATGACGAACTGGTGGCTGCCGTCACGCGAGCACCACAGCATGGCGTTGTCGCTGAGCGTCGGCAGCACCGCACCGACCTGTTCCGGCAGCCGCATGATTCGCGTCACAACCTCCGCCTCCTCGGGCGAAAGCCGCTGCAGACCGACCAGATCGGCGCGGCCGAGCATCTGCGGCGACCGCGGTCCGAGGAACGGCAGCACGGTCAGCACCGACTGCCAGGGGCTCGGGGCGAGCTGATTGCGCGGCGGACGCGCGCCCATGTCGCGTACGACCAGCACGGGGCTGGAAACCGACGGTCCCTGCGGCGCGATCTGGCGCACTTCGTGGACCGAGACGCACTGCTGCCCGCCGCCCGCGCTCTGCGCCATCTGGCCCCAGGCCGGCGGCCGCGCCGTCTCGACCGCGACCCGGGCGCCGACGGCGACCGTGCGCAGCGCCAGGATCTGCGCCATCCACATGCTGCCGACCAGTGCGATCTCCATCGGCGCGGGGCGCAGCAGGCTCAGCACGGCGGGCTGGTTCTGCGGGTCGATGCCGATGATCACGCCGTCGTCGCCGACCGGCAGCGTCAGCGCGCCGAGCGACTCGGCCGTCAGGACGTGCGGGCTGCGCCGCGGGCCGCGCAGGCCGTAGCCGGGCCGGAACTTCGGACCGGTCGGACCCGTCTCTTCCTCTTCCGGGCGCGGCTGGTGGTTGAGCCGGCGGGCGCCGCCCGCGCCGGCCAGCGGGGGGTTGCGCCAGCCGTCGCTGCTGGCGCGGGGCTGATACGTGGGAGAGGCCATCAGCGGGTACCTCCGAGGGGGAGCGTGGCCAGCAGGCCGGGCAGCTGTTCGCGGTCGAGACGTACGAGCCCGACCTTCACGGAACTGGAACGGCGCTCCAACTCGGTCTGTGCGGCGGAGAGTTCGTTCTCACTGCGGGTGGAGAGGCGGACGTAGCCCGAGATGGCGGGGGCGCGGCCACCGCCGTGGGTGGCGGTCAGCGCGAAGGTGCTGGCCATCGCCCTGGTGCTGGTCAGCAGCTGGGTGACGGCCGCCAGCGGCGCACCGCCCTGGCCCAGTTGGGGCCACCGGCCGATCCAGTACGTGGAGTGCCAGCGGTCGTCGCAGCGCAGCGCCCGGGTCGTCTCCTGGGTGCGCCGGGCCGCCCGGCCGTCCCGCCCCATCGCGCCGTTGGCGGCCCGCGGGCTGACGCACACCGCGGTGCCGATCGCGGCCACGACCTCGCGCTCGTCGAGCACCCTGGCCCGTACGCCGTGCGCGGTCAGCCGGCTGACGAGCTGGTCGGCGGCGCGCAGCAGCGAGCGCTTGGCGCCCTCCACACCGCCGCCGCGGGCCTCGATGGCCTCCGAGCACAGCTCCGGGTCGAGCTTGAGCGCGATCCAGGTCAGCTGGATGGCCGGGGTCTGGGACTGGGCCTGCAGCGGCGCGTACGACCGGGCCGCGACGGCCTGTTCGGGCAGGTGCGGCGCCGGCGCGGGCTGGGTGTACTGCACGAACTGCACCGACTCGAGGTGGATGTCCTCGATGTCGAGAGCGGTGTGCAGCACCTCCAGGGGCAGCATGTGGCTGCCGCGCTGCGGCCGCAGCGGTTCGTCGCGGGCGTCCACCTGCACGAGGGCCGTCAGGAACGTGCCGTCCCCGACGAATCCGATCGCGCGCTGGTCCGCCTCCGTCGTGTACTCGTAGGTCCGCAGCGCCGGCTCGCACTCCACGACGGGTGCGAGCGCCGGGTCGACGCCCTGTGTGGCGGCGAGGTTGGCGGCGCTCTCCTTGCCGCGGCGCTTCATGGCGCGCACGGTGGTGATCCACTCCGGCAGCGGGATCTTGCGGCGCCGGCCGAGCGCGAAGACGACCAGCACGGCCGCCACCACGACGGCCGCGGTCAGCGCGGCGGGGTGGATCGTCCAGCCGACCAGCACCAGTGCGGCGGCGAGTTCGATGATGGCCAGCTGCTGAACGCGGACTCCGCCGATCGTTCCGGCCTGTTGGCGCAGTCGCGGTGCCACCGGACCGGCCGAGCGGGCTGAGGAACCCCGGCCGCCATTTCCTCTGTTGCCCCGAGCTGTGCCGTTTTGGCCAGCATTTCCCGCGTTTTGCGGTGCAGCGGAAGGCTGTTGCTGCTGTTGCCGCCCATTGCGGCGTCGAGCCCTGGTGGCGCTGGACATCCCCCGGCCTGCTCCTCTACTGGTGATCTGGTGCCTCTAGGCGTATCGGTCGCCGCTGAGACTGGTGCGTTGGAAGGTGGCACCCGTACCGTACGGGTCGATCGACACACGGCATAGTAGAGGGCGCTACGGCGTGAGTGCCGGGGGCGGTTCGATGTGGATCCAACAGGCGGGGAGAGAAAGCAACAATGGCATCACGTCGGGACGAGCTGAATGCGTATTCGTTCGCTCGAAAGCGCACGAATGCGGCATTTCTGAAGCCGCTGCCGAACGGTTCGATCGAAAGCGCTCCCAGACCACTCAAGGCCGTGGTGCCGAGCATCGTGGTGGGCGTCCTGATTCTGGTCGGATTCGGTGCCTGCGGCATCATCAAGCCGGTTGCTCCGCAGGGGTGGGACGAAGTCGGGGCGAATCTGCTCGTAGGGAGCGACTCCACCACGCGCTATGTGGTTCTGCCCAATGACGCCAATGGCAAGAGCCAGAAACTGCTGCACCCCGTCCTGAACCTCGCATCGGCGAAGCTGCTCCTCAATCCCGACAAGTTCAACGTGGTCAAGGTCAAGGAATCCGAGCTGGACGGGAAGCTCGCACACGGCCCGGCCGTCGGAATTCCGTATGCGCCCGACCGGCTCCCCTCCGCCAAGGAAGTCGACAAGCCGAAGTACTGGGCGGTGTGCGACCGCCCGGGCAGCGGTGAGAAAAGCAAGCCCCAGCAGGCGGTGTTCGTGCTGGCCGGCAAGGACAAGGAACTCGTCGACGACCCCAAGAAGGGCAAGCTCGACCTGCACGGGGCGCTCTACGTCGAGGACCCCAAGGGCAAGCGGTGGCTGGTCGACCAGTACGGCATGGCCTTCCAGTTCGACGCCACGCTGGGCGGACAGATCGCGACGGCGCAGAGCCCGGAGAAGACCAACCTCGACCTTCAGCGCATCATCTTCGGGGAGAACGCCGAACCCCAGAAGGTCACCGCGGAGTTCATGGCGACGCTCATCAAGAGCCCCGTCCCGATCGCCATGCCCCGCATCGCGAATGCCGGTAAGCGGACCGTCGCCATGGGCGTGCCGGACAAATTCCAGACCATCGGCACGGTGCTGCAGACCAACGAGGGGCAGCAGAAGTACGTCGTCCAGGCCGACGGCGTCTACAAGGTGTCGAACTTCGTCGCGAAGCTCCTGCTGGAGGGCCAGAACGCGAAGGACATGAACGCGGGCGGCGGTGCGCTGAAGGCCGAGAACGTCTCCACCTCGAGCATCACGCCGAAGCCGGACGAGGCGGGCCGCGCCCAGTCCTACCTGGGCAAGATCCCGAACACCGACATCGACATGCCCTGGCCGACCGACGTCGTCTCCGCCGCGAACGACTTCAAGAACGGCTCGTCCGGCGGCCTGGGCTCGCCCACGGGCAGCGGTGTCTCCTGCAGCGTCTACAAGGGCACCAACACCAAGCTCCCGGGCGAAGCGAACAAGCTGCTCGGGCACCCCAACGGTGTGCCGAACATGCAGACCTGGGTCGGCAAGGACTACCCGGCCAAGATCGCCCCGGGCGCCGGCTCGTACGTCACCCCCGGCAGCGGCCTGCTGTACCGGCAGGTGTCCGCCCCCTCCGCCACGTCCGGAAGCCTCTTCCTGGTCACCGACACCGGCCTTCGCTACGCCATCCCGGAGAACAACGACGGCGGCAGCAAGGCCGGCAAGGCGGACCAGGAGCAGGGTCAGTCGCAGCTCCGCCTCGGCTACAAGGGAGCGCACCCGCCGCTGATCCAGAAGACCTGGTCCGAGCTGCTCTCCGCGGGCCCGTCGCTGGACGTCAACAGCGCCAAAAAGCCGCAGTCCTCGTGATTGGCGGAGGCCGCGCCGAAATCCGTATCACGGCTTTCGGCGCGGCTTCTCGCCGTGTGACGACCGACGATCTCCAGGCGATCTTCTCTTTGCCGGCGACTTTCCAGATCTGACCGATAGCGCCGCATCTGCCCGAATTCACCGAACGGCGTTTCCTGGGCGGGGAGTTGACAATGTTGTGATCCCGTCACAAGACCCCGCCCCCCTGTTGGGGACAGGGGTGCCGAGTGGTTAAAGTGGTCGAAGGCGTCAGCAGGAGATGCCGACCACGCAAGCCGGCTAGCCGGTGCGGCGCGGAAAACGTACGAGTCTCATGGGGGACGTTGACTATGGCTGGTCAGCAGTACACAACCACCGAGGAGGAGATGGTCGCGTTCAGCGGCAAGATCTCCTCGGTCAACCAGTCGATCCAGGGCGAGATCTCGCGCCTGAACACGGTCGTCGACACCATCACGTCTGGGTGGAAGGGTGCTGCGGCCTCCTCGTACAACCAGCTCCAGTCGCAGGTGAACGAGGACGCCAACCGTCTCAACCAGCTCCTGGGTGAGATCAAGGAAGCGATCGACGAGACCACGAAGAACTACTCCGCCTCCGAAGAGGAGCAGGCGCAGTCGATCACGCACATCTCCGCCTCGGCTTCCCCGTTCGGATGATGGGGCCGCGTCGCTGACCGCGGCGCACGGCTCAGTCGCCGCAGCACGGGCCAGCCGGCACTCGCCGCCGGCCCGCTGCGGCATGTGAATCGACCAGCATCATCTACTCCTGAGGAGACACCATGTCAGGCCAGATCCTCGTTAATTTCGCGACGATCTCGCAGGCCAGCTCCGACGTGCGCGGTACGGCCAACAACATCCGCCAGCAGCTCGACGACCTCGAGGCGGGCGTCAAGAAGATCGCCGCCAGCTGGGAAGGTGCGGCGCAGGAGGGCTACCAGGCCCGCCAGCGCGAGTGGGACCAGCGCGCCGCCTCCCTGCACTCGACGCTCGAAGCCATCGCCAAGGCGCTGGACCAGGCCGCCCAGAACTACCAGGCCACCGAGCACAAGAACTCGGGCATCTGGGGAGCCTGACCTCGCGTTAGCGCAGGTACGGATGGCGATCGGCTGAGCAGCCCAGACGGCTCGCACAGTGGTCAATGAGGGCGAGCGCGCTGCACCAGTGCGCTCGCCCTTCTGCCGTCCACACCACGCCTCATCGAACTTCCTCCCGACCGCCTCAATCTCCGCCGTTTCCTCACTCTTTTCTTCCCCACCCCTCGCCCCGCCTATTCCGCCACACATGGAGAGCAGACAACCCGTGGGATCTCGCGCCATTGGTCATCGAACCGGGCACCGTCGCCGAGCGGCGGGCGCACTGGTTACGGCGGCGTGCATTGTCGGACTGACGAGCGTCACCGCCGCGCCGGCGGTCGCGGACGAGAACGTGCCGCTCAACAGCGGTGAATGCAAGTTCGGCACCGACAACATCAAAGAGACCCCCTGGTCGCTGCAGCGCCTGCTGACCAATCAGATGTGGGCTTCCGGTAAGGGCGAGGGCATCCGTGTCGGCGTCATCGACACGGGTATCGATGCGGGCAACAGGCAGCTCGAAGGCGCCATCGGCAGCGGCGGCATGACTCTGGTCAAGGGAAAGCCGACCGACGACAAGGTCGGCCACGGAACCAAGGTGGCGGGCATTATCGCGGCCCGCCCGATAGCGGGTTCCGGTTTCTACGGAATCGCGCCCGGCGCAAAGGTCATTCCGTACCAGCAGACCTCGGAGGAGAAGGCCGGCACCGCCGACAGCCTCGCCAAGGCCATCCGTAAGGCCGTCGACGACAAAGTCAGCATCATCAACATCTCCCAGGGAACCGGCGCCGACCGAGACCTGCTGCCCACCCTCGAGCAAGCGGTCAGCTACGCCGAGAAGAACAAGGTCCTCATCGTCGCCTCCGCCGGCAACGGCGGCGCCGACGGCGGTGAGAAGAGCATGTACCCCGCGGCCTACTCGGACGACTACTCCAACGTCCTCGCGGTGGCCGCCTCGGACCGCAACAACGAGCGCGCGCCGTTCTCCCAGTCCGGGAAGTTCGTCCAGATCGCCGCACCGGGCGTCGACATGGTCTCCACGGTCCCCGACGGCGGCAACTGCGTCGACCAGGGCACCAGCTTCGCCGCGCCCTATGTCACGGGAGCCGCGGCCCTGCTGAAGGCGAAGCACAAGGACTGGACCCCGCAGCAGCTCATCTGGCACCTGGAGCAGACCGCCGAGCGCGTGAACCGGGACCGGAACGACTTCATCGGCTGGGGCGTGGTCGACCCGGTGGCGGCCCTCAACGACAACACCGAGCCCACCGGCCCGCCGAAGCCGGACAAGCCCTCCGGAGTGGCTGACG
This sequence comes from Streptomyces sp. NPDC043738, assembly GCF_056436545.1. Taxonomy (NCBI): domain Bacteria; kingdom Bacillati; phylum Actinomycetota; class Actinomycetes; order Kitasatosporales; family Streptomycetaceae; genus Streptomyces; species Streptomyces sp. NPDC043738. The sequence continues at coordinate 39,999 of NZ_JBWKCJ010000045.1, read as the reverse complement.
GCTCCAACATCCACCCGGCCGCGGTCAGCATCGGCGAAAGCGCCGAGGACCGGCGTGCCCGCATTTCCATCTACATTGTCGGCGGCGGACTACTCGCCGTCGGCACGGTGGTTGGCTGCGCCATCGCGATTCGCGACTGGCGACGTAAAAGTGGTTTCAGCACTAACGGGGAGGCTTAATCATGGCCGAGTACGGCGTAGACCTGGACGCATTGGAAGAGGTCGTAAGGGAGCTCAACAGGGTCCTCAAGCAGATGGGCGACGAGACGAGCACGGCCGCGAGCAGCACCTACCTGCCGAAGGGATCCCTGGGAGACAACTTCACCGAGGTGAGCGAGCTCTATGGCGCTCACGCGAAGGTCAAGGCTGACATCGACAAGATGATGAAGCGGGTCGAGGGCCTCGTTGATACGTTCGGGAAGAAGTCGGCCAAGGTCAGGGACGCGTACCAGGACGCCGAAGCAGACAACAGCATGAACCTGAAGTGACATCACCCGGCGGATCGCAGGTGACAGATGGGACATGTTCGATGATGGAGTGGGGGACAGCAGATGGCATCGAAGGAAACTGAATTCAAGCCGGGGCAAGTTCATGTGCCGAAGACGAGCACGACGCCGGCCAAGGGGTCGGGTGAGGCCCAAGAACAAGGTCCCGCGATCCTCAAGAGTCGCCCGCAGTTCACTGAAAAGGAGCTCGGCGACCTCAAGGCGATGGTGGCAGGAGCCAACCCGGGCGAAGTAGGTAACGTCGCTGAGGGCTGGAAGAAGGTTCGCATCGCCCTCGTCGGCGAGGACTGGCACAGTGGCATCAAGAAGCAGTTCGATGACGCAGTGACGAAGGTTCTGAAAACCTGGCATGGTTCCTCCGCCGATCAGTTCACTAAGGCGGCGCAAGGAATCAGCGAGGACTTCGGGAACCTTGCGACGTACCCGCACATCACCGGTCATGTCCTGCAGCAGGTCAGCGAGAACCTCTCGGCAGCCAAGAATGCCGTCGAGGACATCGAAGAGCCTGACTGGTTGGATGACCTGAAAGACAAGGTCGGTGACTCGGCGGGGTCTATGCTAAAGGGCTCAGTAGTCGGAACCTACTTCGGCGGACCGGGCGCCGGCACCGTGATCGGCGGGGTTGTGGGCTTCTTTTCTGGCGGGCGCGATGACTCACAGCTGAAGGCTGACCTCAAAAACCCGAACATGACCATCGGGGATGCCGCTGCCAAGAACTCAAGCAACATCGACCCTGACAAGCAGGCTTCGCTGTTGGCTGCTCACTACATGGAGCAGCTGGCGACTACGTATCGGGCTGGGTCGAATGCCTTGGCCAAGGGGGACGTAAAGGTCGACGACGGCGGCCGGATCCAGCGGCCAGAAGACACTGATGGTGGCGGGGCCATTGGAGGCATTGCGCCATTTGTCCCGCCCGGGTCCGGCCCGAAGGGCGGTGCGACGGCACCGAAGATCCCGGGCATGAAGGGCGGCGGATACACGACTCCGCAGCCGATGGAACCGCCGCGTGTGGACGGAATCGGCGGTGGGATCGGCAGCATGCCCAAGTCCCCCGCACCTCACGTTGGTACCGGGCTTGACGGCCTCTCCGGGGGGACTGGTCTCGGCACCGGAAGCATCGGTGGCGGTGGTGGTGGCGTAGGCACCGGTGGCTTGGGTGCAGGCTCCGGCGGTCCCCACGGTGGCTCAGGTTCGGGTATCGGCACCCCGGGCATGCCGGGCATGGGTGGTGGCGTCGGTGGCGCACGAGGCGGTGGCGCTGGCGGCGTACGCGGCGGTGGCGCCGGTGCTGGAGCGGGCGCCCGCGGCGCTCGTGCCGGCATGCCGGGCATGGCTGGTGCCGCAGGAGCCGGAGCCAAGGGTGGTGCCAAGGGTGCGGGCGCTGGTAAGGGGGGCGCACTCGCTCGCCAGAAGGGCGGCATCATCGGCGGGAAGGCTGGCAAGGCCGGCGGCGGTACGCAAGGAGGCTCGGGTCTGCACCGCAGCCGCGGCGGCACGCAGCAGGGCGCCGCAGGTGGCCGCCGTCCGGCTGGGATGATGGGTGGACCCGGCGCTCACGGCGCCAAGGGCAAGGACAAGGCCAACGAGAACGGCCAGCGTCCTGACTACCTGGTAGAGGATGAGGAGACCTGGACGCCGGAGCGTAATGTGGCGCCCAAGGTCATCGAGTAGGGGCCGGCCAGCCAAGATCAAGTGATCGGCGGAATCGAAGCGGGGCCCGCAGTCTTCGGGCTGTGGGCCCCACCTTGTTAGGGAGAGGTGTACGGCATGAGCTTCACGCGAACGCTGCGTGCAGTGGGCGGCGCGGTGGTGGCGGGAGCACTGCTCTTCGGCGCCGCCCCGACCGCTTTGGCAGATGAGATCAGGGACGCTCAGTGGCCGCTCAAGGCATTTGACGCTGAGAGCGTATGGAAGGAATCGACGGGCAAGGGCGTCACGGTCGGGCTAATCGATGATCCCGTCTACGGCAACCATCCGGACCTGAAAGGGAATGTGCTTCCGGGGAAGAGTTTCATTGATGGTGGGCGTGCTGATCAGGAGAGTTCAAAAGATCATGGAACTGCGATGGCATCCATCATCGCCGGGCATGGGCATGGGACAGGCGATTCCGACGGCGTGATGGGCCTCGCGCCAGATGCGAAGATTCTGCCCGTCGGGGACCCAGATTTCGGAGCCGGGGTGGATAACTCCGGCCTTGGTGGCAGGATTAAGTACGCAGTCGATCACGGTGCATCAATCATCAACATGTCGATCGTACCTTCGTCCCTATCTTCTGAGGATAAAGAGGCGCTGGCCTACGCGAGACAGAAGGATGTCCTGGTTGTAGCTGGTGCAGGGAACGACGGGGAGACTAAGCTGGGGGAATTGGCTTCGTACCCTGGAGTCGTCGCCGTGGGAGCTGCGGACAAAACTGGGGAAATCTGGGCTAAGTCCAACTCGGGTAGCCAGTTGATGCTCTCGGCTCCTGGCGTCCAGATCACCTCTGGTTCTTCGGCGAGGTCGGACTACCCTTATCGGCGGGGGACTGGTACCTCTGACTCCACAGCATATGTTTCAGCCGCTGCGGCACTCCTGCGTTCGAAGTTCCCTGACCTCACCGCCGGTCAGATCGCCAACCGTCTCGTCAAGACGGCTGCTCTCCCCAAGGGCAAGGAAGATCTGCAGCTGCCCGACCCGCACTATGGATATGGCGTCATCCGGCCCTACAGTGCGCTGACACAAGACATTCCGGCTGGGTCCAAGAATGGCCCACTGAAGACTCCTAAGACGGACCCGGCCGGTGGAGCAACTGCTCCCGGTGCATCGGGTGGGGACCAGGCAAGCGAGAAGGAAGACAGTGGACTCGGCACCGGTGCCATTGTGGGCATTGCAGCCGGACTTCTCGTCGTTGTCGGGATCATCGCCATCGTCATCGTTGTGTCCCGGAAGAAGAACGGCCGCAACGGCCCGCCCCCCGGCGGCCCCGGTGGTTTCGGCGGTCCTGGTGGCCCCGGGTTCCCGCAGCAGCCCGGTCCGTACGCGCAGCAGCCTGGGCCGTATCAGCACCAGCCCGGAGGTCCGACCTTCCCGCCGGCGCCGCCCACCCAGCCCCCGGGGCAGTGAGGCTGTGATGTAGAGCAAGCGGAAACGCAACGGCCATGTTTTGGGGTCCGTGGCCTTCGGGCTGCGGACCCCGAAACATTTGCAGGAAAAGAGAGTTCGGAAAGCTGCCCGGCTGGGCCCGGCCGGGCAGGTGCTCTACCCGCCTGCGGTATGGCAAAGTCGATGAATGCGGTCCAGGCAGCGGGCGGCACGGTCAGCGCGGGCCATGTGATGTCCTTCGAGTCACGGATGTGGACAGCAGTGGCGGTAGCTGCGCACTCGACGCACTCGCCGCTTCCTCACTGCTGTAGCTGCTCTTGAACGAGGCCAACTTGGGCATGGCCCACACCGTCTCCTCTGTGTTCATGCTTCTCCCAGCAACTTCTCGACAGAGGCCAGCGATTCGCGCGATGTGAGCGCTTGTGCTCTCAGGTCCCATACTTGTTCTCAAGGCTCGCACTGCATCCCGGCCAGTGTGGACACGGCTCACGTTGTGCACTTCTACGTGGGCGATCCTGCGCCCTTCCTTGGTCTCGATCAAGGTGAAGGGGCCAGCAAGGCCCGCGTTCTCGTCTCGGTTGAGGGGCATGACCTGGACCTCGACGGTCTTCCTCTGGCCGACGAGGAGAATCAGTTCCAACTGGCCTCGCAGCACGTCTCGTCCGCCGACGGTGCGCAGCAGTACTGACTCGTCGATGACAAGCTCGACAGTGGCGTCGGACGGTGTAGGAAGATCTCCTGCCGTGCAAGGCGTGCGGCCACGCGCTGTTCGAGGATCTCCTCGCCCAATGGTGGCCTCATCATCCCGAACACCGCACGCGCGTATTCCTCCGCCTGCAACAGTCCCGGCACTGCCTGTGTCGCGTACACATGCAACCCCACCGCCGTGCCTCCGATCGCGCCGCATCCCGAAAGGAGGCCGGATATTGCGCCCTCGCCACCTCCTCCGTCATCTCCGTGAGGACGCCGTGCGCCCCAGCACCTCGTCCGTCTTGTCGATGAACTTGGGCGGTGGGATGCGCCGCCTCTGCTCGAACGAGGCGATGGTCGCGGGGGAGTAGCCCGTCTTCGCGCCGAATTCGTGGCGTTCTATCCCTGTCCATTCCCGCAGCCGCTTGAGCTGCCGCCCAAACACCTGCAGGTTCCCGATCCGGTTTCGTACTCGGCCTGCTGACCGTCGTCTTCCATGTCCGCCATGTGTGCCATGTGCCCCACTTTCCGGGGTAGTGCCACCCGCTGCGTACCCCCGCTTCCCCCGCACGTACAACGCACCGTGGTCAGCGCATCACTCCTCGTCAAATCAACGCCATGACGGGAGGGTTGCCCCAAGAACCGCACAGCGCGCACCTTCGGCGCATTTTCCCCACTTAGAGCTCGTAACACGATCTTGGTCGTGTCGTCGAGGCATCGCGTTCGTCGGATCCATACTGGGCCGCTCTGGCGACCGCCAAGCTACGGACTGGCCCTGGAGGCCGGCGCTCTCTGGCGGCCTGATTGTCTCTTGGCGATGCGGCTCGGGCTTCCGATACTTTCTGTGGCATGAGTGACAGCTTCGACGTAGCGCCTTCTCTCGGACCTTCAGGAGTCGTCACGGGTTCTCCCAATTTTCAGACGGAGACGGTGGTGTTCGGGGGTCCTGTTGAGGTATCTCTGAAAACCACTGTAAGGAAACCCCCAGTGCGCCGCCCGACCCGGAGAGCCTTCGCCGCCCTCGTCGCCGCAGCCGGCCTCGCCCTCACCCTCCTCACCCCCACACCCGCCTCGGCTGCCACCGCCACCAGCCGCTTCGCGAACTACCGCTACGGTGACTGCCTGCGCGAGACTTCCGAAACCGGCCTCAAGAGCGACCGCTGCACCACCGGACGCGGCAGCCTCCTATGGCAGTGGAACGGCCGCCTCAACACCAGCACCACTCTTAAGAACAACTTCTGGGGCCGCTGCCTCGACAGCAATGACCGGGGCGACGTCTACCCCCTGCGCTGTAACGGCGGCTCATACCAGAAGTGGCGCACCGTCCAGCCCGCCGCCCGCAGCGCCATCATGCTCCAAAGCGTCGGCACGGGCTACTGCCTCTACCAGCAGGGCAACGGCTACTACCGCACTGCCCGCTGCGACCGAGGCGCTCAGAACCAGCGCTTCACCATCGGCTGAACGGATCTCCCGACCGCTTCAAGATGGTTCTCTGCCCCGGGCAAGCTGCTGCGCCAAGATGGCCCGGGCGTCCCCAGTTGGCTTCACGTCCGGGGCCGGAGTCGCGCCGATTTGGATGCGATCTGCCCCGCCGTTCCTGGGCGGTGGTCCCTGGGATATACCGAGTCACTCAGCTCCGAGCCGCTGCCCTTCTGATCTGCTGCGGACCTTCTTGAGGCGTCTCCAGCAGATGAGGCCGCAGGCGAGGAGACGAGAGCGTCGTGCAGGTCGAGGTGTCGTTCCCAGCGGACAGCCAGGCGCTTGAAGTGGTGCAGGAGCGAGAAGGTCTGCTCGACGACATAGCGGAGCTTGCCCAGGCCCTTGATGTTGGGGGCGCCCTTGCGGGAGATCACCGACAGGATCCGGCGCTTGCGCAGCTCGTGCCGGTTGGGGTTGCTGTCGTAGCCCTTAGCGCGTCGGGGCGCCTACGCGGCCGGCCGGGCTTTCCGGCCACGGGCGGGATGCCGTCGACCAGCGCCAGGGGCTGAGTGACGTCGTTGACGTTGGCCGCGGTGGTGATGACCTTGAACGGGGTGCCCTTCCCGTCGCAGATCAGATGGTTTTTACTGCCCGTCTTTCCGCGGCCGACGGGTGACGGGCCGGTCGCCTCGCTCCCTTTTTTTCACGCGGATGTGGGAGGTATCCACGCAGGCCCGGGTCCAGTCCAGGGCGTCGGCCGCGTGCAACTCGGCGAGCAGGATGCCATGCAGCGTCTCGAAGACGCCGGCCTCATGCACCGACCTAGCCGGCGCCAGCACGTCTGTCCGGAGCCGAACCCCAGCTCCAGCGGCAGCAGTTGCCAACTGACGTTGTTGCAGAGCACGTACAGGATGCCCTGCGGTGAGTGCGCGATCCGGTCTACGTCCACACCGCGTGGCGCCCGGCTGACCCGTCGGCTGGTTTCGCATTGTCTTGACGAGTGGGGGTACTCCTACGAGAGCGAAATCAATGAGTCCGTGACCGCCATCGTTGGCGAGCTCGCCGCCAACGCCGTGCGGCATGGCCACGTCGCTGGGCGGGATTTCGCGCTGCGCCTGACGGTCTCCGTGGTGGCGGGCACGCTCCGCTTCCGTGTGGAGATGTCCGATACGCGTGGTGAGAGGCTGCCTTCGGTTACCCCGGCTAACCCTGCCGCTTCGGCCGACGGAGGCGAGATGGCGGATCCGTGCGGCGTGCTCGCGGAAAGCGGTCGCGGGCTGCTGATCATCGGGTGCCTCACGGCTGGATGGGGTGTTGTCCCGCGGTCGGGTGGTCCGGGCAAGACCGTCTGGGCAGAGTTCGCCGCGGCGAGTGCGGGCCAGAAGGCTGAGGGGGCCGTGAGCACTTCGGATGAGGCGGAACAGGCCGACGTGGGCCGGTGGAAGAAGTCGGAGGAAGGCGGCTACGTTGGGTGAGGGCGATGGCTCCGCCATCGCCTCGGTTCTGTCGTCGCCCCGGCTCAGCCGAAGACCGTGCGGACCTGGTCTGTGACGGACGAGTGGACCGTGTCGGTGGCCGCCCAGGCCCCGTCGCCGAGATCGCTGCGACGGCGGCAAGGGCAAGAACCAGCCCACAAGGGGCAGCGTCCTGACTACCTGGTAGAGGGTGAGGAGACCTGGGCGTCACAGCGTGATGTGGCGCCCAGGTCATTGAGTAGGACCTGACGGCAAGCATTCGGCGAAACACGATGGGGCTGCAGTCTTCGAGTTGCGGGCCCCATCTTGCTGCGGAGAGGTGTTACCGCACGAGCTTCACGCGAACGCTGCTTGCAGTGGGCTGCACTGTGGTGGCAGAGCAGTGCTCTTCGGCTCCGCCCCAGCTGCTTCGGCGGATCACATCAGAGCTCCCCCGCCAGGCACCCCAGAAGCGCATCGTAAGTGGCAGCAAGATCGCAATGAAGTTTTAAAAACTGACCAAAGCAGATAAATCATCGATATCGCCTGAACTGTCCAATCCCGGCGATGCGTACCGGGCCAACGACGCCAACGAGGGGAGCGGATTGACGTGAATTCATCTGCTTGTCGGTGAGGCGCGAGCGATTCGTGTATGGTGATCAGCCGGCCTAAAAGCTGGGGAGTTTTGTGCTGGGCCAAACTGCACGGTCAACCATGCGCATCGGTACGCTTTGGAAAGATAATGAAGACGCTAATCTGGATAGCTAAGCAGGCGTCTCCAAGCTCCGCGATTCTACTGATCGATCATTCAATCCCGGGGCATTTGTAGCGGTCAGGCCAAAGAGGCATTCGAGTTTGTCTGCGGCATGAGCGACGTTGTGCCGCAGATTAACTCCGTCATTCAAATGAATTAATGGGGGGCTCATGGCTGACAATCAACCCAAGCAGGTAGACGATTCGGAATTTCTGGAAATAACCGGAGATCCGGCTGCGGCCCAGGTCATGCGCAAAGGGCTGGAACAGCTCGCAAAAGGGGGCGCCGGAGACACTTTGAAGGAGATGGCGGAAGAAGTTGTATCCGGCCGCGTTGGCCTGCGCGAAGCAGTAAATATTCCTGCGTACTCGGATCAGTTGATCGAGAAGTTTCATGCTTTCAAGCAGGACTGGGACTCACTCTCCGAAATGGAGCGTGAGCGGCGAGCCGTTGATGGGGAAAGATTTCTCGAGGATCAACGTCGTGAGCTTGAAGCGTCTGAACAGGAGAAGCGTGCCGCTACCGGGCAGCGCAGCGCCAAGGCGCGTCACGACGGCAGCTCTTGGTCACTGTACTAACGAATAGGTGGGACACCAACTCAGGAACGTTGCGGTGGAACGAATGCGCGAGAATCGGGGGAAGGCATAACAATGAGCTTCAAGGTAAATCCTGCGGACATCGAAGGCTTCGCCAAGCTGATTGGCCGGGCTGCCGAAGACGTGCAGGAAAGTCTTTCGTACATCGATAATGAGGCGAACGGGGACGGCTTCGATGTACAGCAAGGGCTCGTCGGCGAACTATGGCAGGGCGCCTACGGGAATCACACGGCGCGTGTTCAGGAAGTCAAGAGTTTTCTGCGCAAGGTCAGGGAGCTCCTGGATGCTTCTGGTGCGGAACTCAAGAGGTCGGCCAAATATTATCAGGCGACTGATCAGGAGCAAGCGGCAAAAATCGATTCCACGTACCCTGGATCCAAGCGTGGAAAGCCGGACGATGGCCTGACCTCCGTAAACGGCGGAGACTTTCGGGACGTCAATGATGCGCGGAGCAAGCTGAAGCCTCTGGAGGCAGATCCAGCTGCGTTTGACTTTGTCGGAAAGGCGCAGGACTGGGCACAGGGGCATGCGGACGAATTCCAGTTCAACGCACCCCTCAAGACTATGAGCGCAGGGCTTGACGTGTTCAGCCCATCAGCATTGGCCATGGAAGGTTGCAAGCTGCTATTGGGTGTCGACCCCTTCGGCGAAATTGCTTCCCTCATTGGCGGGGACTGGGAAGGGTACATGAAATGTGCCGGGCTATGGGGGAACTTGGCGGAGTGCTGTCGCTCGGTGGCCGCAAATATCAACCACGGAAATGCGTCGATAGCAGTCACTTGGACCGGGAACGCGGCAGACGCGGCATGTGTTTACTTTGAAGAGATTGCCAATCTCCTGGGCGCTGCTGCCGAGTCATTCGATTCCTTGAAGAGGAACTATGAGTCGGTGGCTAGCACTGCGTTCGGGGTGTCGGAGACGGCGAAGTGGGGTCTGGGATTCATCGCTGACTGGGCGATCGAGGCTATTATTGCCTGGGCGGCGGGAACGGCTGCGGCGGAGACGGGTGTCGGCCTCATCGGAACTGCGGCGGCGTACGCTGTGGTGGCAAAGCGCGCTATCGATGCACTCAAAATGTACGAGCACATCATCAAGGCGATCGACGGTGCAGTATCGTTCGTCAAGTTGGGTTACATAGAAATGGGACGAGAAACGACCACCATGCAGGCGAAGGTGAAAAAGTTCCCCGCCCCCGAGAAGAGCTATGACAATGCAGTGGTGTGACCTGGAGGGATCAGGATCCATGAGCGCTGATCAGGCAGATGAGGCAACGCCGTGGAGGTACGCGAAGGCCATTGTCATCACTGCCGCGATGACAACCATCGGTGTTGTGGCTTGCGTGACCCAACCTGAAGGCTGGAGGAATCCCGGTCTTGTTGTGTTCACCGTTGCCTGTGCCCTTTCCATGGTCCTGGCTCTCCTGGCGTGGCGCAGAGGAAAAATGTCGCTGAGCATTCTGGCGGTGGCGATCACCATCGCCGTACCGCTTATTGAGAAGGCTGTCTATTCCTGGTGAAACAGCCATCCTGCCTCTGGAACGCCTTGGACGGTACGGGGTCTCCTGCTCCGCTGCCCAGGCCAGCCCAGCCCTGCCGGGTCTTGCCACCGTCAAAGATGGACAGGACCTTCGGTTTGTAGGGCGCCCCTGACTAGTCGTGTCGAAAGTGCTCACCGGCGGTGGCTGGTGTGTGTCAGCCGAAGACCGGGCGGACCTCGTCTGTGACGGTGGAGCGAACCGCGCCCGCGGCCTCTGGGTTGTTCGTGGCGGCGCCGCCGGTGCGGTTCCTGCAATCCCGTCCCTGACATCGCAGCGTACGGCCACAGCGCGAAAGTCGAAACGCCGCCGCGTCCCCCCCAAGGGGGGGAGGGGGGGGGGGGGGGGTGGTCCCGAGCCGAGGTGGGCGGGGGGGGGCCCAGGAGGAGTCTTGAGAGGGAAAGGCTCCGCCAACCCCCTTG
>NZ_JBWKCJ010000045.1:16747-29534 GCF_056436545.1 Streptomyces sp. NPDC043738 | reverse complement strand
TGGGGCGGCGCCGGCGGTGGGGTTCGGGCAGTCCTGTCCTGGACATCACAGCGGAAGGCAAAAGAGAAAAAGCCGAAACGCCGCCGCGTCCACCACGGGGGGGGACGCGGCGGCGTGTTGTGTGCCCCGACTCGGCGCGTGCCGGGCGGAGCTACGGAGACGTCTTGAGAGCGACGAGTCCGTACGACTCCTTTGGGTTGAAGGTCCGGTCGCTGATGGCTGTCAGGAACAGCCGGCCGTCGCGCCAGTAAGGCTTGGCGGAGAGGCTGGTCCCCTTGGCGACCTCGACCGGATAGGTGACAAGGGTGTGCGGGGTGCCGGTCTTGGGGTCGTACTCGACGAGTTCCGGGCCCTTGTCGTTGCTGATGATGTGTGCGTAGACGAGTATCTTCCGGCCGTCAGCCGCCGGAAGCGGGTAGTAGTCCGTGGATTTGGCGGCCTTGGTTTTCCACAGCAACTTGCCGCTGTCCAGGTCGTATGCGGCGAGCAGTTTGTTGTTGCCGTCGCCCGCGCTCACGACGAAGGTGTTGCCGAAGACGCCGGCTTCCTTCCACGGTGTTCCCTCGGCGCCGTCGGTCTGGACGTACTTGGCCGGCGTCTTGGGGGCGAAGCTGCTGCGCAGCTTGCCCGTCTCGTTGTCCAGGGCGACGAGGCCCATGTCCTCGCGGTCCGGGTACAGCACGACGGGGTCGGTGCTGATGACGTCGCCGCCCGCGACCATCCCGGGCTCGTACTCACCTTGCTCGGGACGGAAGGTGTAGGTCCACTTGGCCTTGCCCGTCGAGGGATCGATCAGGGAGACCTCGTCGTACGCCACTCCCCCCACCGGCTTGGTGTCGCAGGCGCGTACGCGGATCAGAGCCTTGCCGCCGGTGAACGTTCCGGCGTTGTCGCACCGTGCGGGGCTCTCCGGAGTCCACGCCAGGGAACCGTCGGACACGTTCAGTGCCTGTGGTTCCCCGAGCCCTGTCACGACGACGACGTCGCCGGAGCGGGCGAAGGTCGCCACCTTTCCGGGTGGGCCGGATTCGCCGGGGGTGAACCGGTCGTCGGCGCCCGGCTTCGGCTTGGCCTTGCGCGGCTTGAACTCCTTGGTCCACAGCTGCTGGCCGTTGTTGAGGTCGTACGCAGCGAGGTGGTTGCAGGCCTTGGTGTCACCGTAGGCGACGAGGCCGATTCCACCGTCCGACTGGGGCGGCGCTGAACAGGCGGTGTTGCTGTTTCCCGGAAGCGGCGTCGCCCACAGGCGTTTGCCCGTGGCGATGTCGTATGCCTTCACACCGTCGGGAAGGGTCTGGACGACGGCCTTGTCGGTGATCCAGGTGCCCTCCAATTGCTGGACCGACTCTCCCGGCGGCATCTTGCCCTTGTAGCCGGGCTGGGACCACAGCACCGTGTCGTCCGAGGACCCGGAGAACAGCAACCAGGCACCTCCGCCGGCCCCGGCCAGCACCACCAGAGCTACGACCAGCAGCACGATCAGACCGGCCTTGCTCTTCTTGGCCGGAGCCGGAGTGGCAGCGCCGTAGGGTGCCTGGGCCGACGAGTACGGGGCCTGCGGCGGGGAAGCCGCGGGGGGCGTCTGCTGAGCTGTGGGAGCGCTCGGGGGATAGCCGATGCCGGGCGCCGGCGTCATACCGGCCACGGGCGGACCAGGCGGCTGGTGCGGTGCACCGTGCGGCGGCTGCCCGGGCGGGACCGGGCCGTGTCCCTGGGGCGACGACGGAACCTGCTGCGGGTGTCCGTAGCCCTGCTGCGGCGCACCTTGCTGCCATGGCACGGCCCCGGCCCCAGGGGGCTGTGCCGGGGGCTGCTGACCTGCGGGGCCCGCCATGCCAGGTGTGCTGTCGGCCGTCATCGGACCTGGCTCCTCACGTACTTGGCCCAGTCACTCTCGAAAGCGGCGCCGCTCTTGCCCACGGCAGCCTGCAACTGCTGGTCCAGTTTCTTCGGGGTCACGTAGTGGTCCACGACGAACTGCATCATCTTCGACCGGCCACCCTGCTTCTCGATGTACTTGAGGGCGAGATAGCCAAGGGCGTAGTCCATGGAGACGCTGTGCCCCGGTGCGGAGCCGAATTCGGCGTCCGGCAGTTTGCCGTCGAACTGGCCGTCCGAGAACCCGGCGCGCATCTTCCGCGACATCCTCTGTGGTTCGAACTGAGAGGAGACGTACTCGGCGAAGCCTTCGACCACCCACGATCGCGGGCCGCCGTCCTTTGCGAGGAGGCTGTAGTCACCTCGGTCCAGCGTCTGAGTGATCGCGTGCGCCATTTCGTGGTGCGAAATCTGCTTCACCCCGCTCTGCCAGTCCTTGGTGAAGTAGTTCGAGCTGGCGTCCAGCTTGATGCGGGATCCGCCGAACTGCGGTTTGCCGCTCACGTCCTCGTGGGCCGTGGAGAACGCCGGCATCCCCACGCTCACTCCCGCGTCCCAGCCGGGATCCTTCAGCGAACTCGTGTACAGCGTCGCGTACGTCTTCCGGTCCGGTTCCACGTTGACGAGGAACGCCTGCGGCGTCTGCCCGTGGGAATTCACGTTCGCCCCCCAGAACGCGAGGTCGTCCGCAGCGCCCTTCTCGATCAGCGGGGCATAGCGACGAGCCTGCGCCGCGTTCTTCTTGTCGGCGATGACGATCGTGTGCGCCTGCTGCTGGACATACATGTCGTCATAGACGTCCCAGGGGCCGGGGTAGAAGACGTATCCCTTCTCCCCGTAGGCGGACGGCGATCCGCCGATCTTCGTGACGGCCGGCTGCTCGTCCTTCGACTCCCGCTTGACGATCCATCGGTACCACTCGGCGACCGGCTGGAGGTCCACGTCCTTGATCTTGTGGACGAAGGCCACGTCGAGCGCGACCGTCGCACCGTCGCCGTAGTCGTTGTCGCCGGTACCGGTCTGCTTCAGGACGCGGTACTCGGCCTGCGCGAACGGCACCTTGCGCAGGTTCTGGTAGATCTTCTTCTGGGCTGTCTTCGCGGTGCCCGAGAAGGGCGACAGGAAGGCATCCTCGTCCCCGCTCTTCAATGCCTGGGTGCGGCCTTGCAGGAGGCGGGAGATGTCGGCTTCGCTGAGCAGCTGCTCCCCGTTCCCGTCTCCACCGGCGGCGGAGGGCAGGTCATCGCCGCCGAGCCCATTCGAGATCGCCACCCCGCCGACCCCGAGGAGCGCCAGCACGGCGATGACGACAACGCCGATCACCGCTCGCTTGAGGCCCTTGTTCTCGCCACCGGACGGCGGGGGCGGAGGCGGCGGGCCGCCGACCTGCGAGGGCCAGGACTGCGCGGCGCGGGGGGCACCCTGAGGATTGGGGCCCTGCCCCGGAGGTGCATACGGCGACGAGGGTATGTGGCCTGGGACGGCAGGGGGCACGCCGGCGGACTGGGAAGGTGGGTTCGCCTGCCCGTACGCGTTGCTGCCGCCCGGCCCTCCAGGCTGCGGAGGATACGACATGTGTTTCCTTTCGGACACGGAGAGTTGCGCGGCGCTGAGCTGCTGCGCTCGCAGGCAGACGTGGAGGGCGTCTTCGACGAAGTCCCTCGGCCCGAGAGAGCGTCGGAGACGAAGGCCGACCGATGACATGACGGCGCATGCGATGGGGCGCGTCCCGACGTCGCTGACAATCCATAGCCGTGCGCGACAAGGGTGCGCCCTGACCAGTTCCCCCGTTACTGCTTATGCGTACCTTACAAGTGCGGTATCCCGCTCGCGGGCAGAGGATCTTCACCGCACGGGGTTCGCACGTAGCTTGCCGCCTGCTGCTCTGCTCGCGGCGGTTCGCACTGACTGGCGGGATTCGTCTGGTGCCGGCGACCGGCTTGTCGAGTACGCGATGGTAGTTGGCCGACGATGGTCACACCAGCCCGGAATGCGCCATCGGCCTTGAGGACCATGCAAGTTGGGGTTCGGGTGTGTCCACTGGGCGACGTGGTGGGATTCGGCATCGGGGCCGGGCCGCCCGGGCAGCGTGACGCCCTCGGGTTCCATGGAAGCGGATCATCCATGGAACCCGAGGGCATCACGGTCGGCGGCAGCTGTCAGCCGAAGACCGAGCGGACCTCGTCCGTGACGGTCGAGCGGACCGCGTCCGTGGCCCCTGGGTTGTTGGTGGCGGCGCCGCCGGTGCGGTTGTCGACGTGGCGCTGGGCGTGGTCCAGGCCGCGGTTGGTGTGGGTTTCCGCGCGGTTTGCGAGGTCTTCCTTGGCGTGGTCGATATAGGTCTGGGGGTCGGCGAGGCTGGCGGCGCCTTCCTTGACGCCGTCGACGTATTCGCCGGCCTTTTCCTTGGCGATGTCGGCGGTTTCGCCCCAGTCGATACCGTCGCGTGCGCCGAAGTGGCTCTCGATGCCTTGCTCGACGACGTTGTTCGCCATTTCCTGGCCGGCTTCCACGGCCTTTTCCTTGGCCGCGTCGACAACCGTCTCCCTGACGGTGTCCTTGACCGTTTCCTTGATCTGCTGCTTGGCGTAGTCCGTGGCCAGTTTGCGGGCTTCCTTGGACACGGCCTTCTTTGCCAGGTCCTTGGTCATCTTCTTGATGGCGTCCATCGTGGCGTGTTCCATCGCCTTGGTGGCCGCCTCCATGACCTCGCGCTTCAGCTTGTCGAGGATCTGGCGGATGATCACGCGGGACGCTTGGGTGGCGCCGGCCGCGCCGAGTTCGGACAAGCCCAAGGTGAAGGGGGCGGCTGCCTGAGCGGCGATGAGTTCGGCGGCGGTGATCACGAGCTGGACGATGACCGCGATCTTGCCCGCGATGACGGCGAGCGCGGCCGCGTCGAAGGCGAGCGCGATCACCTCGGCGGCCATGGCGGCGTCACGGAGGTAGTTGTCGCCGCCCGCACTGCCGTTGTAGGCGCCCCACTCCTTGGAGAAGCCCTCGACCGCCTCGCCCGAGTTGGCGGAGAACACCGTGCCGGCCGCGGTCGAGCCGTCGGAGGTCGCCTGGTTCACGGCCTCGGCGAAGTTGCGCCAGACCTGGGCGCATTCGAAGAGCAGGTCCTCGTCGGCATTCGGCCAGTTGAATCCGAGGAGGTCGAGAACCCAGTCGACCCCTCCTGGCAGCTGGATTGACACAGTGATCGTCCCCCGTGCGGTGGTAGCCGAGTGGTGCTGAGTGAGATAGATGGAGGTGTGGGCGGAGGTATACCGTCAGGTGCAGACAGGGCGGGGTGAGGCGGGAGGGCGGTGGCCTGTCGCGGCGGGCCCGGGAGTGGCCGCCTCAGCGGCCCGGTGTCGCCTCAGATGACCGGGCGGCCGACGGCGCTGATGGTGTGGATGCCCTGCTCGTCGGACTCGGCGTAGTGCTTCGCCATGGTGGTGAGTTTGTCGCCGATACCTTCGAGGCGTTCACCGAGGGAGTCCATGGAGTCGAACATGCCGTTCGCGATGGGCTCGTAGATCGTCAGGAAGATGTCACCGAAGTCGCAGCCCTCGAATGCCTTTTCGGCGGCGTCCTTGTCGGCGTCCTGCCTCAGCTTCTTCGCTGCGTTGGAGAAGGTGCTGCCGATGTTGACGAATACGTCGCCCTGCGTCCTGAGAACGTCCGGATCGACATCGAATGCCTTGCCTGCCACTGTTTGCCCCCGTTTTTCGCCGGATCCGGTTCGTGATTGCCGGGCCCAATGATCTCACATTAGGTGAACTGGATGTGGGCGTGTCAAGGCGGATATGGGGTAACTCGGTGGGATTTGCGGCCAACTCAACTGGGTTGACATTGCGATGAATTGACCCGAGGTCAGATTAGCGTGAATGTTTAGTGAGGGGATTAGGGTCCGCCGGAACCGTGGGCGGCTGCGGTGGCGTCACCCTTCCCTGATACAAGTGAGGCCGGTGTTTTCGAGATCTTAGGAGTTGTCGTGCGGTTCGGGATGCGTCAGAAGGCGCAGTGGGTCGGAGCCGGGGTGCTGGCCATGTCCTTCGCTCTGGCGGGGTGCGGGTCGGGTTCGAAGCTGGGAGGCGCCCAGGCGGCTGAGAACATCCTGCCGCCGCGCGAGAGCATGCCGACCGAGCTCAGGACCGTGACCGACAAGCCGTCCAGCCGCGCCAAAGCACCCAAGAAGTGCAGTGTGGCGCCGGACAAGCCCTCGGGCTGGTGCAAGGAGGCTGTGGCTGTCGGCCATGCCGAGTACGGGAGCAGCGACAAGAACAAGTCGGCTCGCTTCGAGGTGGTCGTGTACCGCAGCGAATACACGGCCAAGAAGGCCTTCAGGAAGTGGGAATCGTACGCGCAGAGCAGCCCGACCAAGTACCGGACCTTGAAGGCTGAGACGTTCGGATCCGGGAGCGTGGCGTTCGTGGAGGTCGATCCGGCGTACAAGGACAACCAGGAGCTGGTGATTCGCGAGGCCAACTTCATCGGCACGGTGAGGTACGACGGGAGCCGTGTGCAGAACGCCGCCGACCCCACCCTCCTCAAGCTGTCGAAGATGTTCACCGAGCGTATGCGCCAGGAGGGATAGGGCTGGGCGTGCCCGGGATTCCAGCGGTTGGCCGATCGCAGGTCCCGTAACCGTGGACAACCGCAGGTCCCGTAGCATCTCCGCTCATGGACGCAACCAGCAATGAGCAGCCGGTCTCTGGGGATCATGACGGGCTGACGCCTCGTCAGGCCCGACGCATACGCATCGTCCTGGCCTCGGTCCTGATGGGCGCGATGGCGCTGGTGCTGGTGGTGCGCCTGGCGTCGCGTACGTCGGTGCTGGTGGTCGGGGTCTACGGGGCCGCGCTCGTCCTCTGCGGCATTGTGATCGAACTCAGCCGGAACGGGCGTACCCGGCTGGGCACTTGGCTGCTGGGCGTCGGCCTGGCGGCGGCACTGGCGGCGGACTGGTTGCTGTTGCCCTGAGAAGGCATCGGGGGTCTCCGGGGCTGCCGGGGGCGAGGGTGCGTACGCTGACGCACCTGCGCATCCCCGGCCCCGCCGCAGAGCGACCCGGGCGCCTCTAGAACAGCCCGTGCCACATCTGCTCGATGACCAGTGACCACCAGTTGCCCTGGTCGTCCAGTGCCCAGGAGTCGATCGCGGTGATCTGCTCCTGGAAGGCGGCGACCGCCGCGCCCGCCGCGAGCGGGTCCATCCCCTGCATCTCCCGGCGCGTGGTGACCAGCAGCGCGAGCGAGCGCAGATACGCGGAGAGCGTGCGGTTGACGAACCGGCCGCCGCCCGAGGACGGCTGAACGGCCCAGATGGTGCCGACCATGCTCTGCTGCTCTTCGGGGGCCACGCACTGGACGGCGATCGTGTAGAGGCCGTCGGTGCCGAGCCGGACGTAACCGGCGAGCGTGGTCAGGGCTTCTTCGCGGGCCTCGGTGCCGGTCTCGCGCAGGTAGGACGCCACGTCCGTGAACATCCCGCCGGGGGGCGGGGTGTCGGGGCGGTCCGCGGTGAAGAAGTACGGCACCGAGGTCGGCAGTCCGGCCCAGACCAGGGTGTTCCTGGTGGCCTCGGGCAGCTGCCCCGCGGCGACGTCGTCGGCGTCCGGGCGGCCCACGCCCTGGGGGCCGAAGACCTCCACGAGGTGCTTGCCGAGCGCCACGTCCCGCATCTGAGGCGCGGCCTCGACGCGCTCCGGAACCGGCAGCCGGTGCGGACGCGGCGGCGCCTGCCGCCCGGCCATCTGATGCATCATCTCGACGTGCCGCAGCAGTCCGGCGACGCCCTCGGCGCGCTCCTCGGGACGCATGCCGTAGCCCTCGGTGCAGGAGAAGCCGGCGTTCGGGAACGTACGGAGGATGAAGTCGCCGGGGTAGCCGCCGGGCAGCAGGGCGGGCCGCAGGTCGGTGTGGATCGCGCGGACGTCCGCGGCGTTCACGCCCAGTCGCCGCAGCTCGTCGTAGAGCTGGAACTCGACGGGCGGCTGCCCGGGAGCCGAGACCTTGACCAGGCTGGTCTCCTCGCCGGTCGACGGATCGTTGTAGGTCGCGACGGCGGTGTTGCCGGGGCCGGTGACCGGCTGCCGGGCCGGCTCCGCCGCAGCCGCGCCCGCGCCGCGGCCGTGCTTGTGCTGGTACATCCGTACGACCTCGTCGACGGGTACGGACGGCCACACCGTCAGCTCGCCCGAAGCCCGGTCGACGACGCCGCAGGCGGTGCCGATCTCGGCGGGCGGGCGCCGCTGCCCGGTCTGCGGGTCGACCTCCGGGGGAGGCGGTACGGCCCACACCACCCAGCCGAGGTCGAACTCCTGCATGGCCACCTCGCGCGGCGGGCCCTGATGCCCTTCGGGGTTGAGCCAGCGGGCGGCGGTGGCGTGTGCCTGCGCCTGGGTGATCACGAGTGGTCTCCTTCGAGGCCGTGGGGAGCGTCGGCGTCAGTGGTGTCGGTGCGCTGGGCCGGCACGGTGGGGGCGGCGGGGACGGGCGCGAGGATCTGCCGGGCGGTCACGCCGCGCTCGGTGGCGACGACGAGCACCCCGTCCAAGGAGAGATCGGCGCCGGTGATCGGGGAGTCCGAGAGCAGCGCGGCCACCACCTCCCGGCTCGCGCGGGCCCAGACCCGCAGATAGTCGGCGCCCCGGCTGAATCCGAGGGGCGCGGCCGCCCGCGCCTCCTCCGAGGGCTGCACCGCCCGCGAGGGGTCGGCGTCGAGGTACTCCGGAGTGTGCAGATCGTGGAGCAGCAGGGCCACTCCGCCGCTCTGGGCCGCTCCGTCGCCCTGCGCGGGGCCGCCGTCCGGACCGCCGTCCGAGCCGATGGGCACCGTACGGGCACCGGGGGTGCCCTCGGGAACGAGGAGGGCGGCGACGGCGCGGGGGGCGCTGGTGCCACCGGCGGCCGCGGAAACGTCGCCCTCGGCCGCGTCCGCCGCCGCGCCCTCACCGTCCGGGGGCAGCGAGGCGATCGTCACCGCGCGCACGCCGGCCAGCGGCACGCTCCACAGCGTCCGCCACGGCAGCGTGAAGCCGCGGGTGTGCAGCGCCTGTGCGTACGGGGTCAGCCCGTCCTCGACGAACGCGGTCTCCAGGAGCGCCGCGCGCATGGCGGCCGGCGCCTGGGAGCGGGTGAGCAGGGGAGCGGTCCGCAGGTACGTACGGGCCGGTGCGCCGAGCTGTTCGAGCGGCACGGCCTCGATGGCGGCCCGCAGCGTCACCGGGTCGGCGTGTGCGAACAGGCCCGGGTCGGTGAGGAGTTGGGGGAGCAGGCCGGCTTCGAGGGTGTGTGCCGCGAGGTGGTCGCGGATGTAGGGATCGGCCTGCGACCAGTCCTGCTGGGGCACCGCTTCCAGCAGCGCCATGGCGATCTTGGTCTGGGCGTCGCGCACGTCCGGCAGCCCGGAGCGGATCTCCGCGGCGATGGCGGGGTGCACCAGGCGCAGCAGCGCGCGGTCCGCACCGCCGCCGGAACCGGCCCCGGGAGTGTCCCCGTCCGGCTCCTCGTCCGCGTCCTCGTCGTCAGAGGAGGCCTCGACCGGCTGGACGAACGGCGCCGCCAGCAGCATGCCGTCGGCGAAGTCCTGGCTCATGTCCCGTCCGGCGAGAGCGCTCGCCAGCGGCCCCAGGAGCTGGACCGGCAGGCCCTCGCCCTCGGCGAACGCCAGCGGCGCCAGCATCAGCCGCAGGACCTGGGGATCGGCGCCCAGCCGGCGGGCGTGCAGATCGAGCGCCTCGCCGACGCCGCCGGGCAGCAGGGAGGCGTCCGCCGGGTCGAAGCCCTCGGGCTGCATGAGCAGCGACTGCACGGCGAGCTGGAGGGTCAGCCGGTCGCCGCCCGCGCGCTCGGCCATCGCCGCGGCGAGCGCCCGGCGGGCCGACGGGTCGGTGGTGTACGGGAGTTCCGGCACCCCGAGGGCGGGATCGAGCGCGGTCTCGGCGTGCAGCACCAGGCCCTGGGGGTCGGCCCAATCGGGAGCGTCCAGATCGATGATCTGCGCCTGGCCGTCCGGCAGCCCCGCGGTCAGCTCGGCGGCCAGCTCGCGCGGCACATCGGCGAGCAGCTGAACCGTTTCGGTGGCGGCGAGCGGCTTGAGCACGTCCCGTATGAGGCGGGCCGGTTCGTTCGCGGCGCGTACCGGACCGGTCTGGTCGACGTCCGGCACCACGATGGTCACCGGCTCTTCACGACCGGCGAGTTCGGTGAAGATGTCCTGGCTGCGCGCGGCACCCAGCTCGAAGTGATCGGCGAGCAGCCACAGGACCTGTGCCGCGGTGCGGCCCTCGGGACTCGGCACGGCCGGCGCCGGCAGGTCCGGGGGCACCGTGGCCGGGTCCATGTCGTCCAGCGGCAGCCGCTTGCGGTAGTCGGGATCGCACATCATCAGGAAGCCGGTGATCAGGCGCGAACGGCCGCTCCCCGGGTTTCCGGTGAGGGCGATGACGCGCGGCGCACCGGGCCACCGCATGCGCCAGGCCGCGAGAGCGCGCAGCGCGGCGCTGCGGCCGCCGATGTACGGATGCGGTGCGTATCCGGCCGCTCGGGCGCTGCTTTCTTCTGAGGCGCTCATGGCTTCCTCGTCCCCCATCAATCCCGCCCTCCACCTTCGTGGATTCCTGCGTGTACCGCCTCGATCCTATGATCCGGGGCAGGTGCGCGGGACGGTGCGGGGTCTCTGTTCCGGAACTGGAACACGCAGGCCGGGGCGGGTGTGGGGACGTTGTGTCGTTGGCGTGTGGGGTGAACGGGGTGCCGGTGGTTCCTGAGGCCCGTTCCCGCGGCCCGTTGCGGAGAAAAGGCGAGTGCCCGGTGCGGAAAGGAAGCAGATCCGCCCGAATTCCCCGGACGGGCGATCTGTCTTCCTCCGCATCAAGCGTTTCATGCGATTCAGGCGTGCGGCCGAAGCAAGCGAATCGAACGAATCAACCGCATCGGGCGATATCGGCGATACCGCCATACCGCCGATATCGCCTGCATCGACGGTATCGATGACGGTGTCGACCGCATCGGCCGTGTCGACCGCATCGGCCGTGCCGACCGCATCGGCCGTGCCGAAGCCGGTTTCCGGGGGCAGCCGGTATTCGGGGTCAGCGCCGGTGTCCGTGGCCGCCGCCGCGCCGCGGGGCGGTGACGATGTGGGACGACGGGGCGTCGCGCTCGGCGCGCTCCTGGGCTTCCTTCTCTTCCTGTTCCTGCTGCCAGGCGGCGAACTTCGCGCGCGACTCCTCGCGCTCGGCCATGGTCTGGTCCTCCGCGGCCCGCCGGATCTCCGTCATCCGGTCACCGATGGCGTCCATGTAGCCCGGCGTCTGGATGGCGTCCTTCATGCCCATGCGCCCCGAGAGCACCTCCTGGGCCATCTCCTGGAGCTTGCCGCCGACATTGGGGTTCTCCGCCAGGACCTTCAGCGCCTTGCGCAGCCGGTGCGCCTGCTCCGGGTCCTGGGCGACATCCATCAGGTCCTCGTCCTGGATCTGTCGCTCGTTGCTCATCTCTGCCCCCTTGAACGTCTTGGCACAGCAACCGCGTGTGCTGCACCGGCGTCCTTGAGTCTAATGACGGGTGTGAACGGGTCGTCAAGGCGGGGGTTGTCGGTATTGCCGCAAATTGCTCGGTATGCATTCCGGGCCCGCTCCGCCGCCCGCTCGGCGACGGGCTTCGGGCCTATTGCGGGTGTGCTAGACCTGAGGCGATGTTGGCAGGCAGCTGTCATTCAATTCGGGGAGAAATGATGTCCGACGAAGTCCGGCTCAGTACGGAGGAGTTGCACCAGCTCGGTGCGACCTTCGAGATACGCGCGGAAGAACTGAGCCGGCAGCTGGCCGCATTCAGAAGGCGGGCGGATGCCGAGGCGCTGCGGGACGGCTTCGGCAGCCATGAGGCGGCCCGGCCCTACCGCGAGCTGTACGAGCAGGCCGAGCACGCCCTCGTCCAGCTCCAGCAGCGGCTCGCCGAGGTCGGCGGCGGCCTGAAGGAGACCGTCGCCAACACGCAGGCGGCCGAGGACGAGCTGGTCGAGATGATGCGGAGCGTCAAGTGAGCGAGCGACGCAACCCCGAGGCGCTGCACGATGCGGCGGCCGGCTGGCGCGAGATGGGCAGGCACCTCGACGGCATGGTCCGCGATCTGGACCGGCACGTCGGCACCGCCGCCGCGGCCAACTGGCACGGTCCGGCGGGTGAGGCGTTCGCCGCGGAGTGGCACCGCCTCAAGCGGTCCGTCGACGACTCGCTGCCCGGCTTCGAACTGGCCGCGGCGGACCTGGAGACCGCCGCCGCGCAGTCCGACGACAAGGCCGGCGAGGAGCACGGCGCGCCCCCGGTGGACAACTCCGCGAACAACGCGCCGTCCTCGTCCGGCCGCGACGCCGCCTACGGCTTCATGGCGCTCGGGCAGCTGGCCAACGGCCTCGGCGGCGCCTTCGGCAAGCGCGGGGGCGGCGGCCAGAGCCAGCGGCCGCCCGTAGGGCACCAGTGGGAGACCTCCAGCGCCGCGCACGGGCCCGACCCGTTCGGGCCCGCGAAGGCCGGCGAGGCCAGGACGCGCGGCGGCGAGGGCATCGCCAAGGGCGTACGGACCCGGCCGGCCGGTGCGGAGCCGGACGGCGAGCGGGACCCGAAGGCCAAGCCGGAGCAGGCATCGGCGGCCAGGCCGGAGCAGGCCAAGCCGGGGCAGGCCAAGCAGGAGCAGGCCAAGCCGGAGCGGGCCAAGCCGGAGAAGCCCGACACCGGGGCCGGCGCGCCCGACACCGGCCAGCACGGCGCCTTCGGCTGACCCGGCACCGGTACGGGCGCGCACCGGCACCCACACCGAAACGGCGGTGGGGGGGGGGGGGGGGGGGGGGGGGGGGGGGGAGGGGGGGGGGGGGGGGGGGGGGGGGGGGGTGTGGGGGGTGTAGGGACGGTGTGGAAGCGTAC
>NZ_JBWKCJ010000045.1:0-16737 GCF_056436545.1 Streptomyces sp. NPDC043738 | reverse complement strand
CGCAACGAAACAAACATCAGCCGCCTGCTCCTTCGTGGAACACTGCATACACACGTGGACCACCCCCCCCCCCCCCCCCCCCCCCGGGCCCCCCCCCCCCCCCCCCCCCCCCCCCCCCCCCGCCGTTGTGCGTGCCGCGGGCTACTGGCCGTTGGCCGGCAGCCAGCCCGTCTGGACCAGCTGCGCACCGCGCTTGCGGGTGATGAACGTCGCCCGGCCGGGCGTGAGGGGCTGACCCTTGACGTTGCCCATCAGCGGACCCTCGGCGGGGTCGGCGGACAGGATCAGACCCTGCGCACCGAGCTCCTTGGTGCGCTGCATCACCGGCTCGAACGACGACCGTCCGGCACCCGAGGAGCTGCGCGCGATGATCAGGCGCAGACCCAGGTCACGGGCGAACGGCAGGTACTCCAGCAGCGGCTGCAGCGGGTTGCCGCTGCTGGTCGCCACCAGGTCGTAGTCGTCGACGATCACGAACGCGTCCGGCAGGTCGTACCAGCTGCGGTTGCGCAGCTGCTCCGGCGTGACGTCCGGCCCGGGCATCCGTCGGCCCAGCGAACCGGCCAGGCCGCTGATGACCTCCTGCAGCTGCGGACCCGCGGCGCAGTACTTGTACAGATGGCTCTCCGGGACCTCGCCGAGCAGCGCGCGGCGGTAGTCGGAGACCACCATCAGCGCCTTCTCGGACGGGTACCGCTCGGCGATCTGCTTGGTCAGCAGGCGCAGCAGCGACGACTTGCCCGACTCGCTCTCGCCGTAGATGACCAGCAGCGGATCGGTCTCGAAGTCGATGAACGCCGGCGACAGCGTGGTCTCGTCGACACCGATCGCGATCCCGTGCTCCGGGTAGTCGCTGCCCTTGGGCAGATCGGTGGCGCGCAGCATCGTCGGCAGCATCCGCACCTTGGGGGCGGGCTCGCCCTGCCAGTGCTCCTTGACCGTCGACACCAGGTTCGCGATGCCGTCGCTGATCGTCTCCGGGTCGCTCATCCCGTCCAGGCGCGGCAGCGCCGAGAGGAAGTCGAGCTTCTCGGGGGACAGACCGCGGCCGGGCTTGCCCATCGGGACGTTCTCCGCGCGCTTGCGGTCGAACTCCGACTCCATCGGGTCGCCCAGGCGCAGCTCGACGCGGTTGAGGAGCTGGTCGCGCAGCGCCGGACGGACCTCGGTGTAGCGGGCGCCGGCGATGATCAGGTGGACACCGAAACCGAGACCCCGGGCGGCGATGTCCAGGATCACCGGGTCGAGCTGCTCGTAGTCGGTCTTGAACGTCGCCCAGCCATCGATGATCAGGAAGACGTCTCCCCACTTCTCGTCGGGGAAGGCGCCCGCGGCCCGCCGCTGGCGGTAGGTCGCGATCGAGTCGATGCTGTTCTGCCGGAAGAACTCCTCACGCTGGTTGAGGATGCCGACGACCTCGGCGACCGTACGGCGGACCTTCTCCGCGTCCAGACGCGAGGCGACACCGCCGACGTGCGGCAGGCCCTCCATCGTCAGCATGCCGCCGCCGCCGAAGTCGAGGCAGTAGAACTGCACCTCGGCAGGGGTGTGGGTGAGCGCGAACGCCGCGATGGCGGAACGGATCAGGGTCGACTTGCCCGACTGCGGACCGCCCACGACCAGGCCGTGACCGGCACCGGCGGAGAAGTCCAGGTACATCACGTCGCGCCGCTGCTCGAACGGCTTGTCCACCAGCGCGACCGGCACCACGAGCTTGCCGAGCGCGGTGTACTCCGCCGCGTGCACGCCCCGCTCGGGGGTGACCGCCAGCGTCGGCAGCAGCTGGTTGACCGTCGGCGCCTCCTCCAACGGCGGCAGCCACACCTGGTGCGCCGGCGGGCCCTGGCCCTGCATCCGCTGGACCATGACGTCCAGCACGGTGTCGGCGAGCGCGTCGTCGATCTCCGGCTCGGCCGCCTCGACGGCCACGGGCTCCTCGATGATCTGCTCGATGACCGGGGCCGCGGTGAAGGGCACCGGCATCCGCATCGAACGGCCACCGGGGCCGCTGCGGCCGCCGCCACCCGGGCCGCGGTAGGTACCGGAGACGTAGGCGGCCTTGAACTGGACCATCGTCTCGGTGTCGTACTTCAGGATGCCGGAACCGGGGACGTTCGGCAGGTGGTAGGCGTCCGGCACACCGATCGCGGTCCGCGACTCGGCCGCGGAGAACGTCCGCAGACCCAGCCGGTAGGACAGGAAGGTGTCCAGACCGCGCAGCTTGCCCTCTTCCAGACGCTGCGAGGCGAGCAGCATGTGCACACCCATCGAACGGCCGATCCGGCCGATCTGGATGAACATCTCGATGAAGTCGGGCTTGGCGGCGAGCAGCTCGGAGAACTCGTCGATGATCATCACCAGCGACGGCAGCGGGTCCAGCGGGGCACCCGCGGCACGCGCCTTCTCGTAGTCGGTGATGTTGGCGTAGTTGCCCGCGGAGCGCAGCAGTTCCTGGCGCCGCTGGAGCTCACCGGTGATCGAGTCGCGCATGCGGTCGATCAGCGTGACGTCCTCGCCGAGGTTGGTGATGACCGCCGCGACGTGCGGCATCTCCGACATACCGGTGAAGGTGGCGCCACCCTTGAAGTCCGCGAGGATGAAGTTCAGCGTCTCGGAGGAGTGCGTGACCGCGAGCGCCAGCACCAGGGTGCGCAGCACCTCGGACTTACCGGAACCGGTCGCACCGACACACAGGCCGTGCGGGCCCATGCCCTGCTGCGAGGCTTCCTTGATGTCCAGCATGACCGGCTGGCCGTCGCGGTCGACACCGATCGGGACCCGCAGGCGCTCGGCCAGCGTCCGGGGCCGCCACGTACGCGACACGTCCAGGGAACCGGCGTCGCCGATGTTGAGCAGGTCGGTGAAGTCCAGGGCAGACAGCAGCGGTTCCTCGCCGTCGGCACCCGAACCCGCCCGCAGCGGGGCCAGCTGACGCGCCAGCGCCTCCGACTCGGCGATCGACAGGGTGTCGCAGACACCGTGGTAGACCGCGCCGCTGGCCGACTCCAGCACCAGCTTGCCCGGCCACACCTGCACGGCCAGACCGCCGCGGATCTCGTCCAGGTCGCCCGGGACGACCTCCAGGATGGTGACGCCCTGCAGGCCCTCGGCGCCGGCGATCACCGAGTCCATCGGGACCTCGCCGCCGTCGAGCACGATCACCACATGCGGGGTGTCGGTCACCGGAGTGCCCTGCGGGTTGAACCGCCCGCGGCCCTCCAGCTCGTCCGCCAGCAGCTCCTCGACCTCACCGAGGTCACCGACGACCAGCCGGCGGCTGCCCGCGCCGTCCGTGGACTTGTCCTGGACCTGCGGCAGCCACTTCGTCCACTCCCACTCGGCCTGCGCACCGGGCGCGGCGACGACCGCCACCACCAGGTCCTCGGGCGAGTGCAGGGTGCACAGCTGGGCGATGATCGCGCGCGAGGCGCCGTAGACCGTGTCCGGGTCGCCGGAGACGGTCAGGTGGTAGAAGGCGCGCAGCGACACCGCCAGCGGCAGGTTGTCCAACTGCCCGTGCTTGTCGAGGAACTCCTTCATCGCGTGCGCGGTGAGCGGTTCCAGCTCGTCGACCGGTGCGGTCTCCGGCGCCCTCAGCGGGGTGGCCAGCTGCTGCGGCCCGAGCCCGAGCCGCACCTGCCCGAAGTCGGGGTCGGTCGCCCGCCGTTCCCACACCCGTTTGCCCTCGGCCACGATGGACCACAACTGGCTCGGATCGGGGTGCGTGAAGAGCTGCGCGTCCCGCTGCTTGCGCGCGGTGCGCCGCACCTCTTTCCGCTTCTGCGTCAGGTACTTGAGGTAATCCTGACGCTCCTGAAGCATTTGTCCGGAAGGCCCTTGGCGGGCTTTGACGATCTGTACGATCGCCATTGCCAGAGTGGACGCCACCATAAAGCCGCCCATGATTTTCATGAACGGCTGGTTGCCCATGAACAGGAATCCCGCGGATGACGCCATGCCCATCATGGGCATAAGGGTCATCAGCATGTTCTCCGATTCGCCTTCACGCGGCAGCTCCGGAGGTGCCTCGAGTGTCACCTCCTCCGAGGGAACTTCGGGTGGCAGCGCGCGGGGCGGGCGCTTGACGATGACAACGCTCACCGAGGCATCAGTCCTTCATGCATCTCGCAGTCTCGGACCGCCCCCGTTGGATTCGACGGTCCCCCCGGGCCAAGTCCTTGGCCCGAACCAGGCGTTGATCCTACTGTTAAGCGTCAAGTCTCGGGGTGGGTGGGGCGGTCGCTGAATTGGACGGTACGCTGACGCCTCGCGAGCGTGCCGACAGCCCCGCAGTGACGGCTCTATATATACGGCGCGCGAAGCGACAAAACGCCCAACGGATAGGGGGAACCGCCAGGTGAGCACGAGCACTGGCACCGGCTTTTGCCGGGTCACAGTCGCCGCGCCGGACGCACGGATCGACGTGGCTCTGCCGGAGGACGTCGCACTCGTCGACATTTATCCGGAGATCCTGCGGCTCTCCGGGCAGTCCCAGGCCGAAGGCGCACCGACCGGCTACCACCTCGTACGCCGCGACGGCACGGTCCTCGACGCCGGGCAGTCGCTCGCGCAGCAGCAGATCCTCGACGGCGACCTGCTGCTGCTGAAGCCGTTCGCCGAATCGCTGCCGCTCCCGGTCTTCGACGACGTCTCCGACGCCGTCGCCTCCGCGGTCAAGCGCAACCGCAGCCGCTGGAGCGACGACCTGATGCACGTCGTCGGCCTCACCGCCGGTGTGCTGCTGCTCGTGATGATGGCGTTCGCCCTGTGGTTCTCCAACCCCGTCGACCGCGACATGCACCGCCTGCCCGGCATCATCGCCGGCGTCGTCGGCATCGTCCTGGTCGCGCTGGCCGGTGTCCGCGCCCGGGTCTACGACGACCACGCCTCCTCCATCGCGCTGGGCCTGGCCGCGCTGCCGCATCTGCTGATCGCCGGCTCCGGCATCTTCCCCGTCGACGAGGGCGCCGGCCCCGGCCGGCTGCACCTGCTCGTCGGCTGTGTGACCGTACTGATCGCCTCCGTGCTCCTGGTGGTCCTGCTGCCGCGCGGTGACGCGCCCTTCGTCGCGGCCGCCTTCCTGTCCGCCATCGGCACCCTCGCGGTCTTCGCCGCGATCCTCACCGACGCCCAGCCCCGCGAGGTCGCCGCCGTCACCGCCGTCGTCGCCATCGCGATGGTCGCCTGGCTGCCGGGCCTGTCCGCCCGCTTCGCCCGGCTGCCCATCGGCTACAAGTCGCCCGACCAGATCGCCAAGGGCGCCTTCGACAACGGAGGCGAGACCGAGTCCGTCGACTTCGTCAAGATCGGCAACCAGGCCAAGCGCGGGCACGAGCTGCTGCTCGGCCTCGTCGCCGGCTGCGCCGCCCTGGTCGTGGGCTCGGCCGGTATCGTCCTCGGCTTCTCCGACAACATGTGGGCCCAGCTGCTGGCCCTGGCGGCCGGCATCACGATCATGCTCCGCGCCCGGCTCTTCGACTACACCGCGCAGGTCGCCTGCCTGACCATCGCCGGCATCCTGACGATCGTCCTGCTGATCCTGGGCATCACCCTGCACCCGCCGACGGACATCTTCGTCGACCTCATGCAGTACCAGGACTCCGGTCCGCTGAACATCCGCACCGTCTGGTTCTCCAGCAGCATCGCGGTGGGCGCCGCCCTCCTGGTCGGCGTCGGCCTGATCGTCCCGCGCAAGGGCGTCACCCCCTTCTGGGGCCGGATCTTCGACGTCTTCGACGGCCTGGTCCTGCTGTCCCTGGTGCCGCTGTGCCTGGCGGTCCTGGACGTCTACAACGAGGTGCGCGGCCTCACCGGCAGCTAGCGACGCCATCCGCCCGTGCCACGGCCCTCCGACCACCCGGTCGGGGGGCCGTTTCGCAGCTGGTACGCTGTGTGACGGTCCGGTCGAGTCATCCAAGATTCCCTGTGAGGCAAACCAGGGGCGCTCACGGACCGAAACCCAGAGGAGTACCGCGTGTCGCTCGACGCCGCTACGAAGAAGCAGATCATGGCCGAGTTCGCCACCAAGGAGGGTGACACCGGCTCCCCCGAGGTCCAGGTCGCGATGCTCACCCGCCGCATCTCGGACCTGACCGAGCACCTCAAGACCCACAAGCACGACCACCACTCCCGCCGTGGTCTGCTGCTGCTCGTCGGCCAGCGCCGCCGCCTGCTGCAGTACCTGGCGAAGAAGGACATCACGCGCTTCCGCGCGCTGGTCGAGCGCCTGGGCATCCGCCGCGGCGCGGCGGGCGCCAAGTAAGACGCCTTAAAGGGAGCGGTTCCTGCCGGGGGCCGCTCCCTTTGCCGTACGCACCGGACGCCTACGCCATCTCACGGTGGACGGAAGCTTTGTAGTCTGGTGCCATATCGCAAAACTGAACGCGGTAGGAGCGCCTCCTGGCCGCCGGTCCTCGGTAGTGGCCCCCGGACGGTCCATGCACGGCATGCGACCCCCCTCCGGGTGCTTCGATCGAAGACCGGCCCGCACCGGCGCTCCACCGAAGACGGTCTGCCGCCACACGGGCAGCAGACGCAGACGAGGAGATATTCCTGGTGGAGAACGAGACCCACTACGCCGAAGCCGTGATCGACAACGGCTCCTTCGGCACCCGCACCATCCGCTTCGAGACGGGCCGCCTGGCCAAGCAGGCCGCCGGCTCCGCCGTCGCGTACCTGGACGACGACACCATGGTGCTGTCGGCCACCACCGCCTCCAAGAACCCGAAGGACCAGCTGGACTTCTTCCCGCTGACCGTCGACGTCGAGGAGCGGATGTACGCAGCCGGGAAGATCCCCGGCTCCTTCTTCCGTCGTGAGGGCCGCCCCTCCGAGGACGCCATCCTCACCTGTCGCCTGATCGACCGCCCGCTGCGCCCGTCCTTCAAGAAGGGCCTGCGCAACGAGATCCAGATCGTCGAGACGATCATGGCGCTCAACCCCGACCACCTCTACGACGTGGTCGCCATCAACGCCGCCTCCTGCTCCACGCAGCTGGCCGGCCTGCCCTTCTCCGGCCCCATCGGCGGTACCCGCGTCGCCCTGATCAAGGGCCAGTGGGTGGCGTTCCCGACCCACACCGAGCTCGAGGACGCCGTCTTCGACATGGTCGTGGCCGGCCGCGTCCTCCCGGACGGCGACGTCGCGATCATGATGGTCGAGGCCGAGGCCACCGAGAAGACCATCCAGCTCGTCAAGGACGGCGCCGAGGCCCCGACCGAGGAGGTCGTGGCCGCCGGTCTCGAGGCCGCCAAGCCGTTCATCAAGGTCCTGTGCAAGGCGCAGTCGGACCTCGCCGCCAAGGCCGCCAAGCCGGTCGGCGAGTTCCCGATCTTCCTCGACTACCAGGACGACGTCCTGGAGGCCCTCACCAAGGCCGTCAAGGACGAGCTCGCCCAGGCGCTGACCATCGCCGGCAAGCAGGAGCGCGAGGCCGAGCTGGACCGCGTCAAGGGCCTGGCCGCCGAGAAGCTGCTGCCGGAGTTCGAGGGCCGCGAGAAGGAGATCTCCGCCGCGTACCGCTCGCTGACCAAGACCCTGGTCCGTGAGCGCGTCATCAAGGAGAAGAAGCGCATCGACGGCCGCGGCGTCACGGACATCCGTACGCTGGCCGCCGAGGTCGAGGCCATCCCGCGGGTGCACGGTTCCGCGCTGTTCGAGCGTGGCGAGACCCAGATCCTGGGCGTCACCACCCTCAACATGCTCCGTATGGAGCAGCAGCTGGACACCCTCTCCCCGGTGACCCGCAAGCGCTACATGCACAACTACAACTTCCCGCCCTACTCCACCGGTGAGACCGGTCGCGTCGGCTCCCCCAAGCGCCGCGAGATCGGCCACGGCGCGCTCGCCGAGCGCGCGCTGATGCCGGTGCTGCCGACCCGCGAGGAGTTCCCGTACGCGATCCGTCAGGTCTCCGAGGCCCTCGGCTCCAACGGATCCACGTCCATGGGCTCGGTCTGCGCCTCGACCATGTCGCTGTTCAACGCCGGTGTGCCGCTCAAGGCCCCGGTGGCGGGCATCGCCATGGGTCTGATCTCCCAGGAGATCGACGGCGAGACCCACTACGTCACCCTCACCGACATCCTCGGTGCGGAGGACGCCTTCGGTGACATGGACTTCAAGGTCGCCGGCACGAAGACCTTCGTGACCGCCCTCCAGCTCGACACCAAGCTGGACGGCATCCCGGCCTCCGTCCTGGCCGCGGCCCTCAAGCAGGCCCGCGACGCGCGGATGCACATCTTGGACGTGATGAACGAGGCGATCGACGTTCCGGACGAGATGTCCCCGAACGCGCCGCGGATCATCACCGTCAAGATCCCGGTGGACAAGATCGGTGAGGTCATCGGCCCCAAGGGCAAGATGATCAACCAGATCCAGGAGGACACCGGCGCCGACATCACGATCGAGGACGACGGCACCATCTACATCGGTGCCGCCGACGGCCCGGCCGCCGAGGCCGCCCGCGCCACGATCAACGGCATCGCCAACCCGACCATGCCGGAGGTCGGCGAGCGCTACCTGGGCACGGTCGTCAAGACCACCACCTTCGGTGCGTTCGTCTCCCTGCTCCCGGGCAAGGACGGCCTGCTGCACATCTCGCAGATCCGCAAGCTGGCCGGCGGCAAGCGCGTGGAGAACGTCGAGGACGTGCTCGCGGTGGGCGCCAAGGTCCAGGTCGAGATCGCCGAGATCGACCAGCGCGGCAAGCTCTCCCTGATCCCCGTGATCGAGGAGGAAGACACCGCCAAGGCCGACACGAAGGACGACACCGACAAGTGACGTCCCGTACGCACAGGACGACGGCCCGCACCTCTTCGGAGGGGCGGGCCGTCGCCCGTACCCAAACGCTTCTCAAGGGCACCGCGGGCGCCGGCACGGTCCGCCGGACCACCCTCCCCGGCGGCCTGCGCATCGTCACCGAGACGCTGCCGTCGGTCCGCTCCGTGACCTTCGGGATCTGGGCGCACGTCGGCTCCCGCGACGAGACCCCGTCCCTCAACGGCGCCACCCACTACCTCGAGCACCTGCTGTTCAAGGGCACCGAGCGGCGCAGCGCGCTGGACATCTCCGCCGCCGTCGACGCGGTCGGCGGCGAGATGAACGCCTTCACCGCGAAGGAGTACACCTGCTACTACGCGCGGGTGCTCGACACCGACCTGCCGCTGGCCATAGACGTGGTCTGCGACATGCTCACCGGCTCGCTGATCGAGGCCGAGGACGTGGACGCCGAGCGCGGGGTCATCCTCGAAGAGATCGCGATGACCGAGGACGACCCCGGCGACTGCGTGCACGACCTGTTCGCGCACACCATGCTCGGTGACACCCCGCTCGGCCGCCCGGTCCTGGGCACCGTCGACACCGTCAACGCCCTCACCGCCGACCGCGTCCGCCGCTTCTACAAGAAGCACTACGACCCCACGCACCTGGTCGTCACCGCCGCCGGCAACATCGACCACGCCAAGGTCGTCCGCATGGTCCGCCGCGCCTTCGAGCAGGCCGGGGCGCTGGAGCGGACGGACGCCGTCCCGATCGCCCCGCGCTCCGGAGCCCGCGCCATCCGCACCGCCGGCCGCGTGGAGCTGCTCAACCGCAGGACCGAGCAGGCCCATGTGATCCTCGGGATGCCCGGCATGGCACGCACCGACGACCGCCGCTGGGCGATGGGCGTGCTGAACACCGCCCTGGGCGGCGGCATGTCGTCCCGGCTCTTCCAGGAGGTCCGGGAGAAGCGCGGCCTGGCCTACAGCGTGTACTCGTACACCTCGGGCTTCGCCGACTGCGGTCTCTTCGGCGTCTACGCCGGCTGCCGCCCCAACCAGGTGCACGACGTCCTCAAGATCTGCCGCGACGAGCTCGACCAGGTGGCGGCGCACGGCCTCAGCGACGACGAGATCCACCGCGCCATCGGCCAGCTGCGCGGATCGACCGTCCTCGGCCTGGAGGACACCGGCGCGCTGATGCACCGCATCGGCAAGAGCGAGCTGTGCTGGGGCGGGCAGATGTCGGTCGACGAGATGCTCGCCCGGATAGCGGCCGTCACCCCCGACGAGGTCCGCGAGGTGGCCCGCGACGTGCTCGGCCACCGCCCCTCGCTGTCCGTCATCGGCCCCCTGAAGGACCGGCAGGCGGCACGCCTGGACGACGTCGTCGCCTAGGCCCGCCGCCGTACCACCGAGAGAGAGACTGGAAACGATGAGCAAGCTGCGCGTGGCCGTACTCGGAGCCCAGGGACGCATCGGCTCCGAGGCCGTACGGGCCGTCGAGGCCGCCGAGGACATGGAGCTGGTCGCCGGGCTCGGCCGCGGGGACAAGCTGGAGACGCTGGTCGAGGCCGGCGCCCAGGTCGTGGTCGAGCTGACCAACCCCGGCGCGGTGATGGGCAACCTCGACTTCTGTGTGCGGCACGGCATCCACGCGGTGGTCGGCACCACCGGGTGGACCGATGAGCGCCTCGCGCAGCTGCGCACCTCGCTCGCCGCCTCGCCGGAGGCGGGCGTGCTGATCGCCCCGAACTTCTCCATCGGCGCGGTGCTGACCATGCGGTTCGCCCAGCAGGCGGCGCGCTTCTTCGAGTCGGTCGAGGTCGTCGAGCTGCACCACCCGAAGAAGGCGGACGCCCCGTCCGGCACCGCCGCCCGCACCGCCCAGCTGATCGCCAAGGCCCGCCAGGAGGCCGGCTGCGCCCCGCAGCCGGACGCCACCAGCACCGCGCTGGACGGTGCCCGCGGCGCGGACGTGGACGGCGTGCCGGTGCACTCGGTACGGCTGCGTGGGCTGCTGGCCCACCAGGAGGTGCTGTTCGGCGGGGAGGGCGAGACGCTCACCATCCGCCATGACTCCCTGCACCACAGCAGCTTCATGCCGGGCATCCTGCTCGGTGTCCGCCGGGTGGTGAGCACGCCGGGCCTGACCGTGGGCCTGGAACACTTCCTCGACCTGGACTGAGGCGGACGGTCATGGGCGGCAAGATCACGTACTTCTTCCTCGCCACCGTGCTGGTGATCGTCTTCGGCGTGGTGGCGCTGGAGGGCGTACTCCTGCTGCTGACCGGCGAGCCGGCCGCGATGGGGATGGGCGCGGTGGCCTTCGTGCTGCCGTGCATCGGCGGGTGGTTCCTCTGGCACAACACCCGCTTCGCGCGCGACGCGCACCGGCTGGCGCACGCGCTGGAGGCCGAGGGGGGACTGCCGGCCGACGAGCTGGAGCGGACCCCCGGCGGCCGGATCGACCGCGACGCGGCCGATGCGGTCTTCGCCCGGCGGCAGGCCGAGACGGAGGAAGCGCCCGGCGACTGGCGCACGTGGTTCCGCCTGGCGGTCGCCTACCACGACGCCCGGGACACCCCGCGTGCCCGCAAGGCCATGCAGCGCGCGATCGCTCTGCACGACGGCGCGCCCTCCCAGGCGTCCTGACCCGGAGCGCGACCGGTTCCGCCGGTCGCGCCGGGGCCCCTCCGACCCTGATCCACCGGGGGAGGACTCAGGCGCGGTACTCCGCCGCCCAGGCCTCCAGCACGTCGGTGGCCCGTTCGAACGCCTCCGGGCGGTTGAGGAAGTCGGCGTTGTGGTCGCTGACCAGCGTCCGGAGCATCTCGCCCCGCCTGCGGTCGACGACCAGCGCCTGCCCCTGCACCGTCCGCGGCAGCCCCAGCCAGCGCACCGGCTGCTGGCGGGTACCCACCGAGGCGATCGCGCTCCACGGCTCCGTCGTCGTACGCAGCAGGTTCACCTGCCGCAGGCCGTGCGCGCTGACCCACAGGCCCACCCTCAGCAGCCGCAGCGCGAGGGCGATCGTCAGCGCGCCGAGCGCCGCGACGATCCCGGCGCCGGGCAGTGAGCCCGCCATCGCGATGATCATCGAGGAGAGCAGTACGAACGAGGCGAGCAGCAAAAGCACGGACGCCGCCCCCACCCGCCACGGTCCGGGGCGGTAGGGACGGCGCCAGTGGTCGGGCTCGTCATGCGGCAGCGCGGCCGATTCCGCGGCATCGGCATCGAGGTCGCGGTCGGCCGTCAGGAAGGGCAGGGGCACGGCTGATCCTCACTCGGGGCGGCTCAGCACTGACGAACGTGCTGACGGAAGCTGTGACCGGTGAGGCTATCGGGACCCGCGGAGCGGAACCACTCGGTGGTCCGCTCCGCCCGCCCGTTCAGCGATGGGCAGCCTCGGACTGATGCGTCCGATTCGGTGCCGAGCTGTCCTGCTGCAGTGCGGGTACGCCGAACAGCAGGGCGCCGGCCAGGCCGCCCACGACTGTCAGCGTGATCAGTGACTGGCCGAGGAGCTGCGCGCGGGAGGCGCGCTCGCGCGGCGGGGGAGTGACATTGCTGCGGAACCGGTCTGCCTCAGCAACGAAGGCGAACGGGACGGGCTCTCGCCGGCGGAACATGAGCGGGCTCTCCTAGGAACCTCGTAGTGGGCACTGTCACAGGGTTAGACGAGTGTGGCGTCCGATTGGTGCCCGTTTTCCGAGACTTCTGTGAAAAATATCAACTCCCGCTCCACGCCCTGCTACAGGCCGTCCCTTTTGCGGCTAACGCGGCATCACGCCGCATTCTCTCGGCTGTCGGTGCCGGGCCGTAGGCTGGTCGCGCACGAGGATCGAACGGAAGGAACCGCCGGTGTCCCACACCCCCGCCGAGAGCACTGAGAGTCCCGACGGCGCAGCCGTCAGCTTCCGGAGCGAGGTGACGGTCGAGCTGGTCAAGCACAGCGCCGCGGACAGCGACGTGCTGTGGGCGGCCCGCGTCTCCACGGCCGGTGAGCAGTCCCTCGAGGAGCTGCAGAAGGACCCGGAGCGCTCCAAGGGCTTGATCAACTTCCTGATGCGGGACCGGCACGGCAGCCCCTTCGAGCACAACTCCATGACGTTCTTCATCAGCGCACCGATCTTCGTCTTCCGCGAGTTCATGCGCCACCGCGTCGGCTGGTCGTACAACGAGGAGTCCGGTCGCTACCGCCAGCTGGAGCCGGTCTTCTACGTCCCCGGTGAGTCCCGCAAGCTCGTCCAGCAGGGCCGCCCCGGCAAGTACGAGTTCGTCGAGGGCACCCCGGCGCAGTACGAGCTCACCGGCCGCGTCATGGAGGACTCCTACCGTCAGGCCTACGAGGCCTATCAGGAGATGCTCGCCGCCGGCGTCGCCCGCGAGGTCGCCCGCGCCGTGCTCCCCGTCGGCCTGTTCTCCTCCATGTACGCGACCTGCAACGCACGCTCGCTGATGCACTTCCTCGGCCTGCGCACGCAGCACGAGCAGGCGAAGGTGCCGTCCTTCCCGCAGCGCGAGATCGAAATGGTCGGGGAGCA
Source organism: Streptomyces sp. NPDC043738 (assembly GCF_056436545.1). Classification (NCBI taxonomy): domain Bacteria; kingdom Bacillati; phylum Actinomycetota; class Actinomycetes; order Kitasatosporales; family Streptomycetaceae; genus Streptomyces; species Streptomyces sp. NPDC043738. The sequence goes on along the minus strand of NZ_JBWKCJ010000045.1, from coordinate 3,434 downwards.
GATGGAGGCCCACTGGGCCAAGCTCATGCCGCTCACGTACGGCGCATTCAACGCCAACGGCCGGATCGCGCCGTAAAGCCCAGGCGGCGGGCCGGATGCCGGGCGCGCGGGACAGGCGTGCGAGATGTCCGGATTGCGGCACTTTGAGAAGTTCATCTACGCTGAACAGACGGACCCGGCACTGCTTGAACCCCCGAGCAGGCAGTGCCGGAGTCCACATCTCTGCTCCCCGGAGGCGCACCCCGCGGTGAGCTACGAGTAGCGTGGGACCCATGGCTCCGACTTCCACACCGCAGACCCCCTTCGGGCGGGTGCTGACCGCCATGGTCACGCCGTTCACGGCGGATGGCGCCCTCGACCTCGACGGCGCGCAGCGGCTCGCCGCACACCTGGTGGACGCCGGTAACGACGGCCTCGTCGTCAACGGCACCACCGGAGAGTCCCCGACCACGAGCGACGCGGAGAAAGCCCAGCTCGTCCGCGCCGTGGTCGACGCGGTCGGCGACCGTGCCTTCGTCGTCGCCGGAGCCGGCACCAACGACACCCGTCACAGCCTCGAGCTGGCCCGCGCCGCCCAGGACGCCGGCGCCCACGGGCTGCTCGCGGTGACGCCGTACTACAGCAAGCCGCCGCAGGAGGGCCTGCTGCGGCACTTCACGGCGATCGCGGACGCCACCGACCTGCCGGTCATGCTCTACGACATCCCCGGCCGCAGCGGCGTCCCGATCAACACCGAGACCATCGTCCGGCTCGCCGAGCACCCCCGGATCGTCGCCAACAAGGACGCCAAGGGCGACCTCGGCCGCGCCAGCTGGGCGATCGCCCGCTCCGGCCTCGCCTGGTACAGCGGCGACGACATGCTGAACCTCCCGCTGCTCTCGGTCGGAGCCATCGGGTTCGTCTCCGTGGTGGGCCATATCGTCACCCCCGAGCTGCGCGCCCTGCTGGACGCCCACCTCAACGGCGACGTCACCAAGGCCACCGAGATCCACCAGAAGCTGCTGCCCGTCTTCACCGGCATGTTCCGCACCCAGGGCGTGATCACCACCAAGGCCGCCCTCGGCCTGCAGAACCTGCCCGCCGGCCCGCTGCGCCTGCCGCTCGTCGAGCTCTCCCCCGAGGAGACCGAACAGCTCAAGCGCGATCTCGCCGCCGGCGGGGTACAGCTCTGAACACAGACTTCATAACTGAATACGGACCAACAACCGCCACATAGCAAGTGCACGAATGTCATGCGCGCCACGTGCCTCGACGGCAGCGTGGCGCGTGTGGTGAGGAGAGTCTTTTGAGTCATCCGCATCCTGAGCTCGGCGCCCCGCCGAAGCTTCCCAAGGGCGGCCTGCGCGTCACCCCCCTCGGCGGCCTGGGTGAGATCGGCCGCAACATGACGGTCTTCGAATACGGCGGCCGGCTGCTGATCGTCGACTGCGGAGTGCTCTTCCCCGAGGAGGAGCAGCCCGGAATCGACCTGATCCTGCCGGACTTCTCGTCCATCAGGGACCGCCTCGACGACATCGACGGCATCGTGCTCACGCACGGCCACGAGGACCACATCGGCGGTGTCCCCTACCTCCTGCGCGAGAAGCCGGACATCCCCCTCATCGGCTCGAAGCTGACCCTCGCCCTGATCGAGGCAAAGCTCCAGGAGCACCGGATCCGCCCCTACACCCTGGAGGTGAAGGAGGGGCACACCGAGAAGATCGGCTCCTTCGACTGCGAGTTCGTCGCGGTCAACCACTCCATCCCCGACGCGCTGGCCGTCGCCATCCGCACCCCCGCGGGCATGGTCGTCCACACCGGCGACTTCAAGATGGACCAGCTCCCGCTGGACCGCCGCCTGACCGACCTCCCCGCGTTCGCCAGGCTCGGCGAGGAGGGCATCGACCTCCTCCTCTCCGACTCCACGAACGCCGAGGTCCCCGGCTTCGTCCCGCCCGAGCGCGATATCTCCAACGTGCTGCGCCAGGTCTTCGCGAACGCCCAGAAGCGGATCATCGTCGCCAGCTTCGCCAGCCATGTGCACCGCATCCAGCAGATCCTCGACGCGGCCCATGAGTACGGCCGCCGGGTCGCCTTCGTCGGCCGCTCGATGGTCCGCAACATGGGCATCGCCCGCGAGCTGGGCTATCTGAAGGTCCCGGCCGGCCTGGTCGTCGACGTCAAGACCCTCGACGACCTCCCCGACGACGAGGTCGTGCTGGTCTGCACGGGCTCTCAGGGCGAGCCGATGGCGGCGCTGTCCCGGATGGCCAACCGCGACCACCAGATCCGGATCGTCCGGGGCGACACCGTGATCCTGGCGTCCTCGCTCATCCCCGGCAACGAGAACGCGGTCTACCGGGTGATCAACGGACTGACCCGCTGGGGCGCCAACGTCGTCCACAAGGGCAACGCCAAGGTCCATGTCTCGGGCCACGCCTCGGCCGGCGAGCTGCTGTACTTCTACAACATCTGCAAGCCGAGGAACCTGATGCCGGTGCACGGCGAATGGCGCCATCTGCGCGCCAACGCCGAGCTGGGCGCGCTGACCGGTGTGCCGAAGGACCGGATCGTCATCGCCGAGGACGGCGTCGTGGTCGACCTGATCGACGGCGTCGCGAGGATCTCCGGCAAGGTCCAGGCGGGCTATGTCTACGTCGACGGCCTGTCGGTCGGCGATGTCACCGAGGCCCACCTCAAGGACCGCCGGATCCTGGGCGACGAAGGCATCATCTCCGTCTACGTCGTCGTGGACAGCAGCACCGGCAAGATCGTCGGTGGCCCCAACATCCACGCCCGTGGCTCGGGAATCGACGATGCGGCCTTCTCCGCCGTGATCCCCAAGATCGATGAAGCCCTCGCCAAGTCGGCCCAGGACGGCATCACGGAGCCCCACCAGCTCCAGCAGTTGGTCCGCCGCTCGGTCGGCAAGTGGGTGTCGGACAACTACCGCCGCCGCCCGATGATCCTCCCCGTGGTCGTCGAGGTCTGACGCACGGAGTCGTACGAAGGTACTCAAGTCGGAGCGGGGGGGGGGGGGGGGGGGGGGGGGGGGGGGGCCCCCCCCCGCCCCCCCCCCCCCCCCCTCTCCCCCCCCCCCCCCCCCCCCCCCCCCCACCCCCCCCCCCCCCCCGCCGCCCCCCCCCCCCCCCCCCCCCCCCCCCCGCTCCAGTACGTTTACGGCTCCGCCTGAACGGGAAGCCCCGCACGCCTGCGCGTACGGAAGGCTTCCGACACCAGGCGGAATTCCGACCCAGAGCAATCTGATAAAGTCGGATCAGCCGAAAGGCAAAACCCCTCCGACGGAAATCGGAACCGGAATCAAAGCGAAACCGGATCTGCTAGAGTCGGAAACGCGAGGAAGCCGAAAGGCGGAAACGCACCGGCGAAAATCGGAGCCGCAAGGATCTGATAGAGTCGGAAACGCAAGACCGAAGGGAAGCGCCCGGAGATCC
>NZ_JBWKCJ010000044.1:52735-57111 GCF_056436545.1 Streptomyces sp. NPDC043738 | reverse complement strand
CCCCAACCCCCCAACCCCCCCCCCCCCCCCCCCCCCCCCCCGCCCCCCCCCCCCCCCGCCTCCCCCCCCCCCCCCCCCCCCCTCCCCCCCCCCCCCCCCCTTCCTCCCCCCCCCCCCCCCCCCGCGTGCGTATCGGCGGGCGTCGGTGTTAGCGGGCGGCGGTGTCGGCCGGGCGGATGTAGATGCGCTGGCCTATGGCGGCGGCCTGCTGCACGATCCGGTTGACGGAGGCGGCGTCCACGACGGTGCTGTCCACGGCGGTGCCGTCGACATCGTCCAGGCGCATGATCTCGAAGCGCATACGGCTTCTCCCTTCGTCTGATCCTCCTGCGGAGAACTGAGTGGTGTGGTTCGCGCGGCTTCGCTGCCAGGCGTTCCATATGGGTACAACGACCCGCACCCTGCAATCATTCCCTACGCTAAAGAAAAATTTTGACGGTCTAAGTACTGGCGCGGAGCGCGCTTGTGTCCGCCGTCCGGGCGCCCGGACAATGGGTCCCGTATGAACGACGTCCGGCCCACGGGCCCCACCGACCTCGCCGCGCTCGCCGCCGGGATCGAGCGCACCAACGAGCTGCTCACCCGAGTGCTCGCCGAGGTCGCCACCACCCCCTCCACGCACGCCGCCTTCGTGGACGCGGGCTACGTCTACGCGGCGGCGGGCAGGCTCGTCGCCGGCACGGAGGACCGCAAGGGCTTCGAGCTGGACGCCGAAGGCATCATCGAGGCGTTCATCGACAAAGCCCGGATGATCTTCCCGGACAGCCGGCTGCTGCGCGTCTACTGGTACGACGGTGCCCGCCGCCGCATCCACACCCAGGAGCAGCAGCGGATCGCCGAGCTGCCCGACGTGAAGGTCAGGCTCGGCAACCTCAACGCCAACAACCAGCAGAAGGGCGTCGACTCGCTGATCCGCTCGGACCTGGAGTCGCTGGCCCGGCACCGCGCGATCAGCGATGCGGTGCTCATCGGCGGCGACGAGGACCTGGTCTCCGCGGTCGAGGCGGCACAGGGCTATGGCGCGCGGGTGCATCTGTGGGGCATCGAAGCGCCGGGCGGCCGCAACCAGGCCGAGCCGCTGGTGTGGGAGGTCGACAGCGCGCGCATCTTCGACCTGGAGTTCTGCAAGCCGTACGTCACCCGCCGGACCGGCGCCGAATATCTGGAGCAGGCCGCGGCCGAGGGGCCGGCGCCCAGCCGCGAGGAGGTCCGCTTCGTCGGGGCCCGGGTCGCCGCGCAGTGGCTGTCGGAGCGCGGCCGCGACCGGGTGGCCGAGCTCCTGCCCGGCCACCCCTATCTGCCCGGCACCGTCGACCAGGAACTGCTGACCGCCGCGGAGGCGCTGCTGCGGCACTCCCTGCGCGGCCACGCCGACCTGCGCCGGGTCCTGCGGGACGGCTTCTGGGAGCACGTCCAGGCCCAGTTCTAGCCGGACACCGCCGGGGCCGGACCGGGATCCGGTGGTCGACCGGTCGCCGGGCGCTCAGGCCCCGGCCAGGAGCTCGGCCAGCCGGTCGAAGAAGTTCGCCCAGCCCGCCTCGGCCTGCAGGTACTGCTCGCTGGTGAGGTTGCCGCCGAGCTGCCGGAAGGCCATCTCCGTACGGTCCCCGGCCTCGGTCAGGGTCACCCGTACGAGTTCGCCCTCGACGCCGCGCGGCGCGGCCGCGTCCTTGAGCGTGAACTCCAACCGCTCGGGCGGCACCACCTCCCGGTACACACCGGAGAACGGCAGCTCACCGCCGTCCGGAGTGCGCATCACCAGACTCCAGGTCCCGCCCGGCCGCACATCCATCGCCACCCGGTCGGCCGGCACCGGCACGTCCCCGCCGAACCAGTACGCGAAGTGCTCGGGCCGCGTCCAGGCCTCGAAGACCAGCTCGCGCCGGGCGTCGAAGGTCCGGTTGAGGGCGATGCCGTGCGGGTCGTCCCCGGAAGTGTCGGTCATGGTCGGGCCCTTCGTACGAAGCCGGTGCCGGCCGGGCGCCGGTGGCCGCCCGCCTTCTGCGATGCTCGCCGAACCGGCCCGCGCCCACGACACGTTCTAGTCCGGTCGGCGCATCGCTGCCGCGCGTGCCGCGCCGGCAGCTGCGACGGTCGTCTGCATGAGCGATCGGCAGCCGCCCGCACCCCGCTTCGAGTCCGGGGTCTCCCTCGTCCGGCATCCCGTCGAGTGGTGGCGCGACCGACGGCGGCGCTGCCGTGAGAAGAAGTGGGAGGAGGGCTCCTGGGAGCTGCGGGAGGTGATCCGTGCCGGCATCAACGAGCTCGAGGCGCTGCTGGAGACCAAGCCGCTCCAGCCCGACAAGGCGCGGCTCGCCGACGACGTCCGCGCCGAACTCGACGAGGCGCGGGAGAAGCTCAGCCACGCACAGCACCCCGGCCACCTGGTCGGAGCGCATCTGAGCGTGGCGCAGATCCATGTCGACGGAGCCCGCGACCTGCTCCTGCGCATGATCGAACCGGAAGAGGTCACCCCGCTCCTGCCGGGACTGGTCGCGCTCGTCCGGGAGCAGCTGCAGGTGAAGGACCCCCGGCGGATGAAGGTCGAGGACATCTGGAAGGAGACGGCCAAGCGCCCGCCGACCCGGGCGGACGTCGAGGCGATCATCGACGCGGTGAACGTCGCCCGGCTCCAGGCCCTCCGCGACCGGCTGCGCGTCGGCAGCTTCGTGCGCATCGTGAAGTACGTGTCCGCCGCGCTGGGGTTTCTCGCGGTGCTCGTCGGCGTGCTCGGCTTCTTCTTCCCGACCGTGGTGCCCCCGTGCTTCGAGCCGCAGACGTCACCCGACGCGGGCGGCAACGGCCGCACGTTCACCACCGTCTGCCCGGTGGCCAGCAGCGGTGCACTCAAGGCCGCCGAGGTGCCCGGCAGTATCGCGGACCTGCCCGCGATCCAGGCCAACTACCTGGTCCTGGAGATCGTCGGGCTGCTGGCCGCCGCCATCGCCGCCGCCTCGGCGCTGCGCCGCATCAGCGGCACCGCCACCCCCTACAACGTGCCCGTGGCCCTGGCGTGGCTGAAGCTGCCGACCGGTGCGCTGACGGCGGTGCTCGGGCTGCTGCTGATGCGCGGCGGGTTCGTCCCCGGTCTGACCGCCCTGGACTCGTCGGCCCAGATCATCGCCTGGGCCATCGTCTTCGGCTATTCGCAGCAGGTCTTCACGCAGTTCGTCGACAAACAGGGGCAGGCGCTGCTGGCGGGCGTCCGCGGGCCGGGCGCGGCAGCGCCGTCCGGCAACCCCGGCCCCCCGGCGGGGCCGACGGGATAGGGCGCGACCGCGAAGTCCCGTCCGCCCCTCAGCCCACGCCGCTCCAGAACCCCGTCAGCGCCTCGGCCGTCTTCTCCGGGCGCTCGGCGTTGGGGGAGTGCTCCGCGCCCTCGATGACGCTGCGGTGGGCGGCGAGACGCTCGGCCATCGCGTCCATCCACGGCACCGGCCAGGCGTAGTCGACGGACCCGGAGACCACATGGGTGGCCAGACCCGTAGCGGCCAGTTCCGCCACCCGGTCGGGCTCCTCCACCATCTGACGGCCGGTCGCGATCAGCTGCTCGGGGACGGTGTTCAGCCATCGGCGGTGCAAAAACGCGCCGATCTCCGGGGGCGTGGCGGAGTCCGCCGCCTCCGGAGGATCCAGTTCGCGCATCGCCCGCCAGACGCTCTCCATGTCCAGCGCGCCCAGCGCCTGGATCAGCATCCGCACCCGGGCCTGCTGGGCGGCCTCGATGGCCGCGGGCCCGGAGCTGAGCACGGTCAGCGAACGGAACGGGGCGGCGTCCAGGAGCACGGCGGCCCGGGTGATCAGCCCGCCCAGCGAGTGTCCCAGCAGATGCAGCGGAACGTTTCCGGGGTCGTGCACGGCCCGCGCCTGGGCCAGCACGTCAAGGGCCAACTCCCGTTGCGCATAGGCCCGTTCCTCGCGCGGGCCGGGCGACTCGTGCTGGCCGCGGCCGTCCACCGCGACCGCGCGGAACCCGGCCGCGGCCAGCGGCGCCAGCAGGGCGATGAAGTCCTCCTTGCTGCCGGTGAACCCGGGCACCAGCAAGGCCGTCCCGATCGGTGCGCCGTCGGGGTGGGCGTCGTGTACGGCGAACGCACCGCGCTCGGTGTCGAGTCGGTACGCGCGGGCGCACGGGGGCAGCGTGAGGGTCGGCGGCCTGCTCATGCCACGAGGTTATCCGGGCCGGGCGGCGAAACCGGGCCGGGACGCCGACGACCCGGCACCCGCGGGGAGCGGGGCCGGGTCGTCGGGGTGAAGTGAGCGTCAGCTCTCGGGCGTCGCCTCGGCGGTGGTCGCCTTGGCACGGGTCCGGCGGCGGACCGGCTTGGCCTCGGCGGTGTCCGCGGCGGCCTCGGCGACGGGCTTGGCGGCGGCCT
>NZ_JBWKCJ010000044.1:37884-52636 GCF_056436545.1 Streptomyces sp. NPDC043738 | reverse complement strand
TTGCGGGTGCGCTTGGGCTTGGCGGGCGCGTCGGTGGTGCCTTCGGCGGTCTCCACCGCGGCGTCGGCGGCCTTGGCGGCGGCCGTCTTCCGGGTGCGCTTGGGCTTGGCCGGTGCCTCGGCGGTGTCCGCGGCGGCCTCGGCGACGGGCTTGGCGGCGGCCTTGCGGGTGCGCTTGGGCTTGGCGGGCGCGTCGGTGGTGCCTTCGGCGGTCTCCACCGCGGCGTCGGCGGCCTTGGCGGCGGCCGTCTTCCGGGTCCGCTTCGGCTTGGCCGGTGCCGCGTCCACCACGGCGTCCGCGGTCTCCGTCACCACGGCCGGTGCCGTCTCGACGGCGGCCTTGGCGGCGCTGCGGGTACGGCGGCGCGGTGCGGCGGGTGCCTCGACGGCCTCCGTCACCACGGCGGCCTCGGTGGCGACCGCCGCGCTCTGCGCCGCGGCGAGCGCGATCGCCGCGGTCTCGACGGTCTGGAAGGTCGTCTCCGTCTCCACCGGACGGGCGGCACGGGTACGGCGCCGGCGCGGCTTGGCGGGCTCGGCCGGAGCCTCGGTCACCACGGCGACGGTCTCCGCGGCCTCGGTGGCCGGGGCGGGTACGGCTGCCGCCACCGCGGTCTGGCTGCCGCGGGTACGCCGGCGCCGGCGCGGCTGACGCGGTGCCTCGGCGGCCGGGGCGTCCCCGGCGGCCGGCGACCCGGTCTGCTGCGCCTCGGAGGCGGCCGGGTCTTCCAGCGCTGCGCCGCCGCGGGTACGGCGGCGCTGACGCGGGGTACGGGTGCGCGGCGGGCGCTCCTCCGTCACGACGGCGGCGCCGCCCTTGCGGGAGCCGCGGCCGCGGCCGCCGGTCTCGCCCAGGTCCTCGACCTCTTCCGCCGCGAGCCCGGCCCGGGTGCGCTCGGCGCGCGGCAGCACGCCCTTGGTGCCCTGGGGGATGTGCAGCTGCTCGTACAGGTGCGGCGAGGTGGAGTAGGTCTCCTCCGGCTCGTCGAACGGCAGGTCCAGCGCCTTGTTGATCAGCTTCCAGCGCGGGATGTCGTCCCAGTCGACGAGGGTGACCGCGGTGCCCTTGGCGCCCGCCCGGCCGGTGCGGCCGATGCGGTGCAGGTAGGTCTTCTCGTCCTCGGGGGACTGGTAGTTGATGACGTGCGTCACACCCTCGACGTCGATGCCGCGGGCGGCGACGTCGGTGCAGACCAGGACGTCGACCTTGCCGTTGCGGAAGGCGCGCAGCGCCTGCTCGCGGGCGCCCTGGCCGAGGTCGCCGTGCACCGCGCCGGACGCGAAGCCGCGCCGGGAGAGCTGGTCGGCGATGTCGGCGGCGGTCCGCTTCGTACGGCAGAACACCATCGCCAGGCCCCGGCCCTCGGCCTGCAGGATGCGCGCGACCATCTCCGGCTTGTCCATGGAGTGCGCGCGGAAGACGTGCTGGGTGATGTTGGCGACCGTCGCGCCCTCGTCGTCCGGCGCGGTGGCGCGGATGTGCGTGGGCTGCGACATGTAGCGACGGGCCAGCGAGATGACCTGGCCGGGCATGGTCGCGGAGAACAGCATGGTCTGCCGCTTGGCCGGCAGCAGCTGGATGATCTTCTCGACGTCGGGCAGGAAGCCCAGGTCGAGCATCTCGTCGGCCTCGTCCAGGACGAGGGTGCGCACGTGTGAGAGGTCCAGCTTCTTCTGGCCCGCGAGGTCCAGCAGCCGGCCGGGCGTGCCGACGACGACGTCGACGCCCTTCTTCAGCGCCTCGACCTGCGGCTCGTAGGCACGGCCGCCGTAGATCGCCAGGACCCGGACGTTGCGGACCTTGCCGGCGGTGAGCAGGTCGTTGGTGACCTGCTGGCACAGCTCGCGGGTGGGGACGACGACGAGGGCCTGCGGCGCCTCGGTCAGCTGCTCGGGCTGCGAGCGGCCCGCCTCGACGTCCACGGGGACCGTGACGCGCTCGATGAGCGGCAGGCCGAAGCCCAGGGTCTTGCCCGTGCCGGTCTTGGCCTGGCCGATGACGTCGTTGCCGGAGAGGGCGACGGGGAGCGTCAGCTCCTGGATGGGGAAGGGGGAGATGATGCCGACGGCCTCCAGGGCCTCGGCCGTCTCGGGGAAAATCCCGAGGTCTCGGAACGTAGACAGAATCTTGCCTCTTCTGTGAGACGCGGCGTGAGGCGGCGAAGGGGGTCGTACCGCTCCGTCGTACGGGTTCGTACGGGTCGGCCTGATGACGGCCGATGGGGCGGGACCACTGCCAACGCTCAGGCACTCCTGCCGCGAGCGGTGTCCCTCCTGCTGTGCGTATATCTCGTACGCGCCGCGGGGGAGGGCGGTCGGTTTGGAGCCGATCGGGCCACCGACCGGGCATCCGCTTCGTGGAACGACCCACCGGTTACCGGCAGGTCCAATACCACTGTACCCCGGATATCGCGTACCCATCCGAAGGCTTGTATGAGTGAGGAATACATCACGTCGGGGCGCGGCGCTCGTCCGCGGCCCGCGAGACGTTCCCGCGGCCGGGCGGAAGTGGCTGACCAGGGCCTTCCCCCCGCCGCCCGGCGGGCTATTGTGCCGGTCATGGGAACGCCTGACAACGCCGCGGCTGACGCGCAAGAACTCACCGGGATCGCCGCCCAGAACTGGGTGCAGGCATCCGCCGACCCGCAGTACCGGGCCGCCGTGATCGACCTGCTCGGCGCCCTCGCATACGGCGAGCTGTCCGCCTTCGAGCGCCTGGCGGAGGACGCCAAGCTGGCGCCGACGATGGACGACAAGGCCGAGCTGGCCAAGATGGCCTCGGCCGAGTTCCACCACTTCGAGCGGCTGCGGGAGCGGCTCGCGCAGATCGAGGCGGAGCCGAACGAGGCCATGGAGCCGTTCGCCGCCGCACTGGACGAGTTCCACCGCCAGACGGCGCCGTCGGACTGGCTGGAGGGCCTGGTCAAGGCGTACGTCGGTGATTCGATCGCCAGTGACTTCTACCGCGAGGTCGCAGCGCGGCTCGACTCCGACACCCGCGATCTGGTGCTGGCCGTGCTGGACGACACCGGGCACGCGTCCTTCGCCGTCGAGAAGGTGCGCGCGGCCATCGAGGCCGAACCGCGGGTCGGCGGGCGGCTGGCGCTGTGGGCGCGGCGGCTGATGGGCGAGGCGCTCTCGCAGGCGCAGCGGGTCGTCGCGGACCGCGACGCGCTCTCCACGATGCTGGTGGGCGGGGTCGCCGACGGCTTCGACCTGGCCGAGGTGGGTCGGATGTTCTCCCGGATCACCGAGGCGCACACCAAGCGGATGGCGGCGCTGGGGCTCGCGGCCTGACCTCGACCCGCTGACGGCGGCGCCGGGTGGTTCAGGCCGTCCGGTGCCCCTTCAGCGGTGCGGCCGGCCGCCGAAGACGGTGGCGCGGCGGGCGCGCCACGACCGAGAGCAGCGCCGCACCCACGGCGAGCGCGGCGACAAGTACCTGTACGGGGTACCCGGGGCCGAGGATCGAGCGGGTCAGCAGGGCGCCGAGCAGCGCCGCCACCGGGCCGGTCGCCAGCGTGAGGGTGCGCGCGGGGAAGCGGTCGGGCAGCCAGTGCACGGCGGACAGGGCGATGGCCAGGCCGATGAGGACGGCTCCGAGCGCTTCCCAGATCATGCTGTTCCCTCCCGCGTGCCGGTGTTCCCGCGCTGGTGGGCGCGGTGCCGATCGGACGAACAAATCGGTCGTAGGCGGTCGTACCCAGGGGGCGGCGGCAGCAACCCTCCCGCCGCGGGTCCCCTGCCTGATCAGCGCAGCCGGGCCGCCCCGAACGGCCTGATCTGCGGAAATCCGGAACCGGAAGCGGGACGAGAGCGGACCGGAACGGAAGAAGGGGACGGTGCCCGGGAATCCCCGGGCCACCGCCCCCTTGTTGTCTCTTCGCTCACGGACGCCGCTGCCGGCGCCCCGCCGGTCAGAGCGCGCCGAACCCGACCTTGCGGCCGGCCGGCTCGCCGAGCTCCACATAGGCCAGCCGGTCCGCCGGGACCAGGACCTTGCGGCCGTGTTCGTCCACCAGCTTCAGCAGCTCCGACTTGCCGGCCAGCGCGTCGGACACCGCGCGCTCGACCTCCTCGGCAGACTGCCCGCTCTCCAGAACGATCTCGCGGGGCGCGTGCTGCACGCCGATCTTGACCTCCACGGCTTTTGTCCCTCCGACGGTCTGGGGGTCCCCAGCCTCAGCTGGGGGAGGATGCGCGGCAATCCGCGCTGTACCCAGCACACATTAGCCCGGTACGGGGACGCGCAGGACGCCCTGGACCACGCCAGCAGCGAACACGGTCAGTGCGTGTCGCTGCCGTGCAGCGGGAAGCCGGCGATGCCCTTCCAGGCGAGCGAGGTCAGCAGCTGCACCGCGGTGTCCCGCGGAACCTGGCTGCCGGAGGAGAGCCAGTAGCGCGCCACCACCTGGGAGACCCCGCCCAGCCCCACGGCGAGCAGCATCGACTCGTCCTGCGACAGGCCGGTGTCCTCGGCGATCACCGCGCTTATGGCCTCCGCGCACTCCAGGGACACCTTGTCCACGCGCTCGCGCACGGCCGGCTCATTGGTCAGGTCCGACTCGAAGACCAGGCGGAACGCGCCGCCCGGGTCCTCCACGTAGGCGAAGTAGGCGTCCATCGTGGCCGCGACCCGCTGCTTGTTGTCGGTCGTCGAGGCCAGCGCCGAGCGCACCGACTGCAGCAGCGCCTCGCAGTGCTGGTCGAGCAGCGCGAGGTAGAGGTCCAGCTTGCCCGGGAAGTGCTGGTAGAGCACCGGCTTGCTGACGCCCGCCCGCTCGGCGATGTCGTCCATGGCGGCCGCGTGGTAGCCCTGGGCGACGAAAACCTCCTGGGCCGCGCCCAGAAGCTGATTGCGCCGGGCTCGGCGTGGCAGGCGTGTGCCCCGCGGGCGCGCCGCCTCGGTCTGCTCGATGGCGCTCACGCTGCCTCCCAGAAATCGTTCCGTACGCGGTCCGTACAAGGTGGTGCACCGCGCCCGCCATCGTACTTTTGGGTAACCCGGCTGTGCGCGGTCCGGGGTGAGAATTTCTGTCCGGTACGGCATCCGCAACCCGACATAACGCCCCAGGTCATCGGTATTCGTCTTCGTTGAGTTCGACTACGCGGGCCTGTTCGGCGCGATCCGCCTCGTTGGCCGCGTCCGGGTCGGCGCCGGTCAGCGGCTCGTCGCGGTGCGGAGAGAGGTCGGTGTACTGCTCCGCGGCGTCCGCTTCCGGGGCTTCCACGTCAATTTCGGTGGCGGCCTCCTCGTCCTCGAAAGTGTCCGGGTCTGTCGGGTCGACGCGCATGGTGGCTCCCTTTCTCGCGGACTTCCTCGTGGACTCGCTTCGTCGGCCGGTGCCAGGCGTGACAGCAGGGCCTCGGGGCGACTGCCCTTGCCTACGAGCCTAGGAGAGCCGCCGCGGCAGCGCGATGCGGTGTGTGACCGCGAACACACAATCGGGGGCGTGATCGTCTCGTAACATCGACCCCATGTCTTCGACCGAGTCGCCGGACACCGCGACCGCAGCCCTCCCGGTGCCGCCGGCCGGCCCCGGTCGGCGCGGCGCGGCGGAGACGGTGCGCACCGTGACCCTGCCGGGCCTGACGCTGACCGTGCGGGCACCGGCCGGACGGGACGGCGAGGCGGACGGCGCCGGCGAGGACGGTGCCGGGCCCGGCCGCGAGCCGGCGCTGTACGTCCACGGCCTCGGCGGCTCCTCGGCGAACTGGTCCGGTCTGATGCCGCTGCTCGCCGACCGGGTCGACGGCGAGGCGATCGACCTGCCCGGCTTCGGGCATTCGCCGCCGCCGGCCGACGGCAACTACTCCGTCTCCGGGCAGGCCCGGGTGGTCATCCGCCACCTCGACGCGGCCGGGCGCGGCCCCGTGCACCTCATCGGCAACTCCATGGGCGGCACCGTGGCGACCCGCGTGGCGGCGGCGCGGCCGGACCTGGTCCGCACCCTGACGCTGATCTCTCCGGCACTGCCCGAGCTGCGCCCGCAGCTGGCCGCGGTGCCCACGGCGCTGCTCGCCGTCCCCGGCACCGGCCGGCTCTTCGGCCGGCTCACCCGGGACTGGACCCCCGAGCGCCGCACCCGCGAGGTGCTGGCGCTCTGTTACGGCGACCCCGGACGGGTCAGCCCGGAGGGGTTCAACTCCGCGGTCGACGAGTACGCCCGGCGGCTCGAACTCCCTTACTTCTGGGAGGTGATGGAGCGCTCGGCGCGCGCTCTGGTGAACTCCTACACGCTCGGCGGGCAGCACAATTTGTGGCGTCAGGCAGAGCGGGTGCTCGCCCCGACGCTTCTCGTCTACGGTGGACGCGACCGCCTGGTGTCCTTCCGGATGGCGCGGCGGGCGGCCGCGGCGTTCCGCGGTTCGCGACTGCTGACGCTGCCGGAGGCGGGGCACGTGGCGATGATGGAGTACCCGGAGGCGGTCGCGCGGGCCGTCCGCGACCTGCTCGACTGTGAAGTGACCGATGTGACCGCCGATGCGGGCAGGAGCTGACACGCCCCGTGGGACGCCATAGCCGCCGTAGCCGGCCGGAGACCGAAGCCCCTTCGCCGACGGCCGCGCCGCCCGGTGGCGGCCGGACACCCCCGCCGGGGCCGGGCTCCGGCCGCCGCAGGCGCGAGCCGGTCGAGGGGGACACGGTGCGCGGCGGGCATCCCGAACAGCGCGAGCCGGGCGGCGGCTGGGGTGCGTTCCCCACCGCGCCGGCGGCCCCGACGGCGCCCGGACAGGGCGCGCCCAGGATTCCCCGGCCGCGCATGGAGATGTCCGGTACGCAGCCGATGGCCTTCCCCGGCGCCGCCGCGGGACCGCGTCGCGAGTATCTGGACGCCTTCGACGGGCAGGGCCCCTACGAGGCCGACGACGACGTGTTCCGGGCGGGGGCGCCCGGCGGGCAGCGGGTGCCGCCCGGCGGCCGGTTCACCGGGCGCTCGGTGGTCTTCGAGCGCGAGGGGATCGACGAGCCGGACCGGGCCGTCGCGGTGGGCGCGCAGGGCGCGGCGCCGGGCCACCCGGACGGCCCCGGCCCGGACGGGGAGTTCGACGACACGTCCGATGCGACCGAGCCGCACGGTGCCAGGAAGGGCGGCAAGGGCCGGACGTTCACCGGCGCCGCGGCCGCGGCGGTGACCACGGTGCTCGCCGTCGTCATCGCGGGCCAGGTCGCCGAGCAGCACAAGGACGGCGGGGACCCGCAGGCCAGCAGCGGCAACGACCGGGTCGACGGCGTCGGCGACGAGGCCTCCCGGTCGCAGACCAGGCCCACCCAGGACGCCAAGCCGGCCAGTTACGACGAGAAGATGACGCAGGTCTTCCCGCTGGCCGCGGACCTGACGGGCAGCGGCCGGTTCAAGCCGGCCGGCGGCGACGCCAAGGCGCCGGGCAGCGGCAAGGTGCTGCGCTACCGGGTCGACGTCGAGGAGGGACTGCCGCTGGACGGCGCGCTGTTCGCCGAGGCGGTGCACAAGACCCTCAACGACGACCGGAGTTGGGCGCACGGCGGGCAGCGGACCTTCCAGCGGGTGGCATCCGGCAGCGCCGACTTCGTGATCACGCTGGCGAGTCCGGGGACCACCGCGACGTGGTGCGCCAAGTCCGGTCTCGACACCACCGAGGACAACGTCTCCTGCGACTCGGCGGCGACCGACCGCGTCATGATCAACGCCTACCGCTGGGCGCAGGGCGCCAAGACCTACGGGCCCGACAAGATGCTCGCCTACCGCCAGATGCTGATCAACCACGAGGTCGGCCACCGGCTCGGGCACAACCACGAGGCCTGCTCCCGGCAGGGCGCACTGGCCCCGGTGATGATGCAGCAGACGAAGTTCCTGACCACGGACGGCGCGACCTGCCGCCCCAACTCCTGGCCGTTCCCCACCCAGCGCTGAACGGGCCGCGGCCCGGGCCGCCGGCCGTGGCGCTACGGGCTGTGGCGTAGCGATCACATAGCGCGGCGAAACGCCCTTGTGTGGGGAAAGTTACGTGCTTTCACCCCTTCCGGTGGCGCGACGGACAACCGTCCATCGCGCCACCGGCCCTTTTGCATAACTTCTTCCTGCCAGGTGACGGCCGTGCCGTCGCGCCAGGGTCGTCGATATGGGAGGACGGGGGTGCAGTCGTGCGCATTGGACTGCTCACCGAGGGTGGCTATCCGTATGCGTCCGGTGGATCGCATGCGTGGTGCGACCGGCTCGTGCGCGGGCTCACCGGCCATGACTTCGAGGTCTACGCCCTGAGCACGCAGGCGCGGCAGGAGGCGGGGGCGAGACCCGACCTTCCGGAGCACGTACGGCTGGTGCGCGGCGCTCCGCTGTGGGGCGACTTCCCCGCCGAGCACCTCCGGGGCGCGGACGAGCGCCGGGGCCGCGCGCCCGGCCGGCGCGAACGGCGCCGCTTCGCCGAGCACTTCGGCGATCTGGTGACGGCCTTCGCCACGGCTCCGGCCGGCGATCGGCAAACGGGGCCCGGGGGAACCCCCGACAACTCTCTGACCAGCAAGGCGGACCGTTTCGCCAGTGGTCTCTACGGGCTCGCCGAACGGGCCCGGCAGCACGGCGGACTGCCCGCCCTGCTCCGGTCCGAGGATGCCGTACGCACCCTGGAGGCCGCCTGCCACGGCCCGCGTGCGCTGCCGGCCGTCCACGGCGCACAGGTCAACGACCTGCTGGCGGTCGCCGCACAGCTCGAACTCGCGCTGCGCCCACTGTCGCTGGACTGGTACGGCGACCGGGAGACCCCCGGCCTCGACGGGGTGGACCTCTGCCACGCCGCCTCCGGCGGTGCGGCGGCCCTCCCCGGGCTGTTGGCTAAACGCTTCTTCGGTACTCCGCTGCTGGTCACCGAGTGCGGCGTACGGCTGCGCGAGCACTACCTCGCACGTGCCGCGGCGCCGCTGAGCGCTCCGGTGCGCGCGCTGCTCGCCGCCTTCCAAGGAGCGCTGGCCGCCGAGACCTACGCCCAGGCCGCCCTGATCACGCCCGGCAACACCCACGCCCGCCGCTGGCAGGAGCACTGCGGCGCCGACCGTGCCCGGCTGCGTACGGTCTACCCGGGCATGGACGCCGCTCCCTTCGCCGGGGTGGCCGACGCCCCGGCCGACGACTCCAAGACGCTGGTGTGGGTCGGTGCCGTCGAGCCCGCGAAGGACCTGGTGGCGCTGCTGCACGCGTTCGCCGAGGTCCGCAGGGCCGAGCCGGAGGCGACGCTCCGGATCATCGGCGGGGTGGGCCGCGATCCGCAGGCGCCCGGTTATCTGGCGCAGTGCCGGGCGCTGGCGGCCCAGCTCTTCCCCGACGAAGCGGTCGACGCCCGCACCGTCGGCGAGAACCCGGTCAGCTTCGAGGAGATCGGCAGTCCCGAGGTGCCGAGCCTGGCGGATGCCTATGCCTCCGGTGCGGTGGTGGTGCTCTCCAGCGTCGTCGAGGGCTTTCCGCGCTCCCTGGTGGAGGCGATGTTCTGCGGCCGGGCCACGGTGTCGACCGATGCCGGCGCGGTGTGCGAAGTCATCGGCGGCACCGGCCTGGTCGTCCCGCCGCGCAACCCCCGCGCCCTCGCCGAGGCGTGCCGTGCGCTGCTCGGCGACCCGGACCGCAGGGCCCGGCTGGGCGCGGCGGCCCGTGCGCGGGCGCTCGAACTGTTCACGGTGGAGCAGAACATCGCGGCGTTCCGCGGCATCTACCTGGAGCTGATCTCGCGCGCCCCGGCCCGCCCGGCCGACCACCGCACGCTGGACGCCCAGGGCGTACCGCAGCCCTTCGCCCGTCCCGCCGAGTCCCATGTCCCCGGCCGCTGGGCCGCGACCACCGCCGTCAAGGCGGTCGCGCCGGCCGGCCGTACGCCCAGCTGGGCGGTGCCGGAGGGGAAGCGGCCGGCCGGTGTTCCGGTGATGTCCGAGACATGAGACGGCCGGTGAGACGGAGAGGGGTGCGCGATGAGGCAGGCGAGGCCGGCATGAGGGAGATGGCAGTGGTGACGGGTGTGCTGGACGTGATGTGTGCGATGGGTGTGGTGGGCGTGGCGCTGGTCACCGGCATGGCCGATGTGGCGCACGCCGGCAACCGTGACGGGCTCCGGCGCCGTGGCCGCTCCGGCCGTCCGGCGTACGCGCGGGAGTGCACGGCGGTCGCCCCCGGCCGGCCGCCCCAGGAGCCCGCCGCCGGCCCCGGCCCCGAACAGGGTGTCTGTACGCAGGCCCCGGCAAAGGGGGACGGAGCATGACCGCGCCCGAAGGGGGCACCACCCGCGCCCCCGGAACCACGGGGGAGGACCGCCCCGCCACGGGGGAGCGGACCGCCGCCCGCCCCGCGCGCCGCGGCCCCGCTGACCCCGTACGCGCCCTGATGCACCGGCATCAGAAGCTGTGCGCACACGCCGTCGACGCGCTGGAGATCGCCGCCGGCCTGGAGGCGCACGGCGTCACCGACCGCACGGCCGCACGCTTCCGGCACCGCGACGTCTTCTCGCTCGCGGAGGAGCTCTACGCCCGGGTGCCGCGCGCCGAGCAGGGCACGCAGGAAGCGGGCGGAGCGCGGGGCCGCGGCTGGGGCGGACGCTGCGGCGCCGCACTGCAGCTGCTCCCCGGCGCGGTCTGCGGCGCGACCGTCGCCGCGCTCGCCTCAGTGGGGCACACGGCGGGCCCCGCCTTCCGTACGGCCGTCGGCGCGGCCGGCGTCGTCCTGCTGGCCCTCGCCGTCCGGCTGGCCGTACGGTCCGGGCCGCTGCGGGCGCGCCACCACGGCGCCGGCTCGCGCACCGCGGGCCTGTGGATCTGCTGGACGGCCGGGTACGCGGTGTTCGGCGACCGGCTGCTCGCGGAGCTGCTGGCCGGCGGCCCCGACCTGCCGTACGCGCCTCCACGGCCCGCCGTCGCCACCGCCGTGGCGCTCTCCCTCGCCGTCCTGCCCGCGGCCGGCTGCGCCCACTGGTTCGCGGTGCGCGGGCGACGCGACCTGGCCGCCAGCCGCGGCCTGGGCGAACTCGCCGCCCGCACCAGGCCGTTGCTGCTCGCCGCCACGGCGCTCTTCCTGGGCGCGCTGGTGGCGCTGCTCCTGGGCGCGGGAGCGGTCCTCGCAAGCGGCGGGGCGGCGGCGGTGGCCGCGGCGGCCGCGCTGGGCGTGTTGCTCTTCCTCGCCCGGCTGCTCGCCGTCCACGGCTTCCCCGAGGCGGCCGCCGCCGGCCTTGCCTCGGCCGCCGCCCTGGAAGCGCTCGCCCCGGCGCTGGTGCTGATCGCCCGGCTCCCCGGCCTGGCCCCGCTCGTCGTCCCGGTGGAGGCGCTGACCGCCCCCGCGGGAACGGCCGCGGTACCCGCCGTGGCCTGTACGGCCGCCGCCCTGGGCCTCCTGGCCTACGGGCTGCGGGCGCTCACCGGCGCCTGCGCGCACTCGCCCGGCCCCGCCGGACCGGCAAGGCCACCTGGGCCGTGACCGCGCGGACCACCCCCGGCGCCCGCCGTCCCACACCCCCACACGGGCATCCCACAGAGGCACCCCGAAACGGCCTCTTCGGACGCTTCACCGCGGACCCCTCCCCCACGTGGCCGCCGCCCCCAGGGCGGGGGCCGTCCCCGCGGCCGAAGCCGACGCACTTCCCTCGATCCGCTTTAGGAGCGCGACACATGAACGTCCAGCCGACCACACGTACCGCGGACCGGGGGGTCGCACGATGAGGGTGCTGCTCATCGGTGCCAACGGCTACCTGGGCCGCTACGTCGCCGACCGCCTGCTCGCCGACCCCGCCGTCCAGCTCACCGCCCTCGGGCGGGGCGACGACGCGGACGTCCGCTTCGACCTCGCCACCGGCAGCCCCGGGGCGCTCACCCGTTTCCTGGACGCGGTGCACCCCGGAGTGGTCGTCAACTGCGCCGGTGCCACCCGTGGCGGCGCCCGCGAGCTGACCCGGCACAACACCGTCGCGGTCGCCACCATCTGCGAATCGCTGCGCCGCAGCGGCTGCGGCGCCCGGCTCGTCCACCTGGGCTGCGCCTCCGAATACGGGCCCTCCCAGCCCGGTTCCTCGACCGCCGAGGACGCGGTGCCGCGCCCCGGAGGGCCGTACGGCGTCAGCAAACTGGCCGCCACCGAACTGGTCCTGGGCTCCGGGCTCGACGCGGTCGTCCTGCGGGTCTTCTCCCCGGTCGGTCCCGGCACCCCGGCCGGCTCGCCGCTGGGCCGGCTCGCCGAGGCGATGCGCCGCGCCATGCAGTCCGGGGACAGCGAACTCAAGCTCGGCGGGCTCGGCGTTCAGCGGGACTTCGTCGACGTACGGGATGTCGCCCGGGCCGTGCACGCCGCCTCGCTGTCGGCCGCGCAGGGCGTGGTCAACATCGGCACCGGCCGCGCCGTACGGCTGCGCGAGGCCGCCTCCGTGCTCGCCCGGGTCGCCGGCTTCGGCGGTGCGCTGCACGAACTGGACTCCCCGCCGGCCCGGCTGGTCATCCCCGGTCCGGCCGCCGAGCACGGGGCCGGCTCGCCGCCCGCCACCTACCCCTACCCGGACGGCTGCGGCACCTGGCAGCAGGCGGACGTGCGCACCGCCCGCGACCGGCTCGGCTGGCGCCCCCGGATCGTTCTGGAGGAGTCCCTCGCCGACATCTGGATGGAGGCCGCATGTCGTATCTGATCACTCCGGCCGGTGCCACCCGTGCCCCGACCGGGCCCGCCCCGCTCGGCCTCGGCGTGCCGGGCCTGGCCCATCCGCTGCTGGCGCCCACCGAATGGGCCGGGCTGCTGCGCTGCCCCCCGGGTCTGGTGCACTGGACGGTGCTCGATGTCTCCAACGGGCCCGGGACCCGCCCCGACCCGCACTGCCTGCCGGCCGCCGCCCGGCTGCGTGAGACGGGTGTCCGAGTGCTGGGACGCCTGGACATGCGCCAGGGCACACGCCCCTTCGCCGAGCTGATCTCCGACGCGCACCGCTACCTGGAGTGGTACCGCACCGACGGCTTCTGGCTGGCGAACTGCCCCGCCGACCGGGCGCTGCTGTCCGCCACCAGGCGGCTCGCCGGCGCCCTGCGCACCCTGTGCGACGGCGGCCACCTCGTCTTCGGACACGGCACCCACCCCCACCCCGGCTACGCCGAGTCCGCCGACCAGCTCGTCACCTTCGCCGGCCGCTGGGCCGACTACCGCTGGTCGCAGGTGGCCGAGTGGACGGCCGACCACGCTCCGGAGCGGTTCTGCCACCTCGTCCACAGCGTGCCGCGCACGCACCTGGACGAGGCGCTGCGGATCGCCCGCTGGCAGGGGGCGGGCACCGTGTGCGTCACCGACCGCGGGGCCGCCTCGGGGGCCGGCGGGGCCGAGGACGCCTGGGCGTCGCTGCCCGGCTACTGGGACGAAATCGTCTCGCGCATCGGACCGGGTGTCTCGGAATGAACAGGGGCGTGGCAGTGTTACGGGGAGACAAGTCAGTCCTCAGATACCGACCAACCCCCTTGTTGAGGTCATCCGTGTCGCTGCCACCCCTGGTCGAGCCCGCTTCGGAGCTCACCGTCGACGAGGTCCGCAGGTACTCCCGCCACCTGATCATCCCCGATGTCGGGATGGACGGGCAGAAGCGGCTGAAGAACGCCAAGGTGCTGTGTGTCGGCGCCGGCGGCCTGGGCTCGCCCGCGCTGATGTACCTGGCGGCGGCGGGCGTGGGGACGCTCGGCATCGTGGAGTTCGACGAGGTCGACGAGTCGAACCTCCAGCGCCAGATCATCCACAGCCAGTCGGACATCGGCCGCTCCAAGGCCGAGTCCGCGCGCGACAGCGTCAAGGGCATCAACCCGTACGTGAACGTGGTCCTTCACGAGGAGCGGCTCGAAGCCGACAATGTGATGGACATCTTCAGCCAGTACGACCTGATCGTGGACGGCACGGACAACTTCGCCACCCGCTATCTGGTCAACGACGCCTGCGTGCTGCTGAACAAGCCGTACGTGTGGGGCTCGATCTACCGCTTCGACGGCCAGGCCTCGGTCTTCTGGTCCGAGCACGGCCCCTGCTACCGCTGCCTGTACCCCGAGCCCCCGCCGCCGGGCATGGTGCCCTCCTGCGCCGAGGGCGGCGTCCTGGGCGTGCTGTGCGCCTCCATCGGCTCCATCCAGGTCAACGAGGCCATCAAGCTGCTCGCCGGCATCGGCGATCCGCTGGTCGGCCGTCTGATGATCTACGACGCACTGGAGATGACCTACCGCCAGGTCAAGGTCCGCAAGGACCCCAACTGCGCGGTCTGCGGGGAGAACCCGACCGTCACCGAGCTCATCGACTACGAGGCGTTCTGCGGTGTGGTCTCCGAGGAGGCCCAGGAAGCGGCGGCCGGCTCGACGATCACTCCTCTGCAGCTCAAGGAGTGGATCGACGCCGACGAGAAGATCGACATCATCGACGTCCGCGAGCCGAACGAGTTCGAGATCGTCTCCATCCCCGGCGCCCGCCTGATCCCGAAGAACGAGTTCCTGATGGGCAGCGCCCTCCAGGACCTCCCGCAGGACAAGAAGATCGTCCTGCACTGCAAGACGGGCGTCCGCTCGGCCGAGGTGCTGGCCGTGCTGAAGTCCGCGGGCTTCGCCGACGCGGTGCACGTCGGCGGCGGCGTCATCGGCTGGGTCAACACGGTCGAGCCGGAGAAGCCGGTTTACTAACACCCACCTCGGGGGGGGGGGGGGGGGGGGGGGGGGGGGGGGGGGGGGGGGGGGGGGGGGGGGGGGGGGGGGGGGGGGGGGGGGGGAGGGGGGGGGGGTGGGGAACGATGATGGCACTCTC
>NZ_JBWKCJ010000044.1:34721-37874 GCF_056436545.1 Streptomyces sp. NPDC043738 | reverse complement strand
GACAACATGGGAGAGCGGAGAGATGTGTTTCACCACCCCCCGCCTGGCTGTCCGCTCCCCCCCCCCCCCCCCCCGCCGTTGTGCTGTCCGGACGCAGTCACGCCGATCGCGCCCCGAGACTCGGCTCATGGCGCCCGACCTGCACGGCCTCTCGCCTCACCGTCCTGTTGCTGGCCACCCCGTGGGTACTTATGGTGATGGCATATGCACCCTAAGTGATCGAGGTAATGATGAGCTCTCGGGATGTGAACCCAAGGTCGCCAAGGTCGGGCCTTCCGCGGTTCGAGGAGGCCGAACCTCTCGGGCCGCAGGATGCCGCATTCGTCCAGGACTTGGCCGCAGTTCTGGAAAAACACGGCAACGTGGAGCGCTTCGGCCTGTGCCTGTTGCACGACCACTTCCCTCTGGCCGCGGACGAGACCCTGGTCGAGACGGCCGATATGGAGACGCGCACCCTCCACACCCAAGTGGAGAAGACGAGTCAGACCCGGCACAGCAAGCCCTCCCAGTGGCGCTTCCTCCCCGGCGTCGACCACTCACGCCGTGCCGAGTTCGCCGGCGAGCCCTATGAGGTCATCCTCGTGTGCGACCCCTACAGCGGATGCCCGCCTCGGAAATGACTTGCGTGGTACGGCGGTGGGTCTTACTCGCCTTTTTTCAGGCAGCAGCATCGCGATTTCGTCAAGGTGCGGCAGGTGACGATCATTGAGATGTCGGAAAAGAAGTGGGACCTCGCAGGCCACCTGATGCTCGGCGCGGATTCCCCCAAGTTCCGACAAGCCATGTACTGCCTGTTGAACGGGGACGGTGGATCGCGGCGGGGGTTCGAAAGGTGGCACCCCGAGTGGCGATCCGGCAATTCTCAGGCAGGTAAAGAAAAAGGCAATGGCCTGATCAGGGTGCAATATGAGTCGTGGAATCTGATCAATGATCCCGGTGAATACGAAGTGGGTCCGTGGGCGGTCGAAGTCGGACCGGGCAAGTGGGTATCAAAACTTCGCTCACAGGGCGCCTTGAGTGGAGCCTCGTGGAAGAAAGTCAAGGTCTACCCAGGCGGCCTGGAAATCAGTGACGCGCCCCCGGTATCGATTGCACACGAAGACAGCAGCAGAGAATGGAACGGCTATAAGCCAGACCGCATCAGGGTCACATTAGTGCCACCGCGGGCTCCCGCGCTGGCGCCGAGTGGCCACGTTGCCTGGGTCGGGTACCTAGGCGTCGCCTCCTGGTGGGTCTGTGCCTCGATCGTGATCGCCGTATCGGCCTGGGAATTCCTTAAGCGAATGCAATCCGCCGAGAGTCCCGAGAAGGACGCTTCCAAGATTCTTGCCTTCACTGCTTTGCAGTGGGCCGGGCTGAGTGCGGCTCTCGGTTTGACTTTGTTGTTGCTGCTGCGCTCCGTTTCCGGCTTGAATTCCTGGCGTGCTCCTGTCGGGATCTTATCGGGTCTTGCCCTCGTTCTCCTCGCGCGTCCGTGGCTTCCAATGGGCAATAATTCCGATGGCAGCGACAGGATCCTGAAGAGGAGAGTGGTGATCGTCTCCGCCTCTGCGGTGGCGCTGTTCGGCCTGTTGGTGATCCTGGCTCCCCACCTCTTCGGTCTCCCATCGAATCTCATCCCGAACGGCCCGCCTCCCCTCTTGGGAATCGCCGGGCTGGCCCTGTTGGATCTGTGCATGCTGTGGCTGTGGCTGACCGCCATGGTCGCCTGGGCCTGGCGCTTTGCGCGAGAAGGGAATTTGGGAGCCTCGGTGAGTGAAGCCGAGTCCAAGCGTCCTCCATCCTGCGGAAGTGAACCCCATCATCCTCTCCGCCCCATCGCTGCAATCGGAGCCACGGTTGCCGTGGTTGCCGTGATTGTGGTGGCCTGTCGTGTGCTGTCCTTTGAATTCTTGTGGAAACGTGCAAGCTGGATGAGGGAAGCAACCGCACTCTTCGGCGCCGATCACAGGAGTGCCCTGGGCCGGCAAGTCGCGGATTTCGCATCCATGGGCCCGCAATGGGCGTACGCCTACACATGGGTCCTGGCAGGAATTGCGCTTGTGGCGCTACTCCACTTCAGCTCCCGAACCGAAACAGAGAAGTCCCTGGGGCCGAGGGGAGTGGATCTGCTGCTGGTGACCGCCGTCTTCGCCATTGTCGTGGCTTTGCGGGGCAGCGCGTTTGCAGGAAGCGTGGCGGCAGTGTACGGCCTGTGGGTACCCCTGAATATGGTCGCGCTCTACGGCCTGGTGAAAGCAGGGCGTAGATGGTCGGTGCTGAGTCGAGTGGAGCAAAATGCGGGGACGCATTGCGTCGCAGTGGAACTGAGCGACCCGGAAAAGCACAAGCGGCTGCTGGACGACGCCCACCGGTGGCGCGATCTGCTTCACCGGCTGCGCCTGGTTGATCACGGGCGAGCGGAGGAGGATACGAGAGAGGAACTGGAGGGCGAACTCCGCTCGCTGCACGGCTGGCGGCCCACCGGATGTCCCCACGACTGCCTACCGGACCCCGTATCCGTGGTCGACGTCGCCCTCAGCTGGGGACCACACGGTCACTGGTGGGGCAACGGCGTCAATGCCGCGCGCTGGGCCGCCATTTTCGGGATTGTCCCGAGTATGGTCGCCGCCGCGTACGAGAAAATTTACGGCGCCAACCATTGGACGTTCACAGTGAACTTGCCGACCGGCATTCCGGATACGGTCGGGAAGTTCCTGGCGCAGGAGATCTCCTTCGCCGGTGCGGGACTGGTCCTGGGGACGCTGTGGCGCGTACTGCCTGGAGAGCGGGGCCCAGTGCGGGCTTTCAACCTTTTCGTCGCCTGGCTCGTCCCGATCGGTGTGATTGCCGTGATCATTCCGAATTTGGGCGGCACGGAGCTGGGACTGGCAGTCCTGAACGTCGTCCTGATGCTCATGGTGCTGACGCTGACGGGCATGTGGATGGACACCGACACGTTCAGTCGTGAACGGCACTACAAGACAAGACGCCTTGGGCTGCTGACCTCCGTCTACCAGGTGCAGGGCCTCTCAGGGCATGTCGCGTTCCTGATCGCGCAACTGGCGACCGCGGGGGCGAGCTGGAACCCGACCGTCCCCACACCCAAATGATCACCCGCCGACCAGGCGTGGGGGGCCCGTCACAGCTGGCCCCGGGGGGGGGGGTTGTCCC
>NZ_JBWKCJ010000044.1:0-34711 GCF_056436545.1 Streptomyces sp. NPDC043738 | reverse complement strand
CTTCGAAGGGTTCTTCTCTTCCGTGGGGTCTTTCTTCTCTTCCCCCCCCCCCCCCCCCCCCCCCCCCCCCCCCCCCCCCCCCCCCCCCCCCCCACCGAAGTGATCACCGGCCGACCGGGCGTGGCGCGCCGGTCACGGCTGGCCCGTCGGGCGCGTCGCGCCCGACGGGTGGGCAGTGCCCGATGGGTGGGCAGTGCTCCCCTCAGGTGCGGGGCACTTGGCCTGGGTACACGCCCGCTCAGATCTCGCCCTTGCGCGTCAGGTGGGTGAAGGCCAGCCAGCCCGGCAGCACCGGTAGCCAGAACGTCATCAGGCGGAACAGCAGCACCGCGGGGAAGGCGATGTCGCCGCCCAGGCCCCCCAGTGTCAGCGCCGTGATGAGCGCACTCTCGACCGCGCCCAGACCGCCCGGTGTCGGCGCCGCCGATCCCAGCGCGTTGCCGGCGAGGAAGGCCACCGCGATGCTGGCGTAACTCAGCTGGTCCCCGCCGCCGAACGCGCGGATCGAGGCGTCCAGGCACATCACGTTCGCGGCTGTCAGCAGCAGCATCCCGCCGATGCCGGTGATCAGCTTCCGCGGGCGCTGCAGGATGTCCAGCATCCGCGGCACCACGCCGGCAAACAGCGACCGCAGCCGCGTCACCACGAACTTCCGCAGCACCGGAACCGCCGTCACCACCAGCACCAGCACCGCCACCGTCAGCAGACCGGCGATGACCGTACGGGACGGCGACAACTGGTCCTGCCTGCTCTGCATGCCGGTCAGATAGCCGAAGGTCAGCAGCAGCAGGATGTGGCTGCCCAGGCCGAACAGCTGGGAGGCGCCCACGCTCGCCACCGCAAGGCCCGGCCGGACCCCGGCACGCTGCAGGAAGCGGGTGTTGAGCGCGACTCCGCCGATCGCCGCGGGCGCCACCAGTTTCACGAAGTTGCCCGCGATCTGCGCGACGACGGTCTTGACGAAGCCGACCTTCTCGGTGACGAAGCCCAGCAGGCTCATCGCCGCCGCGATGTACGTCAGCGCCGAGAAGAACATCGCCACCAGCACCCACCACCACTGGGCCTTGCTGATGACGTCGTCGAGGTTGAAGTGCGTCAGCTGCGACAGCAGCAGGTACGCGGCGAACGCCCCGGCGATCCAGCTGATCAGGATCCGTGGGCTGAGCCGTTCCAGCTTCGCCGGCTCGATCACCGCGGTGGGCCGGATCAGCAGGACCTGCCGGCGGATCTGGGCGAGCAGATCCTCCTCGCGGGCCTCCTCGGAGGCCTCGTCCAGAGCCCGCTTCTCGGCGTTCTTCTCCGCGTGCCGCTCGGCCCGTATCGCCTTGCGGTCCTTCGGCCCCTCCGCCTCGCGTGCCTCCCGCGCCTCCTTGGCGGCCTGCGACGCCGCCAGTACCGCCTCCCGCTCCCGCTTGGAGCGCTCCCGGGCCAGTTGGCGCAGGGTGGCGCGGGTGGTGCGGCTCAGCGCGATCGGCTGCAGCAGCGGCAGGCTGTCGGCGACCGCGTCCGGGCCGAGCACCTCGACGGCGGCGGCCACCGCGCGCTCGGCGCCCACCCGCAGCCCGCAGGTGGCCAGCAGCTGGGCGATGTCCATCCGCAGGACGAGATCGCCGGCCGCGATCTCACCGCCGCGCAGCTCGGTCAGGACGATGCTGCCGGAACGATCCACCAAAAGGGCGTCGCCGACCAGCCGGCGGTGCGCGATCCGCCGCGACTGCAGCGCCTCGACCTGCCGCCAGGCGCTGTGCATCAGCGCGTCGGTGATCTCCTCGTCGGCCAGCGAGTCGAAGGTGCGGCCCCCGATGTGCTCGTAGACCAGCATCACCGCGTCCGGGCCGAGCTCCGAGGTGGCGATCAGCTTGGGGGCGTTGGCGCCGGCCGCGATGGCCGCGTACGCCAGCAGCGCCTCCTGCTCCAGGGCCTGGCGCAGCGACTGCAGGCTGCGGCGCTGGTTGATGCCGCGCAGCGACAGCCGCCGCCAGACCCGGTAGAAGAACCCCTGGGCCTGCTGCTCGCGGTCGACGACGGTGACGTCGATCGGCGGGCCGTCCTCCAGGGTGACGATGTAGCGGCGGCCGCGGTCGCTCTGCTCGGTCTGGTCGGTGTGCTGGGCGTCCTCCGCGCGCATCGCGCTGACCGGGTGGAAGCCGACCCGGCGCAGCCCGGCGAGGAGGTTCTGGCCGGTGGGGCGGACGTTGGGGGAGCCGACGGCGTAGAGGGTGCCGTACGCGACGGTCCAGCCGATCAGCACCGTCGTGATGATCGCGAACGGGGTGGTGTACCGGCCGACCAGCACCGCGACGACGTCCAGCAGCACCACGACCCACATCGCGACCCGCCAGCGCGGCCGCCGGGACATCCCCACCGCCGTCATATAGGCGATCACCGGTGCCAGATAGCTGTGCACCGGGGCGGAGAGCGAACCGTTGGCCAGCGGCTGGGTCAGTGCGACCCGGATGGAGGCGGGGGCGGACTCGGCCACCCACAGGTCGGTGGCGAGCGACACCCCGTGGGCGAGGACGGCGGCGAGCACCCCGTCCGCGATCCGCAGCCCGTCGCGCTTGATCAGCCGCTCGACGGCGAACGCCACCGGCACGATCAGCACCAGGACGCTGGAGGTCAGTCCGGCCAGGTTGATCAGCAGCGGCGGCGCGGCCTTCGCGCCGGTGCCGATGTCCCGCGCCAGGCCCGCGGTGGTGCCGTGGGCGAAGGTGGCGAGCCCGAGGACCAGGGCGATCCCCGCGATGCCGAGCAGCAGCCGCAGCAGGTCGGCGGGCCGGTGCACACGGGCGGGCAGCAGCGGCTCGTCGCCGGAGACCCGGTCGACGTGGAACTCGCCGTGCTCGTCGGCGCTCAGGTCGGCGCGGTGCGAGCCCGTACGGGCCCTGGCCCGGGCCGTGCCGGACACCGGCTCGGCGCCCTTGCCGTGCTCGACCTGCTCGTCCTGGTCGCCTCGCTGCTCGGTGCCCGGCTCCTCCTTGTGCCCCTCGGGTGGTTCGGGCTCCGCGGGCCCTTTCGGCCTCTCAGACGCCCCGGGTCGTTCGGCCTTCTTGATCGTGCTCGCCTTTTCGGTAGCGGAAGCCGTGGCCGGCCTCCGTTGGTGCTTCCCCTTTGGTGCCACCTGCCGCCGCTGCGGCCGCTCGGTCGGTGCGGCCGGGTCGGGGGCGGTGTCGGTGGCGTCGACGGGCAGTGCGTCAGGGGCGCCCGCCTCCCGTGGAGGCGCTGCACCCTGCTCGGCCGTCTCTTCTTGATCTCGTATCACCAGTCACCGTCCGGAAGATGGTGGCACGACCGACCGGTGGAGGAGGGCATCAGGGTGCATTTCGGGGGTACGGGAAGCGGAACCTCGTCCCCCGCTGCCGTCCGGGAGCGGGTGTCACCCCGCCCGTGCCGCGGCGGGCGGCACCCTGCCGCCGGCCTCCGACGTGGCGCGGGACAGTGTGTCCGGTCCCATTGTCGGCGCCGTGCGGCAGGATGGACCGAATGAGTGGGACCGGAGATGGGGCGGCGGGTGAGCTGCCCGAGTACGCGGAGCGGGTCCTGGCCGTCGCCGAGCTGATCCCGGCGGGCCGGGTGATGACGTACGGCGATGTCGCGGAGTGGCTCCATGAAGAGGGGCAGCCCGAAGGGCTTGCGGCGAAGGGCGGCGGTGGGCGACGGGTGGGCGGGCCGCGGCAGGTCGGCAGGGTGATGGCGCTCTACGGCGGCGCGGTGCCCTGGTGGCGTGTCGTGCGCGCGGACGGCCGGCTGCTGCCCGGCAGCGAACTGCGCGCGCTCGCGCACTACCGGGACGAGGGCACACCGCTGCGCGCGGCCCCCGGGTCCGCCGACGACCACATACCGAGGCTCGATCTCCGGCGCGCCCGCTGGGACGGGCGCCCGGAGAGCGCCGGGGAGCTCTAGCCGCGGCGGCAGCGCGCGGGGGGCCGGGGGACGGACTGCGGCCCGCGCGGCTTCTGGCGTAGCGTCGGGCACTGCCGTCACGGCACGGGGCGCCCCCGCCGCCCCGCCGTACGGCACCCGGCCGGACCGGCCGCACGGCCGGCTCCCCGCACCGCGGCGCGCCCCGCACCGCATCCGCACCACGACCAGCACCCTCCTCAGGACCGGCGATCCACGTGAGTTCCTCCTTCTCGGCCGTCCCTCCCCCGCTCTCGGCTCCGCTCGAGCGGGCGGTACGCCCATCGCAGCCCTACCGGGCGGAGCGGCGGGACGCCTCCGGTGCGTACCGACTGGTGCGTACGCCACCGGAGCGGGTGGATCCTCCTGCCTTGGACGCAGACCAGCGCGCCGTGGTTGACCACCGCCAGGGGCCGCTGCTGGTGCTGGCCGGACCGGGCACCGGCAAGACCACGACGCTGGTGGAGTCGGTGGGGCGCCGGGTGCGGGCCGGCGCGGACCCCGAGCGCATCCTCGTCCTGACCTTCAGCCGGAAGGCCGCGGTGGCGCTCCGCGACCGGCTCGCGGTGCGGCTGCGCGATCTGGAGGGGCAGCCCGAAGGGCCTACGGGGAAGGGCGGTGGCGGGCGACGGGCGGGCATTCCGCAGGCCACGACCTTCCACTCGTTCTGCTACGCGCTGGTCCGCGCCCATCAGGACGCCGACCTGTTCGCCGATCCGCTGCGGCTGCTGTCCGGACCCGAGCAGGACCTGGTCGTCCGCGAACTGCTCGAAGGGCAGGCGGAGCTGGCCGGCGCCGGCCGCGGCCGGATCAGCTGGCCGGACGAGCTGCGGGCCTGCCTGACCACCCGCGGTTTCGCCGACGAGGTCCGCGCGGTGCTCGCCCGCAGCCGCGAACTGGGCCTGGGCCCGGACGCCCTGGGCGACTTCGCCCGGCGCACCGGACGGCCCGACTGGAGCGCCGCGGCGGGCTTCCTCGCCGAGTACCTCGACGTCCTGGACGGCCAGGGCGTCCTGGACTACGCCGAACTGGTGCACCGCGCGGTCCTGCTCGCCGAGCGCGCCGAGGTCGCGGCCGAGCTGGCCGCCGCCTATGACGCCGTCTACGTCGACGAGTACCAGGACACCGACGTCGCCCAGGTGCGGCTGCTGCGGGCGCTCGCCGGCAATCAGGGCGCGGCCGGGCGGCCGGGCTCCCCGGGGCGCACGCTGATCGCCTTCGGCGACCCCGACCAGTCGATCTACGCCTTCCGGGGTGCGGACGTCAACGGCATCCTCGACTTCCCCGAGACCTTCCGCCGCGGCGACGGCACCCCCGCCCCGGTGGCGGTCCTCGGCACCTCCCGGCGTTCGGGCGCCGAGCTGCTCGCGGCCACCCGGTCGCTGACCCGCCGGATGCCACTCACCCGCCTCCCGGCCCGGCAGGTACGCGCCCACCGCGAGCCGGCCGCCGTGCGCGACGGCGGCCGGGTGGAGGTGTTCACGTACCCGACGCCCGGCGCCGAACTGGACAACGTCGCCGACATCCTGCGCCGCGCCCACCTGGAGGACGGCGTGCCCTGGGGCGAGATGGCCGTCCTCGTACGCGCCGGGGGGCGCTCGATCCCCGCCGTGCGCCGCGCGCTCACCTCCGCCGGGGTGCCGCTCGACATCGACGGCGACGACCTGCCGCTGCGCCACGAACCGGCCGTCGCCCCGCTGCTGACGGCGCTGCGGGCCGCGGCACGGGCGGCGCTGGGGACCGTGGCCGCGGGGTCCGGTGACACCGGGGACGCGGCGGCGAAGGACGCGGTGGGCGGGGCCGCCGAAGAGGCCGCCTCCTCCCACCGGCTCGACGCCGAGACCGCCCTGGACCTGCTGACCTCCCCCCTCGGCGGAATGGACGCCACCGACCTGCGCCGCCTGGGCCGCGCCCTGCGTGAGGAGGAGCGCGCCGCCGGGCAGCCGCTGCCGCGCCCCTCCGACGAGCTGATCGCCCGGGCGCTCGCCGAACCCGAGCGCCTGGTCGCCCACGACCCCGCCTACGCCCGTGGCGCCCAGCGGCTCGGCCTGCTGCTGCGCAAGGCCCGCGAACTGCTCGTCGGCGGCGGCACCGCGGAGCAGGCGCTGTGGGAGCTGTGGGACGGAACCCCCTGGCCGCAGCGCCTGGAGCGGGCCTCCCGGCGCGGCGGCGCCGCCGGACGCAACGCCGACCGGGACCTCGACGCGGTGGTCGCCCTCTTCGAGACCGCGGCCCGCGCCGAGGAACGCACCGGCGGCCGCGGCGCGCTGAACTTCCTGGAGGAGCTCGACGCCCAGGACATCGCCGCCGACACCCTCACCCGCCGCACGGTCCGGCCCGACGCGGTACGGCTGATGACCGCACACCGCGCCAAGGGCCTGGAGTGGCGGCTGGTCGTCGTCGCCGGCGTCCAGGAGGGGCTCTGGCCGGACCTGCGCCGCCGCGGCTCGCTCCTGGAGGCCGACCGGATCGGCCGCGACGGCCTCGCCGAGCCGCTCACCCCGGGCGCGCTGCTCGCCGAGGAACGCCGGCTGTTCTACGTGGCGGCCACCCGGGCCCGCGAGCGCCTTGTGGTGACCGCCGTGAAGGCCGCCGCCGACGACGGCGACCAGCCCTCCCGGTTCCTGGCCGAGCTGGGCGTCACCCCCCAGGACGTCACCGGCCGCCCGCGCCGCCCGCTGGCCGTCGCCGCGCTCGTCGCGGAGCTGCGCGCCACCACCGTCGACCCGGCCGCCAGCCCGGCGCTGCGCGAGGCGGCGGCCGAGCGACTCGCCAAGCTGGCCGCCCTGCACGACGACGACCACCGGCCCCTGGTGCCGGCCGCCCACCCCGACAGCTGGTGGGGCCTTGCCGAACCGACCCGCAGCACCGTTCCGCTGCGCGACCGCGACCGGCCGGTGGTCCTGTCCGGCAGCGCCCTCGACCAGCTCGCCAACACCTGCTCCCTGCAGTGGTTCCTGGGCCGCGAGGTCAAGGCGGACACCCCCGCCAGCGCCGCCCAGGGCTTCGGCAACGTCGTGCATGTGCTCGCCGACGAGGTCGCCTCCGGCCGCACGCCCGCCGACCTGACCGTCCTGATGGAGCGGCTGGACTCCGTATGGGACGCGCTGGCCTTCGACGCCCCCTGGAAGTCCCGCCAGGAGAAGGACAACGCCCGTG
Source organism: Streptomyces sp. NPDC043738 (assembly GCF_056436545.1). NCBI lineage: Bacteria > Bacillati > Actinomycetota > Actinomycetes > Kitasatosporales > Streptomycetaceae > Streptomyces > Streptomyces sp. NPDC043738. The sequence continues at coordinate 27,652 of NZ_JBWKCJ010000044.1, read as the reverse complement.
CCGCCCTGGAGCGCTTCCTGCGCTGGCACGTCATGGAGCGCGAGACCCGCGGCCGCGACACCGTCGCCACCGAGCACGGCTTCGACGTCGCGCTGCGGGCCGGCGCCTATGAGGTCCGTATCCGCGGCAGCATGGACCACGTCTCCCGGGACGCGCAGGGCAGGGCGTACGTCGTCGACTTCAAGACCGGCAAGCAGAAGCCGACCGGACCGGAGGTCGCCCGCCACCCCCAGCTCGCCGTCTACCAGCTCGCGGTGCGGGAGGGCGCCGTCGACGAGGTCTTCGAGGGGCGCACTCCCGAGGCGGGCGGCGCCGAGCTGGTGCATCTGCGCCTCGGCGCGCCGCGGAAGGAGGGCGGCGACGCGCTGCCGGCCGTGCAGACGCAGCCGCCGCTGGACGGCGGGAGCGGTGAGCGCGGCGGGAGCGGTGAGCAGGGCGAGGACGGCGGGAACGGCGAGAACGGCGAGTGGGTCGGCGAGCTGCTCGCCACCGCGGCCGGTCGCGTGCTGGAGGAGCGGTTCACGCCCACGACCGGGACGCATTGCGCCCACTGCACCTTCCGGGCCTCGTGCAGCGCGCAGCCGGAGGGCCGGCACGTGGTGGAGTGAGCCGGCAGCGGCTGCCGGGGAGCGGGCTGTGACCTGCGCGGATGCCATCGCCGGCGGCGATTGTCAGTGCCGCCCGTTACGGTTTTCGCTGTGTCAGCCCGCATCACCGACCCCGAGCAGCTCAAGGAGCTGCTGGGCATCCCGTTCACACCGGAGCAGACGGCGTGCATCACCGCCCCGGCCGCCCCGCAGGTCATCGTGGCCGGAGCCGGCTCCGGAAAGACCACGGTCATGGCCGCGCGGGTGGTGTGGCTGGTGGGCACCGGCCAGGTCGCTCCCGAGCAGGTCCTGGGGCTGACGTTCACGAACAAGGCGGCCGGCGAGCTCGCCGAGCGGGTGCGGGCCGCGCTGCTGGCCGCCGGCGTCACCGATCCGGACGCCCTCCCACAGGCCGACGGAGCCGCCCCCGCCGACCAGCCCCCCGGCGAGCCCCGGATCTCCACGTACCACGCCTTCGCCGGCCAGCTCCTGAGCGACCACGGCCTGCGCATCGGCCTGGAGCCCAGTGCCCGGCTGCTCGCCGACACCACCCGCTTCCAGCTCGCCGCGCGCACCCTGCGCGCCGCCCCCGGCCCCTATCCGTCCCTCACGACCTCCCTGCCCTCCCTCGTGGAGGACCTCCTCGCCCTGGACGCCGAGCTCGCCGAGCACCTCGTCGACCCGGCCCGGCTCCGCGCCCACGACACCGCCCTCCTGACCGCCCTCGACGGGGTCAAGCTCAGCAACGCCGACCTGCGCAAGGTCCCCGAAGCCGCCCGCGGCCGCCTGGAACTGCTCGACCTCGTCGCCGCCTACCGCGGTGAGAAGCGCCGCCGCGACCTGCTCGACTTCGGCGACCAGATCGCCTACTCGGCGACCCTGGCCACGACCCGCCCCGAGGTGGGCCGGATCCTGCGCGACGAATTCCGGGTCGTCCTGCTCGACGAGTACCAGGACACCTCCGTCGCCCAACGGCTGCTGCTGTCCGGCCTGTTCGGCTCCGGCACCGGCCACGCCGTGACCGCCGTCGGCGACCCCTGCCAGGCCATCTACGGCTGGCGCGGCGCCTCCGTCGCCAACCTGGACGACTTCCCGGCCCACTTCCCCTTCGAGGACGGCACGCCCGCCCGCCGGTACGCCCTGAGCGAGAACCGCCGCAGCGGCGGCCGCCTCCTCGCGCTCGCCAACGGCCTCGCCACGCCCCTGCGCGGCATGCACGAGGGCGTCGAGGCGCTGCGCCCCGCCCCCGGGGCCGAGCGCGACGGCATCGTGCGCTGCGCCCTGCTGCCCACCCACGCCGAGGAGCTCGGGTGGCTCGCCGACTCCCTCGCCCATCTCGTCCGCACCGGCACCCCGCCCGGCGAGATCGCCGTACTGTGCCGGACGGCCGCCGACTTCGCCCGTATCCAGGGCGAACTGGTCGCCCGGGACATCCCGGTGGAGGTCGTCGGCCTCTCCGGGCTGCTGCATCTGCCCGAGATCGCCGACCTCGTCGCCGTCTGCGAGGTCCTCCAGGACCCCACCGCCAACGCCGCCCTGGTCCGCCTGCTGACCGGCCCGCGCTGGCGGATCGGCCCCCGGGACCTGGCCCTGCTCGGCCGCCGTGCCCGCGCGCTCGTCCACCACGGCGGCCCGTCCGACGATCCCGCGCAGCGCCTCGCCGAGGCCGTCGAGGGCGTCGACCCGGCCGAGACCATCTCGCTCGCCGACGCCCTCGACACCTTCCTGGAGGCCGACGGGCCCGACGACGGCCTGCCGTTCTCCGCCGAGGCGCGGGTGCGCTTCGCCTACCTCGCCACCGAGCTGCGCGACCTGCGGCGCTCCCTGGGCGATCCGCTCATGGACGTCCTCCACCGGATCCTCGCCGCCACCGGCCTGGAGGTCGAGCTCTCCGCGTCCCCGCACGCCCTCGCCGCCCGCCGCCGCGAAACGCTCGGCACCTTCCTCGACATCGCCGCGGGCTTCGCCGCCAAGCAGGGGGGCGAATCCCTCGACGGCGACGCCTCCCTCCTGGCCTTCCTCGGCTTCCTGCGCACCGCCGTCCAGTACGAGAAGGGCCTGGACAGCTCCCTCCCCGGAGGCGACAACACCGTCAAGGTGCTCACCGCGCACAAATCCAAGGGCCTGGAGTGGGACGTGGTCGCCGTCCCCGGTCTGGTCGCCAAGCAGTTCCCCAGCGAACAGTCCCGCGAGTCCTGGACCGCCCGGGCCAAGGTCCTGCCGCACGCCCTGCGCGGCGACGCCGCCACCCTCCCGGACGTCGAGGAGTGGGCCGCCCGCGGCCTGAAGGACTTCAAGGAGGCGATGAAGCACCACCAGGAGACCGAGGAACTCCGCCTCGGCTACGTCACCTTCACCCGCCCCCGCTCCCTGCTGCTCGGCTCCGGCCACTGGTGGGGCCCCCATCAGAAGCGCCCCCGCGGCCCGTCGGTCTTCCTGGAGGCGCTGCGCGAGCACTGCGAAGCGGGGCACGGCGAGATCGAGTTCTGGGCCGAGCCCCCGGAGGACGGTGCCGAGAACCCCGCCCTCGCCGAGGCCGCCGCGGAACAGGCCTGGCCGCTGCCCCTCGACCCCACGGCCATGGCCCGTCGCCGCGAGGCCGCGGCCAGGGTCCGCGCCCATCTGGCGCGCCGCGCCGGCCCGGCGGCGCCCGCCCCCGCTTCCGCGCCCGCGCCGCTCGCCGTGCACGACCCGGAGTGGCCACCGCCACCGGCGGACGACGCGGCGGAGGAGCCCGGGCACCCGTACGACGACCTGCCCGAGCCCGACCCGTTCGACGAGCCCTGGCCGTACGACGAGGCTCCCGACGCCGACCCGTTCGACGCCGACCCGTATGACGAGGCGCTCACCGCCGACCCGTTCGACGGGGCTCTTGAAGCGGCCCCGTCGAACGGGCCCGTGCCGTACGTCGCCCCCGACGCCGCCCCGCCCCGACCCCGCATCGTCGCCCAACGCTCCGGCGAGCCTGACCTCACCGAGCCCGGCCGCACCGGACCAGCTCCCGACGATCCTGCCGCCGAACCCGGCATCGCCGAGCCTGGCCGCACCGGACAAGCTCCCGACGATCCTGCCGCCGAAGCCGGCATCGGCGAACCCGGCAGCACGGGACCAGATCCCGGCGATCCCGCCCCCGCCGAGCCCGCCCCCACCGGCCCCGTTGTCCCGGCCCCCGGCCGCGGCGGCACCTCGCCGCACACCCTCCTCCCCGAGGAGCGCCGCATCCTCGGCTCCTGGGACCGCGATCTGGACGCGCTCGCCGCCGAGCTGCGCCGCTCCCGCGCGACCGTCCGCGAGGTCCCGCTGCCCGCCGCGCTCAGCGCCACCCAGCTGCTCCGCCTCGCCGCCGACCCCGACGGCTTCGCCCGCGAGCTGGCCCGCCCCATGCCGCGCCCACCCCAGCCCGGCGCCCGCCGCGGTACCCGCTTCCACGCCTGGGTCGAGTCCCGTTTCGAGGAGCTGACCCTGCCGCTGCTCGGCCCCGACGAACTGCCCGGTGCCGAGGACGGCGAGGAGCCCCCGATCGCCGACGAACGCGACCTCGAGGCCCTGAAGGAGGCCTTCGCCCGCACCCCGTACGCCCACCGCACACCGTTCCGCATCGAGGCCCCCTTCCAGCTGACGCTCGCCGGGCGGGTGATCCGCGGCCGCATCGACGCGGTCTACAAGGAACGCGGACCCGACGGCGACCGCTTCGAGATCATCGACTGGAAGACCGGCCGCGACCGGACGGCAGACCCCCTCCAGTTGGCGATCTACCGCCTCGCCTGGGCCGAGCGCTACGGCCTGCCCCCGTCCGCCGTCGGCGCCGCCTTCCTCTACGTCCGCAGCGGCGAGCTGGTCAGACCAGCCCGCCTGCCCGGCCGGGCAGGTCTCGAACGGATCCTGCTCGGTGAGACCGCCGACCGGCCTCCCCCAGAAGGCCGATAGGCTCGGCCGTATGAGCACAACCCCGGACAACGCCGTCCGCGCGTACATCACCAGCCACCGCGAAGCCTTCCTCGACGACCTCGCGGACTGGCTGCGCATCCCCTCGGTGTCCGCCGACCCGGAGCGCGCCGGCGATGTGCGCCGCAGCGCCGAATGGCTCGCCGCGAAGCTCACCGACACCGGCTTCCCGACCACCGAGATCTGGGAGACCGACGGCCTGCCCGCGGTCTTCGCCGAGTGGCCCTCCGGGGACCCCGCCGCGCCGACCGTGCTCGTCTACGGCCACCACGACGTCCAGCCCGCAGCCCGCGAGGACGGCTGGCACACCGACCCCTTCGCACCGCAGACCGTCGACGGCAGGCTCTACGCCCGCGGCGCCGCCGACGACAAGGGCCAGGTGTTCTTCCACACCCTGGGCGTGCGCGCGCACCTGGCCGCGACCGGCCGCAGCGCCCCCGCCGTCAACCTCAAGCTGCTGATCGAGGGGGAGGAGGAGTCCGGCTCCCCGAACTTCCCGGCTCTGATCGACAAGCACGCCGACCGCCTCGCCTGCGACACGGTGATCGTCTCCGACACCGGCATGTGGTCCAGGGACACCCCCACGGTCTGCACGGGCATGCGCGGGCTGACGGACTGCCAGATCGATCTTCACGGTCCGGACCAGGACATCCACTCCGGCTCGTTCGGCGGCGCCGTGCCCAACCCCGCCACCGAGGCCGCCCGGCTGGCCGCGGCCCTGCACGACGACGACCGCCGCGTCGCCGTTCCCGGGTTCTACGACGGCGTGATCGAGCTCACCGACCGCGAGCGCGAGCTCTTCGCCGAGCTGCCCTTCGACGAGGCGGAGTGGCTGCGCACCGCGCACTCCCACGCCGCGCTCGGCGAGGCCGGCAGTACGACCCTGGAGCGCATCTGGGCCCGCCCCACCGCCGAGGTCAACGGCATCGGCGGCGGCTATCAGGGCCCCGGCGGCAAGACCATCGTCCCGTCCTCCGCCCAGCTGAAGCTCTCCTTCCGGCTGGTCGCGGGCCAGGACGCGGCCGCCGTCCAGCAAGCCGTACGCGACTGGGTCGCCGACCGGCTCCCGCCCGGCATCCGCCACGAGATCACCTTCTGGGGAGCCACCCGCCCCTGCCTCACCCCGCTCGACCACCCGGCGCTCCAGTCCGTCGTCCGCGCCATGGGACGCGCCTTCGAACAGAAGATCCGCTTCACCCGCGAGGGCGGCTCAGGGCCGGCCGCCGACCTCCAGGACGTCCTGGGTGTCCCGGTCCTCTTCCTGGGCATCTCCGTCCCCTCCGACGGCTGGCACGCACCGAACGAGAAGGTCGAGCTCGACCTGCTGATGAAGGGCGTCGAGACCGCCGCCCACCTGTGGGGGGACCTGGCGGAGAACTGGCGCACGGCTTGACCGTGCTCGCCCCCGTAGCCTTGAGGGCACGGGAGGTACCCCCATCGCCGCACCGCTCCGCGACCGTACGCAGCAATCACCCACGCCATAGGGGGAGTTGGAAACAGCAGTGACCACCTGGACCGACCACACCACCGACCGGCCGCTCACCTTCAGCGCGCCGAGCGGAATCGATCGCTCCGCCCACCACCGACTGGACGAGGCCTGGCTGGCGGCGGCCTGGAGCCACCCGACGACCCGCGTCTTCGTGGTATCCGGAGGCCAGGCGCTGATCGACGACACCCCGGACGGCCGCACCGAACTGATCATGACGCCGTCCTTCGAGGCGCCGCTGACCGAGGCGCACCGCTACTACCTCGGCACGGACGACGACGGGGTCAGCTACTTCGCCCTCCAGAAGGACGCGCTGCCCGGCCGCATGGACCAGTCCGCGCGCCCGGCGGGCCTGCGCGAGGCCGGGCTGCTGCTGTCCCCGCGGGACGCCGGCCTGCTCGTCCACGCCGTCGCCCTGGAGAACTGGCAGCGTCTGCACCGCTTCTGCTCCCGCTGCGGCGAGCGCACCGTCATCGCGGCCGCGGGCCACATCCGCCGCTGCCCGGCCTGCGGCGCCGAGCACTACCCGCGCACCGACCCGGCCGTGATCATGCTGGTCACCGACGAGGAGGACCGCGCGCTCCTGGGGCGCCAGGTCCACTGGCCCGAAGGGCGCTTCTCCACCCTCGCGGGCTTCGTCGAGCCGGGCGAGTCCATCGAGCAGTCCGTGGCCCGCGAGGTCTTCGAGGAGGCGGGCGTCGTCATCGGCGACGTCGAATACGTCGCCAGCCAGCCCTGGCCCTTCCCCTCCAGCCTGATGCTGGGCTTCATGGCCCGCGCCACGTCCTGCGAGATCCAGGTCGACGGCGAGGAGATCGAGGAGGCTCGCTGGTTCTCCCGCGAGGACCTGAGGGCCGCCTTCGAATCCGGCGAGGTCCTCCCGCCCTACGGCATCTCCATCGCCGCCCGCCTCATCGAGCTCTGGTACGGCAAGCCGCTGCCGAAGCCGTGAGCAAAGGCCGCCGGCCGGTTCCCTCACCGGGACCGGCCGACGGCCCTGTGCGCGAACTCACACCGAACCGGACGCACTCCCTGCGTACGGTTCCTCGCATCGAGCCGGGACGCGCCCCCAGGGGTCCGTCCGGCTCACACCGAGCCGACGGGCCCATGCCGAGCCGACGGGCTCATGCCGAGCCGACGGGCCCATGCCGAGCCGACGGGCTCATGCCGGGCCGACGGGCTCATGCCGGGCCGACGGGCTCATGCCGGGCCGACGGGCTCATGCCGGGCCGACGGGCTCATGCCGAGCGTGCCCGGTTCTCCACGCGGTGCGTCCGGTTCTCCACGCGGTGCGTCCGGACGCACCGCGGCGGGCTCTCAGGCCGCGCCCACCTTCTGCTTGACCTGCGCCAGGGACGGGTTGGTCAGCGTCGAACCATCGGCGAAGAGCACGGTCGGCACCGTCTGGTTGCCGCCGTTGGCCTTCTCCACGAACGCCGCGGACTCAGGGTCCTGCTCGATGTTGATCTCGGTGTACGCGATTCCCTCACGGTCCATCTGGCCCTTCAGCCGACGGCAGTAGCCGCACCAGGTCGTGCTGTACATCGTCACAGTGCCCGCCATGTGCCCCGCGCTCCTTTGTCAGTCGTGATCCATACCGCCCACTCGGCGCGGCCAAGCAGCACAACGCACATCGGGCCCCGGCAATTCCCAGCCTCCCGGAACCGCCGACGCACCCAGTCTCCGGCATGCCGCCGGCGCGCGTCGCCGGCCGTCCACAGCGGCCGCGTCGGGTACGACCGCACCCCCGCGGCTGTGGACGGCCGTCCCGGGCGCCTCAGCGGACCTGGCAGCATGGCGGGGTGACAGCAGCAACGGACTCCTCTCTCTTCCCGCCGGTGCCTGAATCGGCCGACGGGGTGCTCGACGGGCTCGACCCCGAGCAGCGCGAGGTCGCGACGGCTCTGCACGGTCCGGTGTGTGTGCTCGCCGGTGCCGGCACGGGCAAGACGCGGGCGATCACCCACCGGATCGCGTACGGCGTGCGGGCCGGGATCCTGCAGCCGGCGAGTGTGCTCGCCGTCACGTTCACCGCCCGCGCGGCCGGCGAGATGCGCGGCCGGCTGCGCCAGCTCGGCGCCGGCGGGGTCCAGGCCCGGACGTTCCACTCCGCGGCCCTGCGGCAGCTGCAGTTCTTCTGGCCGAAGGCGGTCGGCGGCGAGGTCCCGCGGCTGCTGGAGCGCAAGGTCCAGCTCGTGTCCGAGGCCGCCGCCCGCTGCCGCGTCCGGCTCGACCGCAACGAGCTGCGCGATGTCACCGCCGAGATCGAATGGTCCAAGGTCACCCAGACCGTGCCGGCCGACTACCCGGCCGCGGTCGCCAAGGCCGCCCGCGAGGCCCCTCGCGACCCGGCCGAGATCGGGCAGATCTACGGCACCTACGAGCAGCTCAAGCGCGACCGGGGCGCCATCGACTTCGAGGATGTGCTGCTGCTCACCGTCGGTGTGCTGCAGGACCGGCACGACATCGCCGAACAGGTCCGCGCCCAGTACCAGCACTTCGTCGTCGACGAGTACCAGGACGTCAGCCCGCTCCAGCAGCGGCTGCTGGAGCTGTGGCTGGGGGACCGCGACAGCCTCTGCGTGGTCGGCGACGCCAGCCAGACGATCTACAGCTTCACCGGCGCCACCCCCGACCACCTCCTCAACTTCCGCACCCGCCATCCGAACGCCACGGTCGTCAAGCTCGTCCGCGACTACCGCTCCAGCCCGCAGGTCGTGCACCTTGCCAACGGCCTGCTCTCCCAGGCCAAGGGGCGCGCCGCCGAGCACCGCCTGGAGCTGGTCTCGCAGCGCGCGGCCGGACCCGAGCCGGTGTACACGGAGTACGCCGATGAGCCCGCCGAGGCGGAGGGCACCGCCCGCCGCATCCGGGACCTGATCGCCTCCGGCGTGCCGGCGAGCGAGATAGCGGTGCTCTTCCGCGTCAACGCCCAGTCCGAGGTCTACGAGCAGGCGCTGGCCGATGCCGGAGTGCCGTATCAGCTGCGGGGCGCGGAGCGGTTCTTCGAGCGGCCCGAGGTGCGCGAGGCCGGCATCAAGCTGCGCGGCGCCGCCCGCTTCGGGGCCAACGACACGCTGCTGGACGGCGCGGTGGATCTGCCGTCCGAGGTGCGGGCGGTGCTCAGCGACATGGGCTGGACCGGCGAGCCGCCGGCCGGCTCGGGCGCGGCGCGGGACCGCTGGGAGTCCCTGGCGGCCCTCGTACGGCTCGCCGAGGACTTCGCCGGGGCCCGGCCCGGGGCCTCGCTCGCCGACCTGGTCGCCGAGCTGGACGAGCGGGCCAACGCCCAGCACGCCCCGACGGTGGACGGTGTGACGCTCGCCTCGCTGCACGCGGCCAAGGGTCTGGAGTGGGACGCCGTGTTCCTGGTGGGCCTCACCGACGGCATGCTGCCGATCACCTACGCCAGGACCGACGAGCAGATCGAGGAGGAGCGCCGGCTGCTGTATGTCGGCGTGACCCGCGCCCGGATGCATCTGGGGCTGTCCTGGTCGCTGGCGCGCTCTCCCGGTGGACGGGCCTCGCGCAGCGCCAGCCGCTTCCTGCGGGGCCTGCGCCCCGGTTCCGGGGCGGTCGCGGGGCGCCGGGGGCCGGGCGCGGCCACGAGCGGCGTCGAGCGCGGCGACGGGGCGACGGCGGTGGCCAGGCGCCCCGCCCACCGCCGTCCGGCCCGCTGCAGGGTCTGCAACAGAACGCTCACGGACGCCGGCGAGATGAAGCTGATGCGGTGTGAGGACTGCCCCTCGGAGCTCGACGAGGCGCTGTACGAGCGGCTGTGCGAGTGGCGGGCCGAGCAGGCCGCCCGTTCCCGGCAGCCCGCCTACTGCGTCTTCACCGACAAGACCCTGATGGCGATCGCGGAGGCCGTTCCGGGAACCGAATCGGAGCTTGCGGTCATCTCAGGAGTGGGGCGGCGCAAGTTCGACCGCTACGGCAGCGATGTGCTGGCCATCTGTGCCGGCGAGGAGCTCGTGGGGGCCTCGGGAGACCCGTCCGAAGGCCCCGCGGAAAACTCGTCGGAAAAATAGTTTGCGCACGCGGAGCGCATCCCCATAGCCTTCGGGAGCAACGGAGACAACGGAAACTTTCCGAGATCCGATGGATCCGTGCTGTACTTGAACACCCTGGAACGGGATCTCCCGTTCCACCGAGACGCCGAGAGGAGGCGAGCCCAGTGATCAGCTTCATCAAGACCAACAAAATGACCGATCTCTCGGTCGTCGCCACCTGCACGCTCGGCTCCTCGCTCCGTGGCACCGGTCTGTCCGGCTTCGGCCGCCTGATCGGTACCGAGGTCGCGCGCCCCGAGTCCCTCACTGTGCTGACGCGCAGTGAGCGCACCGCGCGACCGACCGAGGCACCTGCGGCAGTAGCAGTGGCGGCTGAGGCGAATGCCTTCGCCTTCGCGGCGGCCAATGGTGCCGAATCCCGGAAGCAGTACCAGAAGCAGCATGAAATGTGGGCCTACCGCGGCCTCGAACCCTGGAGAGATCCAGCCTGATCGGCAGATCAGGTCGGCACCTTCCAGGGCCGCGGAACCCACACCGGGATCCGCGGCCCTTTTGTTTGCCCAATGCGCCCGCCACCACCGGGCCAAAACAGACGAGGAACACACACCGTGCAACTGCAGACGCACACCCCGTCCGTAGCCACCGACCTGATCCCTCCGCCCGACCTCCAGGAGAACCCCTTGCTGCCCCTCACCGAGCTCGACGACGAGATCGACCGCCTCGGCGCTGCCGTCCCGTGCCGCACCTACGACCCCGAGGTCTTCTTCGCCGAGTCCCCGGCCGACGTGGAGTACGCCAAGACGCTCTGCCAGACCTGTCCGGTCCGTGAGGCCTGCCTCGCCGGCGCCAAGGACCGCCGTGAGCCGTGGGGCGTCTGGGGCGGCGAACTCTTCGTTCAGGGCGTCGTGGTGCCCAGGAAGCGTCCGCGTGGCCGTCCGCGCAAGAACCCGGTCGCGGCATGAACACCATCGGAACAGGAACGATCGACCGTCCCGTCACACGGGATCCCAAGAAGCAGGACCCCACGATGAACTCCACCTTCACCGACACCCCCGTCCCCGCGAACGCCGACGTGATCGAGTCGCGTCAGAACAGGAACCTCGCCATGCAACTCATCCCAGAAGCCCTGGCACGTGCGCATATGCATGAAAGGCTGCGGGAGGCCGAGTCCGAACGCAGGGCTCATCGGCTCGCCGCCGCGCGGCGCATGCAGCGTCGGGCCGAGCGCGCGTCGCTCCGGGCCCGCCGTGCGCTGGCCATGGCCGTGATGCAGTAAGACGGTGCTCTGACACCGTCCTCCACCGCGGGGCCCGTCCGACAGGGCGGGCCCCGCGGTGCGTTGTATCCGGCTTCGCGGGGTTGGCGGGGATATCGTCGGATGGTGGACCGGAAGACGCATGAACAGGCGGAGTTGGCCGACGGGCACACGGTGTGCGCCGGCTGTGGCGCGGTCGCCGAGGGTGCTCCGCCGACCTGGACCTGCTCCGTGGAGAACGGCGAGCGCCGTTACTTCTGTGACAAGTGCGCGCGGGAGCACATCCGGGCGATCGAGGGACGCCTGGATTCGAGCTGGTGGTGAGACCCGCCCGGCGGGCTCAGGCCGTGGTCTCCTCGACGGCCTCCTCGGTGACGTCCGGGGCCGGCGGTTCCTCCTCCAGCACGAAACCGGGCATCCACGCCTCCAGCTCGTCGCGCAGCCGTACCGTCGCGCCCAGCTGACACAGCACCCCGATCGTGCTCAGGGTCACTCGGTGGATCAGCAGATACGCGGGAGGCAGATTGAGCTGCTTGCCCAACTGGTGTGCGGGGGAGCGGGGATCGCCGATCCGGGCCGCCTGCTGGCGCATCCAGCTCCGGGTGAAGGTGAACTCGTCCGCCTGAGCGGGCTCGATGATCGGCAGCAGATACTCCAGCACCGCGTCCGGATCCAGCTCGATGGACTCCTTGACGAAGCCCTCCTGGCACAGCTGCTGATAGACCTCGTCCGCCTCGCCGTCCAGCGTCATCCGCAGTGAGGCGCCGATCGTCGGCGGCAGCCCGTCGGGCAGCCGGTCCACGGTGCCGAAGTCCAGCACGCCCAGCCGCCACTGCTCGGCCGGCCCGTCGGGGAAGTCCCCGGCCAGCAGCCGGAAGTTGCCCGGGTGCGGGTCGGCGTGCAGCAGGCCGGTGCGTGCCGGGCCGGAGAACAGGTAGCGGGCCAGGAGCTGACCGGCCCGGTCGCGCTGCTCGTCGGTGCCGTTCGAGATCACCTCGGACAGCGGCACCCCCTCCATCCACTCCGTCACCAGCACCTGGTCGCACTGGTGCACCACGGCCGGGACCACCACATCCGGATCACCGGCGAACTCCTCGGCGTGCGTCTGCTGGGCCTGTGCCTCCAGGGAGTAGTCCAGCTCCTCCGAGACCCGGTCGCGCAGCTCGGTGATCAGTGGCTTGATGTCCATACCGGGGATCAACGGCCCCAGCAGCCGGGCGAAGCGGCTCAGCTGCGCCAGGTCCGACAGCAGCGCCTGCCCCGCTCCCGGATACTGCACCTTGACCGCCACCTCGCGGCCGTCGTGCCAGACCGCCCGGTGCACCTGCCCGATCGAGGCCGCCGCGGCCGGCTTGTCCTCGAACTCCTCGAACAGCTCCCGCCAGTCCTCACCGAGCCGCTCCGCGAGGACGGAGTGCACCGTGCTCGTCGGCATCGGCGGCGCGGCCTCCTGAAGCTTCGTCAGGGCGGCACGGTAAGGACCGGCGATCTCCTCCGGCAGCGCCGACTCGAAGACGGACAGCGCCTGCCCGAACTTCATCGCGCCGCCCTTGAGCTCACCGAGCACCTTGAAGAGCTGTTCCGCGGTGCGCTGTTGGAGCTCACGGCCGACGATCTCGGCGGATCTGCCGCCGATCCGCTTGCCCAGGCCCCAGGTGGCACGGCCGGCGAACCCCAGTGGCAGCGCGGCCAGCTTGGCGGTGCGGGTGACCGCCTTGCGGGGAAGATCAGACATGCGCCCCTCCAACTCACACTGTCCCCCAACCGGGGTTACTCCGTCATTGTGGCGTGTCATGGCCGAGGATCCGAGGTGCCTGCCGCAGTCGGCGAAGCGGCGGCGCCGCACCCGCACTCCGGATGCGCCTCAATCCGCACTGTGCGCACGCTCGCACACGGCAGCGGGAGCTCCATCCGCGCCCCTGTGCACGGCGGGAGTTCACCGTCGAGGAAGGTCAGCGCCTGGACGGCGGCCAGCCCCGCGACCGCGGACGCCAGCGCCGCGTCGCACGCCGGCACCGCGGGCGACGCGCGCCCCGACCGCCACTGCGCGAGCAGTCGCGGCCAGGCCGGCTCCGCGTCCGTGCGGCGCAGCTCGTCGCATCCGGCGCAGGCGGAACCACCGGGCAGCACCAACGGACCCACCACACCCGTGCCCTCGATCACGCCCGCGTAAAGGTGCGGGATTCCGGCGGTGAGCAGTGGCTCGGACAGCACCGGGTCGGGGGCGTACGCGCCCAGTCCGTCACGCGGGGCGAGCACCACCAGGGACAGACCGGGCTCGCCGGATTCGCTGACCGGGACCCTCGGCCGGGGCCGTCGGCTCCAGGGAGTGGACTGCTGGACCAGCCGTTCGGCGGCCTCCTTGCGCTGGTCACCGATCCGCTCGGCCGACAGCCCGCCGGGCGACACGTCCCAGGGCGTGACCTTGCCGCCGTCGAACACCTCCACCCGGCCGATCCCGGAAGCCGAGAGCAGCGCCGCGATCGCCGCGCCCACCCGTCCCGCTCCTTTGACCCGGGCCCGGACCGCCCGGCGCGCCCCCATCCGGCCCAGCGCTCCGGCCGGTTCCCGGTGCTGTACCGAGAGGGAGGCCAGGTCGGGCCGGAGCTGTTCGAAGGCCGGGTGGTCGGCCCGTACGGCGCCGGCCGCCGGGCCGCCCGCGGTGGGTGCCTCCAGCAATCCGGCGGCGCCGAGCCGGTCCACCACTCCCCGCGCATGCTCGGGCGGCAGGTCCAGTAACGCGGCCTCCTCGATCAGTTGCCGCATGGTGCGGGTGCCGTCGATCAGCGACAGGAAGCTGCCGGTCGCCGTGTCGAGCGGACCGACCACCAACGCATGGGCTGGCGCCACTCCGAACCGGACCGTTTCCCTGTCCCGCCATCCGCGCCGCAGCGCGGGCTTGAGCATCGGATGCATGCCATCCGCCCCCCGTCCTTCGTCGTCCGGCCTTCAGCATGCGCCCTGCGGCGGAGCGGGGCCGAAGTTATCCACAGGCAGGGAGGTATTCGTCATACAAGCGTCCGCGCATGGAGTGGTTCAGCGGCGAACCGTTCGCGGGGCGGGACTTCCCGCAGGGCCAGCGGGTAACGTCGGGCGCGTGCCCGCCGACCCTCCCGTTCACGGCTCTGGGGAGACACCCCTGCGCCGCGCCGCTGACACATCGCGCAGGGCTGACCCGAACCCGAAGGCCCGCGGGTCGGGCACGAGCGCGGTCGAGGTGCGCCGCAGCTCGCGTCGGCGCAGAACGGTCTCCGCGTACCGCGAGGGAGACCGCACGGTTGTCCTGATTCCAGCCCGTATGTCCGAGGCCGAGGAGCAGCGCTGGGTGACCGTCATGCTCGACAAGCTCGCCGCCCAGGAGAGCAAGCGCATGCTCGGCGACGGCGAGCTGGCCGAACGCGCCGAGCGGCTGTCGGAGCAGTTCCTCGACGGCCGGGCCCGGCCCGCGTCGGTGCGCTGGGTCACCAATCAGAACACCCGCTGGGGATCGTGCACCCCGGCCGAGGGCAGCATCCGCCTCTCGCACCGCCTCCAGGGCATGCCCGAGTACGTCATCGACTACGTCCTGCTGCACGAGCTCGCCCATCTGCTCGTCCCCGGCCACGGCCCCCGGTTCTGGCGCCTGCTGGAGTCCTACCCCCGTACGGAGCGGGCCCGCGGCTACCTGGAAGGAGTGGTCGCGGCCGACCGGCTGCCCCATCTGCCCGCCGCCCGCACCGAATAGCGGCGGGTCGCGGAAATTTCCGGTGCGCCCCGGCATCGCTCGGTGTCGGTGCCAGCGGTTAGCCTGGCGACGCAGACGAACTCACAGCGGGAGCGGGGGACGGTCGTTACGTATGGCCAGGGAATTCCAGCGGGGCCACAAGGCCAAGATCGGTGATCTGACGGCGGGAACGGATCTGTACGTCGGCGTGCAGATCGCCGGACCCGGCCTGACCTTCGACATCAGCTGTTTCGGTCTGGACGCCGACGAGCGGCTCTCCGACGACCGGTACTTCATCTTCTTCAACCAGCCCAAGTCGCCCGAGGAGTCGATCCAGCTGCTCGGCGCGCAGGCCGGCGACAGCGAGTCCTTCCGGGTCACCCTCGACAAGATCCCGCAGCACATCCAGAAGCTCTCCTTCACCGCCGCGCTCGACGGCGCGGGCCAGGTCTCGCAGATCGGCCCCGGCTACATCCGGATCGTGGCCGGCGGCGAAGAGGTCGCCCGCTACTCCTTCACCGGCAGCGAGTTCAGCACGGAACGCGCCGTCATGCTCGGCGACTTCTACCTCAAGGACGTCTGGCGGTTCGCCGCGGTCGGCCAGGGCTTCGACGGCGGCCTGGAGGCGCTGCTGAAGAACTTCGGCGGCGAGGTCGCCGAGGACGCCGAGGCGCAGCCCGAGCCGCCCGCCCCGGCACAGGGAGTGCCCGGTTTCGCGCCGCCGTCCGGGCCGGCCGCCCCCGCCCCCTCCTTCGCTGCCCCCGCCGCCGCGCCCGTACCGCCGCAGCCCGCGCCGGAGTTCGGCCCGCCGCAGGGCGCCCCGCAGGCAGCGCCCCCGGCGGCACCACCGCAGGCCCCCGCGCCGCAGGCCCCGCCGCCCGCCGCCCCGCAGGTGCACAGCGCGCCCACCATCGCCGCGCCGCTCGCCCCGCCCCCCGGCCCGGTGGCACCGCCCGGGCAGCAGCCGCCCGCTCCCTACGGCCATCCGACGCCCGGTCAGGACCCGTACGGCCAGCCGCAGCCCGCGCCCGGCGGCTTCCCCGGCCAGCAGGCCCCGCAGGCACCCTCCTACGGTCAGCCCGGCCAGTTCCCGGGCCAGCCCGCCCCGTACGGCCAGCCGGGTCAGCCTCCGGGCGCCCCCTATCCCGGCGGCCAGGCCGCGGTTCCCCAGGGCGGCGGCCCCGGCCTCGGCGTCGTACTGGACAAGTACAAGGAAGCCCCCACGGGCCAGCGCTGGGCACCGCAGAACAGCAAGCTGATCCGCGTCGACCTCGGTGTCGACGGCCAGCCGGTGCTCGCCCGCCAGGGCAGCATGGTGCTCTACCAGGGCAAGGTCGACTTCGGCTACAAGGGCGCCGGCTTCCGCGGCCGGATCGTCGGCAACGCCACCGGCCAGGAGATGCAGCTGATGCGCTGCACCGGCCAGGGCCAGGTCTTCTTCGCGGAGAACGGCGCCCATGTGCACCCCATCGAGCTGCAGGGCGACGCCATCTGCGTGTCGGCTGAGTCCGTCCTCGCCTTCGACGAGTCGCTGCAGCACGAGGTCCGCCGGATCGAGGGCCACGGCATCCCCGGTGGCGCCCTGTTCACCATGCAGTTCCAGGGGACCGGCACCCTCGTCGTCAAGACCCAGGGCACCCCGGTGGTGCTGCCCGTCACGCCGACCACCTTCGCCGACTCCAACGCCATCGTGGCCTGGTCCGCCGCCTCGCAGGTGATCATCTCCAGCCAGGTGAGCCTGCGCCGGCACGCCTATCCGGGCCACTCCGGGGAGACCGTGAACCTCCAGTTCCGCGGTGCGCCCGGCAACTTCATCGTCGTCCAGCCCTACGAGGTCTGAGGGAGCCCGTCGTCATGAACCAACAGCAGCTGTCGGGCTACGTCCCGACCCCGCCCGCCGCCCGCATGGAGAACCACGGCAGCGCCATGGTGAAGATCGCCATGCAGAGCGGCCAGGACGTCTTCGCACGCACCGGCTCGATGGTCGCCTACGAGGGCTTCGTCCAGTACGAGCCGAACCCGCCCGCCGTCCGCCAGATGGCCTCCCAGTGGCTCACCGGCGAGGGCGCCCCCCTCATGAAGTGCTCCGGCGACGGCCTGCTCTACCTGGCCGACTACGGCGCCGACGTGGTCTGCATCAACCTCAACGGCGACTCGCTCTCCGTCAACGGCACCAACCTCCTCGCCTTCGACGCACACCTGCAGTGGGGCGTGCAGCGCGTCAAGGGCATGGCGAAGTTCGCCGGCCAGGGACTCTTCAACGTCGGGATCTCCGGCACCGGCTGGGTCGCGCTGACCTCCCGGGGCACGCCCATCGTCGTCGACTGCGGCCGCGGCGAGGACGAGACGTATGTGGACCCGGACGCCCTGGTCGCCTGGTCGACCAACCTGAAGATGAAGGGCAAGCGCAGCTTCAAGGCGTCCTCGATGATCGGGCGCGGCAGCGGCGAGGCGTACCAACTCGGCTTCTCCGGCGAGGGGTTCGTCGTCGTCCAGCCCAGCGAGGACAGCACCGACCGGCTCCGGGCCCGGGGCTGAGGGGGAGGACCGAACACGCCATGCAGAGTCCGCTTTTCGCCTTCACCGAGGCACAGACCCAGGACCGCTACGCCCTGCAGAACAACCAGCTGCTGCGCGTCGCCCTCCAGGGCCACGAGGACGTCCTGGCCCGCAAGGGGTCGATGGTCGCCTACCAGGGACTGCTCGAATTCGACGGCACGTACCAGACGCCCGGGCAGCAGCGCACCCGCGCCTACTCCGGCGAGGGCCTCGACCTGATGCGCGTCTCCGGGCAGGGCACGGTCTATCTGGCCAACCTCGCCCAGTACGTGCATGTCGTCGATGTCGACCACGACGGTCTGACCGTCGACAGCAGCTATGTCCTGGCGCTGGACTCCGGCCTCCACTGGGAGGCCGTCTCCGTCGACAGCCAGTACGGCATCTCCGGCACCGGCAAGTACCAGCTCAACATCTCCGGGCAGGGCAAGGTCGCCCTGATGACCTCGGGCGAGCCGCTGATGCTGCAGGTCACACCGGACAAGTACGTCAACGCCGACGCCGACGCGGTGGTCGCCTGGTCCGCCTCGCTGCGGGTGCAGATGCAGGCGCAGACCCACTCCTCCGGCGTGTGGCGGCGACGCGGCAACACCGGCGAGGGCTGGGAGCTGAGCTTCCTGGGCCAGGGCTATGCGCTGGTCCAGCCCAGCGAGCTGCTGCCGCCGCAGAACGCCGTCATCGGCTCCGGTATGGCGGCCCAGTTCGGCATGGGCCAGCAGGGCGCCCGAGGGCAGAACCAGGGCAACATCTTCACCAACTGACCCGCCGCCGACGCCCATCCGGCGCCCGCCCGCCTCGCAGCGGGTGGGCGCCGGATACGGTCGCCGTTCGTCTACAGCAGCGCGCGGGCGCGCTCCACCAGGCGCGCCACCGACGCATCGGCGACGCCGGGCACCTCGTCGTAGGCGAACCAGCGCAGGTCCAGCGACTCGTCGCTGATCGCCGCCACCGCGCCCTCGGGCGCCAGCGCCGCGTACTGGACGTCCAGATGCACCGCGCAGGGCGTCTGATGGCGATCCAGCCGCACCGGGCCTCCGGGCAGCAGCGTCAGCCCCTGGGCGATGCCCGACTCCTCACGCGCCTCACGCAGCGCCGCGTCCGCCAGCGAGGCGTCCTCCGGCTCGCAGTGGCCCCCCATCTGCAGCCACATCTCCAGCTTGCGGTGCAGGGTGAGCAGCACCCGGCCGCCGGCCGGGTCGATCACCAGCGCGCTGGCCGTGAGATGCCCGTCCTTGCAGGGCTTCCACATGCCGTCCTGATGGGCGGCGAGGTGATCCAGGTACGCCAGCCGCAGCCGCTCCTGATCGGGCGACGGCGCGGGCCACTCCTTGAGCACCCGCGCCGCATCCGCGTGCAGACTCACTTGCCGTCGTCACCCTTGCTCTCGCCCGGTGCCGCATCGGGGCCGTCGCCCTCCTGGGAGGGCTTGCCCAGATCCGGCCGGCCGCCGCTCGCGGCCTCGCCGAGCATCTTGTCGAGCTCGGAGAAGTCCGGCTGCTCGTGGTGCACAAACCCGTCCGGATCATCCAGATCGGCCGCCGTCGGCAGCATGTCCGGGTGCTCCCACAGGCCGTCGCGGCCCTCCAGGCCCCGCGCGTCCGTGAGCGACGCCCACAGCCGCGAGGCGTCCCGCAGCCGTCGCGGACGCAGCTGGAGACCGATCAGGGTCGAGAACGTCTGCTCTGCGGGGCCGCCGCTCGCCCGGCGCCGCCGCAGCGTCTCCCGCAGCTTGTCCGCCGAGGGCAGATGCGGCTTGGCGGCGGCGTGCACCACCGCGTCCACCCAGCCCTCGACGAGCGCCAGCGCGGTCTCCAGCCGGGCCAGCGCGGCCTTCTGCTCCGGGGTGTCCTCGGGCTGGAACATGCCCTGCTGCAGTGCGTTCTGCAGCTCCTCCGGATGCTGCGGGTCGATCTGGCCGACCACGTCCTCCAGCTTGGTCGTGTCGACCTTGATGCCGCGCGCATAGCCCTCGACGGCACCGAACAGATGCGAGCGCAGCCACGGCACATGGGCGAAGAGCCGCTGGTGGGCGGCCTCGCGCAGGGCCAGGTACAGCCGCACCTCCTCCGCCGGCACACCCAGGCCCTCGCCGAACGTGGCGATGTTCCCCGGGAGCAGCGCGGCCTTGCCGGCCGGTCCCAGCGGGAGCCCGATGTCCGTCGATCCGACGACCTCGCCGGCCAGGACGCCCAGCGCCTGGCCGATCTGGGTGCCGAACATCGCGCCGCCCATGGAGCGCATCATCCCGAGCAGCGGGCCCGCCATGGCCTGCATCTCCCCGGGCAGCACATCGCCCATGGCCGACCCGACGCGCTCGGCGAGCGGATTGACCAGGTCCTTCCACACCGGCAGGGTCTCCTCGACCCACTCGGCGCGGCTCCAGGCCACCACCGAGCCGGAGCCCGACGGCAGCGACGTCACACCGTCCAGCCACAGATCCGCCAGCCGCACGGCCTCCTCCACGGCCACGCGCTCGCCCGGCGACAGGCTCGCGTCCTTGCTGCCGTCCTCGGCGCCCTGCGCGACGGTCTGCCGCGCGATGTCCTTGGCCATGTCCCAGTTCACCGGGCCGCCCTCGTACGAGAGCATCTGGCCGAGCTTCTGGAAGGCGGCGCCCAGATCGCCAGGGTTCATTTCGCCACCAGGGCCGCCCATGCCGCCGAAGAGCGCCGCGAACGGATTGTCCGCGCCGCCGCTCCCGCCGCCGAACCCGAACGGGTCCGCGGGGCCCTGGCTACCTCCCTGGCCGCCCTTCTTCTTGCCGTTGTCGCCGTCCTCCGGCTCCTCCGGCGGAAGGCCGAATCCAAATGGGGTGTCACTCACGGGTTTCCTCGGCTCGTAGGGCCGCCGACCAGGTGGCCGACGGCGGCTGCCCGACATCACCTCCAGCGTAGACACCCGGACCGCTTCGGGGCTCGGTGCTTCGCTGTCCCGGTGGCTGCGGCAGGATGGAGCCACCTGGTGCGGACGCGTCATGACGCGTCCGCACTGAAGACAACCGCTGGAGACGCCCGGTGAGTTCCCCAGATCCGACCGTTCGCGCAGCGCGAAACGCTGCGGCCCAGACCGAGAAGGCGGGCGACACCGCAGGCGGCGCCCCCGACCGGCCGCTGCGCCGGCCCGTCGTCGCCGTCACCGGAGCCGCGTCCGGAGTCGGCGCGCAGCTCACCCGCGCCCTGGTCGCCTCCGACGAGGTCAAGCAGGTGGTGGCCATCGACGAGCGGCGCGGCGACGTCGCCGAGGCGCACTGGCACGTCCTGGACGTGCGCGACCCCGCGATCGCCGACAAGCTGCGCGGCGCGGACGTCGTGGTCCACCTGGCGCTCGACCTCGACCTGGGGACCGACGACACGGCGCGTACCGCCTACAACGTGCGCGGCACCCAGACCGTGCTCACCGCCGCCGCGGCCGCCGGCGTCCACCGGGTGGTGCTGTGCACCTCCGCCATGGTCTACGGCGCGCTGCCCGACAACGATGTTCCGCTGGCCGAGGACGCCGAGCTGCGGGCCACCGCGGACGCCACCGGCGTCGGCGACCTCCTGGAGATCGAGCACCTGGCACGCCGCGCGCCCCGCGCGCACCCGGGCCTGAACGTCACCGTGCTGCGCCCCACCGTCCTGGTGGGCGGCACCGACACCGCGCTGACCCGCTACTTCGAGTCGCCCCGTCTCCTGGTCGTCGCCGGATCCCGTCCCGCCTGGCAGTTCTGCCATGTCGAGGACCTGGTCAGCGCCCTGGAGTACGCGGCCCTGGAGAAGGTCGACGGCGAGCTGGCGGTGGGCTGCGACGGCTGGCTGGAGCAGGAGGAGGTCGAGGAGCTGTCCGGTATCCGGCGGATGGAACTGCCGTCCTCGGTGGCCCTGGGCGCCGCCGCCCGGCTGCACCGCATCGGCCTGACGCCGTCGCCCGCGGGGGACCTCGCCTACACGATGCACCCCTGGGTGGTCAGCGGCAGTCGGCTGCACGACGCGGGCTGGCGGCCCCGGTGGACGAACGAGGAGGTGCTCGCCGAGCTTCTGGAGGAGGTCGCCGGACGGCATACCGTCGCCGGCCGCCGGCTGGGCCGCAAGGACGCCACCGCCGCGGGTGCCGCCGGTGCCACCGTCGCGCTCCTGGGAACCGCCGCTCTGGTGCGGCGCGCCCGCAAGGCCCGACGGCGCATCTGAGCGGCACAGGGCCCGCCGGCCTGGAGGAGTCTCCATACGGCTGCCGGGACGACCGGTGGAAACCGCCATTCCCCCGTGTCCTCGCGGTAGGGCACGATGGAGGTATGTCTGGCACGCCCTCCCCTTCGACGCCCGGCCGCGACCACCCTGGTGAGCGGGCCTCGGCGGACCCGATCCGGCTCCTGGAGATCCGCGACACGGCGCTGTCGCTGGACGAGGTGTTCACGGCGGTGGGGGACGCGGCCGCCGGCGGCACGGCCCTGTTCGTCGGCACGGTCCGCTCGCACGACAACGGCGCCGACGTCGATCGCCTGGGGTACTCCGCACACCCGACCGCCGTGGCGGAGATGCGCCGGATCGCCGAGAAGGTCGTCGCCGAGTACCCCGTGCGGGCACTGGCCGCCGTCCACCGGGTGGGCGATCTGAGCATCGGTGACCTGGCCGTGGTCGCCGCGGTGTCCTGCCCCCACCGGGGCGAGGCGTTCGAGGCCTGCCGCAAGCTGATCGACGACCTCAAGCACGAGGTCCCGATCTGGAAGCACCAGATGTTCGTGGATGGAACCGAGGAATGGGTAGGAGCCTCATAAGTACGGGGGCGGCGGCCCTTGGTTCCGAGGTGACGGTGCTCGAACGCGGGGCCGAACCGGTGTCGCGCGTTCCGGTTGCGTAACCCGCCCCCTGGCGTGAGCGTTGACCTGGCAGATGGTTAATCTGCTTATTCGTCGATTGCGGTCGTGCAAGGGGTTGGGAGGTCGCTGATGGGTGCGCTCCTGTGGTTGTTGATTCCGGTTGGTGCCGGGCTGATCGCCGCAGTTTGGAGCAGCTGGGCCCTGCGTCACCGCAAATCCGGCGATGTGGCGGAACTCGCGGGCTACGCCCGGTTCCGTGATGCGATGGAAAGGGAGCATTCCGCTTCCGAGCCGGCTCCGGCCGCCTCCGACTCGGTCTGAAATCCGTCAGTCGTACGCAGTAGCAAGCGGCGGGCGTCGTCCCGCGTCTGCGTGCGGGCGGGTGTTCGACCCCGGACGGACGGCCCCGCGGGCCGGTTGTCATACCCGTCCCGTACTGTCGTTCCATGCCACGCCGCACCGCGACGCTGCTCGCCTCGTTCCTGATGCTGATCGCGCTGCTCTGCGCGGGGGTGCTCTTCCCCGTGCCGTACGCGGAGATGTCTCCGGGGCCGACGGTGAACACCCTCGGCGATCATGACGGCGAGCCGGTGCTGCAGATCTCCGAGCGCAAGACCTACCCGACGACCGGTCACCTGAACATGACCACGGTCCGGGTCACCGGCCCCGACTACACCATGAACCTCTTCGAGGCGCTCTACGGCTGGCTCGACCACGACAGTGCCGTGGTGCCGCACAAGACGCTCTACCCCGAGGGGCAGACGGCCGAGCAGGCCGATCAGGAGAACGCCGAGGAGTTCAGCCAGTCCCAGGAGAGCGCCAAGGCCGCCGCCCTCAAGCAGCTGCACGTGCCGGTCGGCACGCAGACCGTCGTCGGCTCCGTCGTCAAGGACAAGCCGGCCGACGGGCGGCTGCACGCGGGCGATGTGATCAAGGCGGTGGACGGCACGGAGGTCAAGCAGGCGGGCGACGTCGCCAAGCTCGTCACCAAGCACAAGCCCGGCGAGAAGGTCGTCTTCACGGTCATCCCCGCCAAGGAGGCGGCCGCGGCCGAGAAGCGGGGCGAGAAGCCCGCGGCCGGCGCGGAGCAGATCTCGATCACGACCCAGAAGGCGGACGACGGCCGCGCCATCGTGGGCATCCAGGCCGGCGTGGACCACATCTTCCCGTTCCCCATCGACATCAAGCTGGCCGACGTCGGCGGCCCGAGCGCCGGGCTGATGTTCGCGCTCGGCATCGTCGACAAGCTCACGCCCGGGAACATGACGGGCGGCAGGTTCGTGGCCGGTACGGGCACGATCGACGACAAGGGCAAGGTCGGCCCGATCGGCGGCATTTCGATGAAGACGGTCGGTGCGCGCGACAAGGGCGCGGAGTTCTTCCTGACACCGAAGGACAACTGCGCCACCGCCGCCAAGGACACCCCGCGCGGGCTCCGCCTGGTCAAGGTCGAGACGATAGGCGACGCCGTCAAGGCGCTGGAGAAGATCCGCAAGGGCGACCTAGCCGGCCTGCCGAGCTGCAGCCCGGCAGGCCGGTCCTAGAGCGAGTCCTGGGACACCTTCCCCAGGGGGACTTCGTCGGGGAAGTCGCCCCCAGGGCCGGCACACGTGCCGTCGTGTGTCAGGCCTCGAAGGTCGCGGCGAGCGCGTCGGCGAGGCCCGGTACGAGCGCCGCGCCGGTGAGGACCTCGGCGGTGGAGTCCTTCTCCCGCAGGCGCAGCGCCGATTCGCGGGAGCCGTCGCGCAGTACGGCCACCGTCATCCGGACCTCCTGGCGGTCC
Organism: Streptomyces sp. NPDC043738; assembly: GCF_056436545.1. Classification (NCBI taxonomy): domain Bacteria; kingdom Bacillati; phylum Actinomycetota; class Actinomycetes; order Kitasatosporales; family Streptomycetaceae; genus Streptomyces; species Streptomyces sp. NPDC043738. The sequence goes on along the minus strand of NZ_JBWKCJ010000044.1, from coordinate 3,529 downwards.
GGGTGCTCGGCGACCCACTTGGCGAGCTGCGCCTCGTCCATGCCCTCGGGCTCGGAGTCCTCGGCGGACGGCGGCAGCATCAGCCGCTCCACGGTCAGCGCGCAGCCGGTGACGGCGTCCGGCCAGGCGATGGTGCCGAGGAACTCGTCGAGCGGCACGCCGGCCGGGATCTCGTCCTGTTCCACGGGGGTCAGCGAAGCGGTGGTGGAGTCGTCGATACCGAGCTGGGCGGCGAGCGAGGGCTCCTGCGCACGCAGCTTGGCGGTGTCGACGAGGGCGAACAGTCGGGCGGGCTGATCCCAGCCGAGCCCGGCGCTGTACTCATCGATTTCGAGCACCGCGCGGGTCAGCGGGTCGGCGGCGAGGGGGGTGCCGTCAACGGGGAGGTTGGTCATGCTCAACATCGTGCCTTGTCCACCCCCGAAATCGGGAACCGAGTAAAGCCTTCGTAAGTTGCATCAGTGGGTCCTACTATCGCCGGGCCTGCTCCACACGACAGCGAACTTCGAGGTGCGCACCTTGGCTTTCCAGATGCCGGACCGCGGCGGAGGCCCGACAGGGCCACGGATCAGAGTCGGCCGACCATCGCGGCGGATCCGGACCCTGCTCATGACATTGGGTGTGCTGGCCGTGCTGGCCATGCTCTTCGTGATGTTTGCGGGGTTTTGGACCGATTGGCTGTGGTACCGCTCGGTCAAGTACTCCTCGGTCTTCACCACCACCCTGACGACCAAGATCGGTCTCTTCGCCGTCTTCGGCGTCCTGATGGCCGTGGCCGTCGGCTTCAACATCTGGCTGGCGCACCGCCTGCGGCCGCCGCTGAGCGCGATGTCCATGGAGCAGCAGAGCCTGGACCGCTATCGGATGAGCATCGCGCCCTTCAAGAAGTGGGCGCTGATCGCCATCACGGCGGTGGTCGGTCTGATCGCCGGCGCCTCCGCGTCCGGTGAGTGGCGCACATGGCTCCAGTGGGTCAACGGCGTGCCGTTCGGCAAGACCGACCCGCAGTTCGGCATGGACGTCTCCTTCTACGCGTTCGACCTGCCCTGGTACCGCTTTCTGCTGAGCTTCGGCTTCGCCTGCGCGGTGCTGTGCCTGGTGGCCGCCGCGCTGACGCACTACCTCTACGGCGGGCTGCGGCTGACCAGCCCCGGTTCGCGGGCGACGGCCGCGGCCACCGGCCATCTGTCGGTGCTGCTGGGCCTCTTCGTCTCGCTCAAGGCGATCGCGTACTGGCTCGACCGGTACGGACTCGCGGTGAAGTCCAGCGGCCTGAAGTCGGCCGAGAACTGGGCGGGCATGCGCTATGTGGACGCCAACGCCTACCTCCCGGCGAAGACCATCCTGTTCTTCATCGCGGCGATCTGCGCGGTGCTGTTCTTCGCGACGCTCTGGCGGCGTACCTGGCAGCTGCCGGTGATCGGCTTCGGCCTGATGGTGCTCTCGGCGATCCTGATCGGCGGGCTGTATCCGGCCATCGTGCAGAAGTTCCAGGTCCAGCCGAACGAGCAGGCCAAGGAAGCGCCGTACATCAAGCAGAACATCAAGGCGACCCGGGACGCGTACGACATCCAGGACGCCGAGGTCACGCCGTACAAGGGCAACTACAAGCCCACCGGCAAGGAGGACAGCCAGCGGCTGCGGGACGACGCCGACACCACTGCCAGCATGCGGCTGCTCGACCCGAACGTGGTCTCGCCGGCCTTCCAGCAACAGCAGCAGGTGCGGGCGTACTACCAGTTCCCCTCCACCCTCGACGTCGACCGGTACAAGGACCAGGACGGCGCCGACCAGGACACCGTCATCGGTCTGCGCGAGCTGAACATCGCCGGCATCCCCGAGCGCAACTGGATCAACGACCACTTCAAGTACACCCACGGCTATGGCGCGGTCGCCGCGAAGGGCACCGAGGCCGCCGACGGCGGCGGTCCGAAGTACACCGAGTCGGACCTGCCCTCCAAGGGACAGCTGCCCAAGCACGAGCAGCGGGTGTACTACGGCGAGAAGACCACGCAGTACTCCATCGTCGGCGGTCCGCAGAAGGAGCTGGACTACTCCGACGACAGCGGCGAGAAGAGCTACAGCTACCGGGGCGACAGCGGGGTCAACCTCGCCAACCCGATCAACCGCGCCGCGTACGCGGTGGCGTTCGGGGAGCCGCAGATCCTCTACTCCGGCGCGATCGGCGACGGCTCGCGGATCCTGTACAACCGCACGCCCAAGGAGCGCGTCGAGTCCGTCGCCCCCTGGCTGACCATCGACGGCGACGCCTACCCGGCGGTCATCGACGGCCGGATCAAGTGGATCGTGGACGCCTACACCACCAGCAACGGCTATCCGTACGCCTCGCGCACCACGCTCGGGGACACCACGGCCGACTCGCTCACCGACGGGCAGCGGGCGGTGGTGGCTCAGCAGAACCAGGTCAATTACATCCGCAACTCCGTCAAGGCGACGGTCGACGCCTACGACGGCTCGGTCAAGCTCTACCAGTGGGACGAGAAGGACCCGGTCCTCAAGACCTGGATGAACGCCTTCCCCGACACGGTCGAGAAGAAGAGCGCCATCAGCCCGTCGCTCAAGGAGCACTTGCGCTACCCGCAGGACCTCTTCAAGGTGCAGCGCCAGCTGCTGACCACGTACCACGTCACGGACCCGGGGACCTTCTACACCGGCTCCGAGCGCTGGCAGATCCCCAACGACCCGACGACCAAGTCGGGCAACGCGGTACCGCCGTACTACCTGAGCATGAAGATGCCGGACCAGAAGGACCAGACCTTCTCGCTGACGACGACCTTCACGCCGAACAAGAAGGACAACCTCGGCGCCTTCATGGCCGTCGACGCGAATGCGACCAGCGGCGACTACGGCAAGATCAGGTTGCTGAAGCTGCCCGCGCAGACGCCGGTACCCGGTCCGCAGCTGGTGCAGTCGAAGTTCAACTCCGATCCGGTCATCGCCAATGAGCTCAACATCCTCAAGAAGTTCGGCGATTCGGAGATCGAGTACGGCAATCTGCTGACCGTGCCACTGGACGGCGGACTGCTCTATGTCGAACCGGTATACCTGCGGGGTGCCAACACCAACTACCCCCTGCTGAAGAAGGTGTTGGTGAGCTACGGCGACAACAAGCCGGTCCTGGAGAACTCCCTGAAGGACGCGCTGGACGTGGTCTTCGGGAAGAAGGCACCCAGTTCGGGTACGGAGAAGCCGCCCGGCGGCGGTGACACCGGCCAGCAGCCGCCGTCGAACCAGACGGTGCAGCAAGCCCTGTCCGACGCGCAGAAGGCCTACGAGGAAGGCGAGAAGGCGCGCGTGGCGGGCGACTGGGGCGCTTACGGCGAGGCCCAGAAGAAGCTCAAGGCCGCGCTGGACCGGGCCGCGAAGGCGTCCGAGAAGGGCGGCAAGTCGGGCGGCTGAGCCGCCGGCGGTGATCCACGGGCCCGGGGGGGGGGGGGGGGGGGGGGGGGGGGGGGGGGGGGGGGGGGGGGGGGGGGGGGGGGGGGGGGGGCGTGGGGGGGGGGGGGGG
>NZ_JBWKCJ010000043.1:5278-62937 GCF_056436545.1 Streptomyces sp. NPDC043738 | reverse complement strand
CACCAGTTGGAGGGGTTGTCGGCGACGTACAACATTCCGCTGGTGTTGCGGCTGACCGGTGGGTTGGACGTGGCGGCGCTGGGTGCGGCGGTCGCTGATGTGGTGGGTCGGCACGAGAGTCTGCGGACGGTCTTCCCGGATGTGGACGGCGTGCCCGAGCAGCGCATCCTGGATGCGGCCGGGCTGGACTTCGGCTGGGACGTCGTCGACGCCACCGGATGGACGGCACACCGACTGGACGAGGCCGTCGGCGCGGTGGCACGCCACGAGTTCGACCTGGCGGCCGAGGTCCCCTTCCGCGCCCGTCTGTTCGCGGTGTCCGCCACCGAACACCGGCTGGCCTTGGTCGTGCACCACATCGCGGGCGACGGCTCGTCGCTGGCGCCGCTGGTACGCGATCTGCTGACCGCCTACCGGGCGCGCGGTGCCCATGCGGCACCCCAGTGGTCGCCGCTGCCGGTCCAGTACGCCGACTACACGCTCTGGCAGCACGAACTCCTCGGCGACGAGGCGGACCCCGAAGGCCGACTCGGCCGGCAGACCCGGTTCTGGGAGCGGGAACTCGCCGGATTCGAGGGGCTGTTGGAGCTGCCGACCGACCGGCCGTATCCGGCGGTGGCCGACCACCAGGGCGGTCAGGTCCTCGTCGAGTGGCCCGCGGAGCTGCAGGAGCTGGTGCAGCGGGTCGCACGCGAACACGACGCGACGACGTTCATGGTGATGTCGGCAGCGTTGTCGGTGCTGTTGTCGCGGTTGAGCGGCAGTGCGGATGTGGCGTTCGGTGTGCCGACGGCGGGCCGTGGGCGTTCCGAGTTCGACGAGATGGTCGGGTTCTTCGTCAACACGCTGGTGCTGCGGACGCAGGTGTCGGGTGAGCAGAGCTTCGGTGAGCTGCTGGGGCAGGTCCGCGAGCGGAGCCTGGACGCCTTCGCGCACCAGGACGTGCCCTTCGACGCCCTGGTGGACCGGCTCAACCCCGTCCGCACCCAGGCACACCACCCGCTGATCCAGGTGCTGTTCGCCTGGCAGAACATGACCCTGCCCGATCTGTCCCTGCCCGGCCTGGACATCTCCCCGGACCAGGCGGACACCCTCACCGCACGCATGGACCTGACGTTCAGCCTGCGTGAGCGGTTCGACGACGCCGGCCGGCCCGCGGGCATCGTCGGTGTCGTCGAATACCGCACCGACGTCTTCGACGCCGAGACCGTGGCACGCGTCGTGGCACGGTGGCAGCGGCTGCTCACGGTGATGGTCGCCGACGCGGACCGCCCGGTGATGTCGGTCGACCTCCTGGACGAGGAGGAGCGGGCGCAACTGGACGAGCTCGGCCAGCGACCCGTGCTGTTCGAACAGGCCAACGACCCGTCGATTCCCCAGCTGTTCGCCCGGCAAGTGGAGCGGCGGCCGGACGCCGTGGCCCTGGTGTTCGAGGGCCGGTCATGGACGTACCGGGAGCTGGAGGAGGAATCGTCGCGGCTCGCGCACCTGCTGTCCGGCCGCGGTGTGGCCGCCGGGGAGGTCGTGGCGCTGCTGCTGCCCCGTTCGCAGCACACCGTGATCGCGATCCTGGCGCTGCTGAAGCTGGGTGCGACGTACCTGCCGATCGACGTCAACCACCCCGACGAGCGCGTGGTGTTCATCCTCGACGACGCATCCCCCCTCGCGGTCCTGACCACCGCCGGGCAGGCGCACCGCGTCGACGGATCCGGCGTCCCGGTGGTGGACGTCGAAGATCCCGCCATGGCCGCGCAGCCGACCGCCGCGCTGCCGCTGCCGGACGCACACCGCGTCGCGTACATCACCTACACCTCCGGAACGACCGGTGTGCCCAAGGGCGTCGCGATCACGCAGGCGAACGTGACGCAGATGTACGCCCCGTCGGAGCGGGCGTTCGTGCCGACCCCGGACCAGGTGTGGTCGCTGTTCCACTCCTACGCGTTCGACGTGTCGGTGTGGGAGATGTGGGGCGCGCTGCTGCACGGCGGGCGCCTGGTCGTCGTCCCCGAGGACGCCGTCCACTCCGCCGCCGACTTCCATCAGCTGCTCATCGACGAGCAGGTCACCACGGTCAACCAGACCCCGTCGGCGCTCGAAATGCTGTCGCCCGAGGGACTGGAGGGCGTACGGACCGTCTTCGTGGGCGGCGAGGCGAGTTCGCCCGAGCTGGTCGAGCGCTGGGCGCCCGGCCGCGCCATGATCAACGGGTACGGCGAGACCGAGACGTTCTATGCGTCCATGAGCGGTCCCATGCAGCCCGGCAAGGGTGCGCCGATCGGTTCGCCGGTTCCGGGTGACGCGCTGTTCGTGCTGGACGCCGGTCTGCGCAGGGTGCCGGTCGGCGTGGTCGGCGAGCTGTACGTGGCGGGGCGCAGCGTCGGCCTGGGCTATGTGGGCCGCGGGGGCCTGACGGCGTCGCGGTTCGTGGCGAACCCCTTCGGCCCGGCCGGTTCGCGGATGTACCGCACCGGTGACCTGGTGCGGTGGAACGCCTGGGGCGAGCTGGAGTATGTGGGCCGCTCCGACGACCAGGTGAAGATCCGTGGCTTCCGCGTCGAGTTGGGCGAGGTCGAGGCCGCCCTGGCCGGTGTGGCCGGTGTGGACCGGGCCGCCGTGATCGTGCGGCCGACCGATGCGGGCAAGCAGCTGGTGGGTTACGTGGTGCCCGCCGACGCGGCGGCCGGCCTGGACGGTGCGGCCGTGCGCGGCGAGGTGGCCGTGCAGCTGCCGGAGTACATGGTTCCGGCCGTGGTGATGGTCGTCGAGGACTTCCCGCTGACGGTGAACGGCAAGCTGGACAAGCGGGCGCTGCCCGAGCCGCAGTTCACGGGCGGGGTGTATCGGGCGCCGTCGTCTCCGGTGGAGGAGATCCTCGCGGGGATCTTTGCGCGGGTGCTCGACCTGCCCCGAGTCGGCGTCGACGACTCCTTCTTCGACCTCGGCGGGAACTCCCTGTCGGCGATGCGGGTGGTCGCCGCCGTACGGGAGTCCTTCGACTCCGAGGTCGGTGTGCGCGCGCTGATGGAAGCACCGACGATCAGGGGACTCAGCCGGCAGCTGTACAGCTGGTCGCAGTCGGACGAGCTGCCCCAGGTCACCAGGCTCCGGCAGGGCCCCGGCGATCCGCTGTTCTGCATTCACCCCGGTGGCGGCGTCAGCTGGGCCTATCAGGCCCTCGGCAACGTCCTGAAGCGCCCGATCGTCGGCATCCAGCAGACCGTCGACACGGGCGAGCGGCCCCGCACCGTAGGGGAGATGGCGGAGCTCTACGCCGACCTCGTGCAGTCGATCCGGCCCGAAGGGCCCTACGACCTGCTCGGCTGGTCCTTCGGCGGTGTCGTCGCCCATCAGATGGCGGTCGAGCTGCGGCGCCGGGGCGCGCGCGTGCGACGGCTGGTGCTGCTGGACGCGGCCATGGTGGAGCCCGGCGTGACACGGGCGGCGGAAGAGGAGTTCGACGAGGTCGATGTGCTGCGGTACTTCGTCTCCAAGAACGTCGAGCTGCCCGCGCCGCCCGAACTGACCTCCGCCGAGCAGATCGTGGAGTGGGTCGAGAGCCAGTCCTCCCTCGGCGCCGCCATTCCGCCGGCCTGGATCATCAGCCACGTCGTGCACAACCTCCGATACAACTCGGAACTCTGGCACGGCCATACACCGGAAGTGTTCGACGGCACCGCCGTGGTGTTCAAGGCAATGGGGGCGGAAGTCGATTCGGGTTACTCGCGCGACTGGACACCCTTCGTCACCGGTCCGGTCAAGGAATACGCAGTCGACTGCGCACACAACGACATATTGAGTCCCGATGTGTTGGACGCCTATGGCGACCTTCTGAAAGCAGGATTGGCAGGTGTCGATGATGAGTAAAGCCGGTGAATTCCCCTACGAGGCCGGAATCCATCCCAAGGGGTACACGTCCCGGCCGTGGACGATCAGGCAGCTGGCGGGCCTGGGCGACGGCCTCGACACCAACAAGCGGTTCCACTACCTCCTCGAACGCGGCGAGACCGGGCTCTCCCTGGCCTTCGACCTGCCGACCCAGCTGGGGCTGGACCCGGACGATCCGGCCGCGGTGGGAGAGGTCGGCCGGGCGGGCGTCTCGGTCGCCACCGTCGACGATCTGGCGGCGGTGTTCGACGGAATTCCGCTGGATCAGGTGTCGGTCTCGTTCACCATCAACGCGACCGCGCCGATGATCCTCGCCCTGTGGATCGTGGTCGCCGAGGAATCCGGCGTCGATCCCGCACTGCTGCGCGGCACGCTGCAGAACGAGATGCTGAAGGAGCACGCCGCCCGCAAGGCGTTCGTCTTCGACCTCGACGACAGCTTCCGCTTCTCGCTGGACGTCATCGAGTACTGCGTACGCCACCTGCCCAAGGTCAATCCCGTCTCCATCTCGGGCGGCCATGCCCGCGAAGCCGGCGCGAACCGTTCGCTGGAGGTGGCGCTCGGCATCGCCGACGCCGAGCAGTACCTCCACGGCATGCTGGACCGCGGTTTCACCGTCGACGAGGTCGCGCCGCGGCTGAGCTTCATCTTCGGCACCCATATGGAACTGCTCGCCGAGGCGGCGAAGTTCCGGGTGCTGCGGAGGATGTATGCGACGCGGATGGTGGACCGCTTCGGCGCCACCAACGACAAGTCGACCCGCATGCGCATCCAGGTCAACACCTTCGGATCGGCCCTGGCGGCGAGCGAACCGCTCAACAACATCGCGCGTACCACCATCCAGGCGATGGCGGCGGTCCTCGGCGGGGTCCAGTCACTGCACGTCTGCGGTTTCGACGAGGCGGCGCAGACCCCCGGCCAGCTCTCCGCGCGGGTCGCGCTGCGCGTGCAGCAGATCCTGCTGAAGGAGACCGATGTGGCCCGGTACGTCGACCCGCTCGGCGGATCGGACACGATCTCCCGCATCGCCGACGAAATCGAGCAGGAAGCCCAGGGCTGGCTCGACGACATCGCCGCCCGGGGCGGACTGCTGAGCTGTCTGCGCAGCGGGTGGCTGGAGTCGCACATCGACGACATGGCCTACGCCGGCGGCGGCCCCACGGTCGGCGTCGCCGATGCCGAGGTGTCCGAGGAAGAGGAGTGGCTCACCGAACGGCAACTTCGCTCCGGCGTCGTTCCGGGGCGTCGACGCCCCTTCGAGCGGGGGACGTGTGAGGCGGAACTGCGCGCCCTGACCAGCGACGTCGCGGCGGGACGCAACGTCATGGAATCGATGATCGCGGCCGCCCGGGCACGGGCCAGCATCGGCCAGATGCAACGTGCGGTCGCGGACGGACTGGCGGCCGCCGCGCACGACGGGCAGGCCCGCTGAACGACAGCGCGGAACGACGTCCCCGCGAATTGCGGTGACGCGCCGATGACCATTCCGAACAGACAGCGAATAGACAGCGAATAGGCAGCGAGTAGATATGAACCAGCAGATGACCTCCACCATTTCCGCGTTCTGGGAGCGCGCACTCGGCGTGGACGGCCTCACGCCCGAGGACAACTTCTTCGACCTCGGCGGTGACTCCCTGGTGGCGGCGAAGATCCTCGCCCTGATCGAGCGGGAGTACGGCATCGAGGCGGAACTGCGCCTGATATTCAACAACCCCACCATCGAGGAGTTCGTGGACGCCGTCAACGAGGAGCTGACCGCGGTGCCACAGCGGGGGGCCGGTGCATGACCGCACAGGAATTCCTTTCGCTGTGGGGCGGCCCGACGAAGCCGGAGTGCTTCCTGGCGGACTTCGCACGGCACGTCCAGGACGACCCCGGCCGCACGGCGGTCGTCGACGCCGAACGCCAGTACACCTACGGTGAGCTGGCGGCCTGGGCGCAGTGCGTGTCGGCCGACCTGGAGACGGCCGGCGTGGCCACCGCGGACCGGGTCGCGGTGTCCCTGCCGCGCGGCGCGGGCGCGGTCGCCGCGCTGCTCGGGGTGATGCTCCGCGGCGCCACCTACGTGCCGCTGGATCCCGAATACCCCGCCGAGCGCCTCCAGTTCATGATCGACGACTGTGCGCCGCGTGCCGTCATCGCCACCGAGCACTCCGGCGTGCGGTACGGCGGCCCGATGCTGCGGATCGGTGCGGCGCCCGCCACGACCGCGGCACCGGACCTCGGCGCGGTCCCCTGCGACCCCGAGCTGCCGGTCTACGTCATCTACACCTCCGGCTCGACCGGGTGGCCCAAGGGCGTGGCACTGACCCACCGCTGCGTGGACGCGATGGTCGACTGGCAGGCATCGCACTCGCCGCGACCGGACCTGCGTACCGCCCAGTTCGCCCCGCTGAACTTCGACGTCTCCTTCCAGGAGATCCTCGGCACGCTGTGCGGCGGCGGCACGCTGGTGATCATGCCGGAGGAGCTGCGCCGCGAGCCGGCCCGCCTGCTGCGCTGGCTGGCCGACCACCGGGTCGAGCGGCTGTTCGTCCCGTTCGTCGCCCTGCAGATGCTGGCCGTGACGGCGCGGGCGGAACTGCTCGACAAGCTGCACCTGGTCGAGGTGAACACCGCCGGTGAGCAGATGGTCTGCTCGGAGGACATCCGGTCGATGTTCGCCGGCATGCCCGCCTGCCGACTGGTCAACCACTACGGGCAGAGCGAATCCGCCATGGTGACGTCGCATGTACTGGACGCCGACCCGGCGACCTGGCCCCATCTGCCCCCGATCGGCGTCCCCCTGCCCGGATGCGAGCTGCTCGTCGCTCCGGAGGATCCGGACACCCCCCGCATCGGCGAACTCCTCGTCGCCGGGCACCCGTTGTCCGAGGGGTACCTGGGGCGGCCGGAGCTGACCGCCCAGCGGTACATCGACATCGCCCCCACCCCGGCCGGCCACACCCGGGCGTTCCGCACCGGGGACCTGGTCGAACTCACCGCGGACGGTGTGCGCTTCCTGTCGCGCATGGACGACCAGATCAAGATCCGCGGAATCCGGGTGGATCTCCTGGAGGTCGATGCGCAACTGCTGTCGGCCCCCGAGATCGCCGCCGCCGCGACGGCCATGGTGCCGAGCAGGTCCGGTCACACCAGCCTCCGGGCCGCGGTCGTACTCCGCGAGAGCGGCGACGCGTCCATCGAGGCCGGCATCCTCGACCGCCTGCGCACGGTGCTGCCGGAGGTGTCGGTGCCGCTCTCGGTGACCGAACTGCCCGAACTCCCCAGGACGCCCAGCGGCAAGATCGACCGAGAGGCCGTCGTACAGGCGATCTCCGATGATCTGAGCCGGCGTCGAAGCGGCCGGGTCGGTCGCGCATGACGACGATCCTGCACGACCGGCCCGCGGACGCCGGCCAGTACGCGCTGTGGGCGGAAGCGGAGATCGATCCGTCGATCAGCGGCGGCGGATACTTCGTGGCGACCTTCCACGGCGCCGTCGACGAAGACGATCTCAAGGCGGCGGCACGGTCGGTGCTGCACCGGCACGAGCCGTTGCGCTCGGTGCTCCGGCTGATCGACGGGCAGCTGCGCCAGTGCGTGCTGTCGGCGCAGGACGCCTGCGCCTTCGGACGCGCCGAACTCGCCTGCGAGCAAGGCACCGAGAGGGCAGCCGTCCGTGCCTGGACCGCGCAGCACCTCCAGCGCCGCCACTGGGACCTGTCCACCGAGGCGCCGATCCGGTTCCACCTCCTGACGCACGGCGACGACCGCTGCTCGGTCGTGTTCGCGGCACATCACGCCGGCTTCGACGGGCGCAGCAAGTTCCTCGTGGCGCGGGACTTCTCGGCCTACCTCGGGGACATCCGGGCGGGCCGCCCGGTGCGGCCGTCGCCACTGGCCGCGCCCACGACGCCGGTCGCCCCCGGCGACGTGGCCGAGGAGGCGACGGCCTTCTGGCGCCGGACCGTCGAGACGGCCACGCCGATGGCCCTGCCCGAGGGCGGCCGGCTGGGAGACCGGACGATCACGTCCTCGCCCACCATCGACCTGGACCCGTCCGCGGTCGCCACCCTGCGGGAGACGGCCCGGACGCTGAAGGTGAGCACCTTCACCATGCTCCTGGCGGCGTCGATCCGTCAGTTGGCGGTGTACGGCAACAGCACCGCCCTCCTGGCGCTGGCCTCCGACGTGAGTGACGAGCACACCGGCCATGTCGCGGGTCTCCAGATCAACGTGGTCCCCGTGGCCGTCGAGACCACCCGGCAGGCGTCGATCGAGCAGTCGGTGGCCGCGGCCCGCCAAGCCCTCACCCACCTGGCGCGCTTCCGCCGGGTCCCGTTCGTCGACCTGGTCGCCGGCGTGCCCGGCAGACCGCTGGCCCGGCTCGGCACCGAACTCGGCCTCTCCTTTCCCCGGCCGCCGGCCGGATTGGACCTGGACATCCCCGGCCTGCGCACCGACTGGGACTTCTTCACCCCGAACACGTCGGCGACGCTGGCCAGGACACTGCAGATCCGGGCGAACTGGCCGGACTGCCGGGTGCGTCTGGACTACCGCCAGGACCTCATGGGAGCGCAGGAAGCGGAGCAGCTCCTGACCGACTTCCGCACGGCCGTCTCGGACCTCGCGGCGAACCGCACGACGTCCTCGGTCACCCCGGCGCGCGCGGACCGGCCGGACACCGCCACCGACGGGATCCCCTACACCCGCGGCGGCGTCCGCGCCGGAACACTGCTGGACGAGGACCCCCCGAATCCGCCGCGCCTGGCCCCCGCGCAGGGCGTGGCGTTCACGGCGCACGGCCCGTCGGGGCAGCCCTTGCCGCGATCGATCGCGGGTGCGCTCCAGGTCCGTCTCCCCGACGGCCGCGAGGTGCCCACCGGCGACTGCGGATATGTCGCCGCGGACGGCGGCGTGCGGCTGCTCGGGCCGGAGCACGGCCGATGGATCTGCACCCGCAGTCTGATCGACACCTCGGCCGTCGCGCGCATCGCCCGGACCCATCCATGGGTCCGGGAAGCGGAAGTGCGGCTCGAAACGGCCCGGACCCAGACCGCGGTGCTGGTGGTGACCGGCCGTGGCCCGGATGCCCCGACCGTGCGCGAGTTCCGCGCGTACCTGCGGAAGTGGCTGCACGGAAGCGATCTGCCGGGACGTATACAGATCCGCCATTCCGAGATGGACAGCAAGGAAGGATGACCATGGACGAGCTTTCGGCAGCAGTGGTAGCGGGAGCCTCTCCCGACGTACTGGAACGCATTCCGGTTCCGAGTGAGTACGCCGCGGCCTACCTGCGGGTCGAAGACGTCGGCATGTTCGCCGGCGTCGACGACAAGGACGTCCGCAAATCGCTCCACATCGGGAACGTCCCCATGCCGGAGCTCGCTCCGGACGAGGTCCTGGTCGCCGTCATGGCCGCGGCGATGAACTACAACACGATCTGGTCGGCCACCTTCGAGCCGATGCCCACCTTCAACTTCCTGCGCCACTACGGAAAGCAGGGCGGTTGGGCCGCACGGCACGACCAGCCGTACCACGTACTCGGCTCGGACGCCGCCGGAGTGATCGTACGAGTCGGCAACGGCGTCCGGAACTGGAAGATCGGCGACCACGTCGCCATCGCGACGGCCCACGTCGACGACCAGGAGGCACACACGCACGACGACGGCATGATGGGCGCCGAGCAGCGGGCGTGGGGATTCGAGACCAACTTCGGCGGCCTCGCCCATTACGCGGTCGTCCGGGCGAGCCAGCTGCTCCCCAAGGCCGCCCACCTCAGCTGGGAGGAAGCGGCCAGCAATCCGCTGTGTGCCGGGACGGCCTACCGGATGCTCATCAGCGAGCGCGGCGCCAACATGCGCCAGGGCGATGTGGTGCTCGTATGGGGCGCGGCGGGCGGCCTGGGCGGCTACGCAGTGCAGTTCGTCCGCAATGGCGGTGGCATCCCGATCGGCATCGTCGGCTCGGAGAAGAAGGCCGAGCTCGCCCGCAAGCTCGGTTGCGAGCTGGTGATCGACCGGCGCGAGATCGGTGAGATCTCCGCCGACCCGGACGCCACCGTGGCCACCGGCAAGCGGCTGGGGAAGATCATCAGGCGTGAGATCGGTGAGGACCCGAACATCGTCTTCGAGCACGTCGGACGCGACACCTTCGGCATCTCGGTATACGTGGCCAGGCGCGGTGGTGTCATCGTGACCTGCGGGTCGAGCACCGGGTATCAGCACACCTTCGACAACCGCTACCTGTGGATGCGCCTGAAGAAGGTCATCGGCAGCCACGGAGCGAATCTCTACGAGCAGTGGCAGGCCAATCGCCTCATCCAGCGCGGGCGTGTGCAGCCGATGCTGTCCGAGGTGTATCCGTTCCACGAGACCGCCGAAGCCGCACGCATGATTCAGCGCAACGGACACCTCGGCAAGGTCGGCGTGCTCTGCCTGGCGCCGTCGAAGGGCCTCGGCGTGACCGATTCCGTGCTGCGATCGCACATCGGCGAGGACCGGATCACCCCACTGATGGCGGCATGACGACGCCCGTCATCACTCAGACACAGGAAAGGCCGGGGGACAGATGAATCGCGTCCGAGTGGTTGTCGCCAAACCGGGATTGGACGGCCACGACCGAGGGGCGAAGGTGGTCGCGCGCGCATTGCGCGACGCCGGTATGGAGGTGATCTACACCGGATTGCGCCAGACGCCCGAGCAGATAGTCCGCACCGCTCTGGAAGAGGGAGCCGACGCCATCGGCCTGTCCCTGCTCTCGGGCGCGCATATGGAGTTGGTGCCCAGGATCCTGAAGCTGCTCGCCGAGAACGACGCGGCGAACGTACCGGTGTTCTGCGGCGGAATCATCCCGCCCGAGGACGCCCGGCAACTCGTCGAGATGGGCGTGCTGCGGGTCTTCACCTCACGTGACGCGCTGCCGGAGATCATCGAATGGGCGCAGGCGAATCTGCACCTGATCGAGGTGACGGATTGACCAGTCAACAGCTTCGGGAATCGCTGGAATCCGCACGGCACGGCAATGTACGGGCACTGGCCCGCCTGATGGCCCGCGCGGAGAACCACCACCTCACGGAGGCCGATCTCCAGGCGCCCGAACGCTCCGCAACGGTGATCGGCCTGACCGGTGCGCCGGGCGTCGGCAAGTCGACATTGGCGTCCTGCCTCATCGCCGAGTTCCGGCGGCGTGGCAGCCGTGTGGCGGTGCTCTGCTTCGACCCGTCGTCACCGGTGACCGGAGGCTCGCTGCTCGGCGACCGGATCCGGATGCAGGAGCACTCCGAAGATCCAGGGGTGTTCATCCGATCGGTCTCCAGCCGGGGCCATCTCGGCGGGCTCTCGGCCACCGCCCGGCCGATGGTCTCGATCCTGTCCGAGGTGGGATTCGACGTCATCCTCATCGAGACCGTCGGGGCCGGGCAGTCCGAGGTCGAGATCGCCTCCGTCGCCGACCGGACGATCGTCGTCCTCGCGCCCGGCGCGGGCGACGGCATCCAGCTGGCCAAGGCCGGCGTACTGGAAATCGCCGACCTCTACGTCGTGAACAAGGCGGACCAGGACGGGGTCGGCACGATCCTGCGTGAACTCCGGGCGATGGTCGAACTCGGCACGCGACCCATCCCCGTGGTGACCACCACCGCCGGCCGCCGCGAAGGAGCCGCGGACGTCATCGCGGCCCTCGGAGTCGACTGAACGACCGATGCGCATTTTGGGGCGCGGCCCTGACACCGGCGACGACCTGCCGCGCCCCAAAAGAAGTCCAGGCCTCACCGAGAGGCCGGCCCGAGGGCGATCACACAAGTGGGGAGTGCGTCCGCACCACGTCGGGCCGACGTGCGTTCGGCACAGGCGGTGGCGGATCCCTGCCCTTCCGCCTCTCGGCCGGCCTCGGTGCAGTGGGAGCACCGGCCGCACCGACTGACGGTCGTGCTGCCGCATCGCGCGTGTTTGGCAGATCGAGACGAGGAGCGACGCGACAGCGATCACGACAGCGCATATCGCTGTGACGGTCCCTGCCTTCATGGCCATTCCCCCTGGTGAAGGGCCTCTCCTCGGGCGACATCCGAACCGATCCCGGGCCCCGGCGCTTCCCCGTCGGTCTGGAAGGTGCCGTCCTCGGCGAGCGGGTCCAGCAGGGCGAAGCGCACGGGATGAAGTCCGAAAGCGACTGCCCCGCGAGTCGCAACAGCGGGCCCACGAATGCTGCTTGACGGATATCGTCACCCGCTTTGCAAAGAGTGCTACTTTGGAAAGTAATCGATCAAGCTGGACCGCAGCCGGCCGGTGGCCCCGTCCCCGGCCGGCTCACGCATGTGTGGAAGGCGTTGAAACTCCATGGCTGTTCAATCCGGTGACACCTCGCAGGATCGCCGAGTACGAGTGCAGGGCGAACCCGTCGAGTCCTACCCGCAGATGGCTCCTGAGGTGGAACGGGGCGCCGTGCGCCGCATCACCGTCGTCGGCGAGGAGATCCTGCACCGACGGTGCCGGGAGGTCACCGAGTTCGGTACGCCGGAGCTTTCGCAGCTGATCGACGACATGTTCGCCACGAACCAGGTGGCGGAGGGCGCGGGGCTCGCCGCCAACCAGATCGACGTGGACCTGCAGTTGTTCGTGTGGGACATCACCGATGAGTGGGGCGTGCGCCACGTCGGCCACATCGCCAACCCGGTCCTGGACGAGGTCGTGGCCGAGGACCGCATGCTGATCGAAGAAACCGAAGGATGCCTGTCGGTTCCCGGCCCCTACCGTGTGGTGCCCCGTCTCGACCGTGCCGTCGTACGAGGCCGCGACAAGGACGGCAACCCCCTGGTGATCGAGGGCAGGGGCTACTTCGCACGGTGCCTGCAGCACGAGACGGACCACCTTCACGGTCACCTCTATCTGGACCGGCTTGCCCAGCGGGAGCGGAAGTCGGCGCTCCGCGAGATGGCCGAGTCCAAGGAGAAGATGTTCGCCCGCCGCGCCGCCTTGGCCAAGGAATTGGGCAAGTGACCCTGCTCGCCGACCACGCAGGGGCCTGAGCGGCGGAGAATTCCTCGGGCGCCTTCCCACTCCGGTAGGCGCCCGACGTCGGCTCCCCACCCGTCACTGTTCTCCCGGGGAACGGAACGACACGCAATTCCCGGCCCGCCGCCCTGCGTCCGGTTATCCGGAGAACGCGATGCGGCCCACTCGACCACCGAGAGCGCCCACCATCCACCCACCCTCCCCTCCCTCTGCGCCGAACGCCCGGATCGATTGCTCAAATGCTCGACTGCGC
The DNA here is from genome assembly GCF_056436545.1 of Streptomyces sp. NPDC043738. NCBI lineage: Bacteria > Bacillati > Actinomycetota > Actinomycetes > Kitasatosporales > Streptomycetaceae > Streptomyces > Streptomyces sp. NPDC043738. The sequence goes on along the minus strand of NZ_JBWKCJ010000043.1, from coordinate 49,806 downwards.
CACGCCCCGCCCGCCCACCGCAAACCCACAGCACGCTTGGTGAGTTGACCAACGCCGACCAACGCCGAGGCGAGAGCCGCGATGATGCCGGGCGAGGGCACCGGGGCCCCGGATCGAAGATCTTCTGAAACCGCCTTACGAATCAACCGAGTTCGAGCAGGCAGCAAAACGTTGGCGAGACCCACGAGAGCCGGACCGTCACTGAGCCGCTGACGCAACGCGGTAAGTGCGGCTCAGCGCTCCGGCTCCTGCCTCGCCCAACTGCCACTGGCGGCAGCGATCACCGCAACTCTTGCCGCCGCGCTGTGAGACATCCAGTTCGCTGCTCATGCCCCCATGCAACCCGATGCCACTGACAACGCGCGAACCCCCGCCCGAAGCTGTGGACAACCTCGTCACCCGCGAGTTATCCACAGGGGTCGCGGAGCGGCGGCCGGTCGCGGGATCTTCGAGCCATGAATCCGCACAGCGAACCGCGCAAGCACAGCACCGACATCAACTCCGCGGAAACGCCCTCGGCATCGTCCGCCGCGAATTCCCCGGACGCCTCCGGCCACCCGGCGGACTCCTCACCCCCCTCACCCGCCTCCCGAGCCCTCGAGCCGCCGGCCCCCGCCGTCCCCGCCCAAAGCGCCACCCCGCCCCGTTCCTCCGGACCCTCCCGGCCCGCGGGCCCTTCCCACTCCGCAACCGCCGCCGCCGACTCGACCGAGCATGCCGAAGCGCAGGTCACCTTGCGCGGACCGGCCGAACTCGCCGACGCCCTGCCGTATCTCATGGGCTTCTATCCGGACGATTCGATCGTGATGGTGGCGCTGCACGGCGAGCGCGGACGCTTCGGCGGCCGCGTCCGGCTCGGCATCCCGACGGACACCACCCAGTGGCCCGACACCGCCGACCAGCTCGCAGACTGCCTCATCTCAGCAGGTCAGGAGCGTGCCGCCCGGCCCGCAGCGATCATCGTCTACCTCTGCCAGGAGCCCGCGGCAGGCGAGAGCGGCAAGGACGTCAAGGACCGCCTCCGCCCGCTCGCCCAACGGCTGCGCACCGCCTGCGGCGCCCTCGACGTACCCGTCCTGGAAGCGCTCTGCATCTCCAACGGCCGCTTCTGGTCCTACTGCTGCCCCGACTTCCGGTGCTGCCCCGCCGACGGCACGCCCATGGTCATGCCGGGCACCTCCGTGATGGCCGCGGCCGCCGCCTACGCGGGAATGCAAGTGCGCGGCTCACTCAAGGAAATGGAGGCCCGGCTAACGCCCCGCAAGGGCCCGCGCGCCGCCGACCAGGTCAAGGCGCTGGACAAGGCGGCCGGTGCGCTCGTCCCCCGCATGCTGCGGGCAGACGGTGCGGTGGCCGTCCGCGGGGACACCCTCGACCTGGCCGCCGCCATGATCCACCGCTTCCGCCAGGACACCCCCTCGGGGAGCAACCGGGCCCGGGACGCCTGCGACGACGCGCTGATCACCGACGCCGAGGCCGCCGACCTCATCCTCGGCCTCCAGGACCGGATCACCCGCGACCGGGCGGCCGAGTGGATGGACGGCCCCGTCGCCGCGCCGGCCCTCCGGCTCTGGCGTGCCCTCGCCCGCCGCTGCGCGGGCGGCTACACGGAACACGCGGTGGCACCGCTCACCCTCGCCGGATGGGTCTGCTGGTCCACCGAGGACGGACCGTCGGCGCGGGTCGCCCTCAGCTGCGCCCTGGCCCTCGACCCCGATTACACCTTCGCGCAGCTCCTGCACCGCGCCATCAACGAAGGCCTCGATCCGGAGCCGTTGCGCCGCTGCCTGCGCGAGCAGCACCGGGAGGCGGTGGCCGCCACCGACGGTGCCGCGCCCACCGCCGAGTCGGCACCTCCCGCCGAGTCGACACCTCCCGCCGAGTCCGCGCCCACCGCCGAAGAGGCTTCGCGGCACGCGCCGCGATCGGGCCCGGCCCGCTCCGGGCCCGCCGGCCGCCCCCGGGGATCGCGCGGCGGCACCGGCCCCGGCGCCCGGACGACCGATGGGCGCGGCAGGCGCCGTGCGCGCCGGGACGACGACCGGAGCAGGCGATGATCGCACCGGCGCCATGCGACCGGCGTGACCTGGGCACCGGCCGGACCGTTCACCTATTTGGAGCAGGCCGTACGGATCCCCGACCCCACCAGGGAGCGCAGAGCGTGCCAGGCATCGTCCCCACCACCCAGCCGGTCCACCGGCCGTCCGGAGAGCGGCGTCCGGCGCCGCCCCGCACCCCACAACCCCAACCCGTCCACTCCTCGCTGGTCTGCGTGGCCCTCCCCGCGCTCGCCGTGTCCCCCGGCTCGGGCCAGCTGACCGGCCACGGCCTGGAGGGCTTCTACCGCGACGGCCGGCGGGTCCTGTCCCACTGCGAACTGCGGGCTGCGGGCGGCGAACCGCTGGTTGTCCAGGGGAGGCTGACCGGGGCGGACCGCGCCCGGTTCATCGGGACGGTCCGCAGGACCGGCGAGCGCGGGCCGGACCCGGAGATCCGCATGGAGCGGCTGCGGTACGCCGACGGCACCGAGCGGATCACCTTCCGCAGCAGCGCGGCCCGGCCGGTCCGACTGCCCGTCGAGATCCGGCTCGGCACGGACCTCGCGGAGCTCGGAGCCGTCGCCGTCGGCCTTCCGGGCCCTGAACTTCGGGCCGTGGTCCATGGCTCCGGGCTCCGCTGGTCGGGGCCCGGGGTGCATGCGGTGGTGAGGGCGACACCCACACCCGAGGACGCCCTCGCCTCGGCGGGGTTGCTGCGCTGGGAGCTGAGCCTGCCGCCCGGCGGCAGCCGCACCATCGAACTGCACGCCGGACTGGAGCACGCCCCCGGCCGACCCGGCGCCGGCGCTCCCGTCAGCCGACGCGCCGGGGGCGTCCGCATCCCCGGCCCCCGCCGTGGAACGTTCGCGCCGCACAAACGCGGTGACCGGCCACCGCAGCCCTGGGCGACGGCCCTGCTGAGATGCGACGACCATCGAGCCGACGCCCTGATGGCAGGCAGCCTCGACGACCTGCACGGCCTGACGATGCGCGACCCGCTCGCCCCCGCGGACGTATACGTCGCAGGCGGCTTCCCCTGGCGCTGTGGCCTCGCACCGGCCGAGGCGCTGTGGACCGCCCGGATGCTGCTGCCGCTCGGCACCCGGCTTGCCGCAGGCACACTGCGGGTGCTCGCCCGTAGCCAACACGCCGCCCCAGGGGTGGAATTCGGCCGAATTCCCGGTTCCCTCCGGGACGCCGGACCGCACGCCCCGCCGAGCTGCACGGGCATCGAAGCCACCCTGCTGTTCCCCACCGTTCTGGCCGAGGCGCGTCGTTGGGGCCTGCCCGAGCGGGAGACCGAGCGGCTGATGCCCGCCGCGGAGCGCTGCCTGCGCTGGCTGCGCATCGTGACCGACCCGCCACGCGACGGCCGCGGCGGCTATCTGCCCGACCCCGCTCCCGGCGGGCCGTACCGCTGTGAGACCCAGGCCCACGCCCACCGCGCCGCCCTGCTCGGCGCCGATCTCCTCGAGGCGTACGGATCGTCCGAGGCGGCAGCGCTGCGGGAGTGGGCCGCGGACCTGCGCTCCCGATTCCGTTCGGACTTCTGGGTCGAGGACCGCATGGGCGGCCGCCCCGCGGCTTGGCTCACCGCCGACGGAAGGCCCGTTTCGCATCTCGCCTCCACCACCGCCCACCTCCTCGACACCGGCCTCCTCGGCGGCGGCACCCTCGCCCCCGGCCTGCTGGACGCGGCACAGACCGACCAACTGGCCAGACTGCTCGGCGGTCCGGCCATGGACTCCGGGTGGGGCCTGCGCGGGCTGGGCGCCAAGGAGAGCGGCTACAACCCGTTCGGCCACCGCAGCGGCGCGGTGCGCGTCCACGAGACCGCGGTCGCCGCCGCCGGCCTGGCCGCGGCCGGCCACGAACGGGCAGCAGGCGCCCTGACCAAGGGTGTCCTCGACGCCGCCGACAGCTTCGGACACCGCCTTCCTGAGATGTACGCGGGGGAGCAGCGCACCGCCGACGGTGCGCCCGTCCCCCACCCGGCGGCCTGCCGTCCGGCGGCCGTGGCGGCGGCCGGCGCGGTGCAGATACTGATCACCCTCGCCGGACTGCGCCCCGACGTCCCGGCCGGAACGGTGTCCCTGCGGCCGCTGGGCACCGCCCCGCTCGGCGCGATGGAGCTCACCGACCTGAGGGTCGCGGAGCAGCCGTTCGCCCTGCGGGTCAGCAGACTCGGCATGGGAATGGTCGAGGCGGCGGCGGAAGGCCTGCAGCTGGGCACGTGAGGTGCCTCGTGGGCCTGTTTATCGTCAGGCGGACGACTATGATCACGCCATGCCTCCCTACGACCCGTCGGCCTTCCCGCCCTTCGCTGTCACCGTCGACCTGGTCGTGCTCACCGTGCGCCGCCACGCCCTGTGCGCACTGGCCGTGCGCCGCGGTGAGCCGCCGTTCCAGGGGCGCTGGGCCCTGCCCGGCGGATTCGTCCGGGCCGACGAGGACCTCGAGGACGCGGCAGCCCGGGAGCTCGCCGAGGAGACCGGCCTGCACGCCCAGTCCCCGGCGGACGCGTCGCCCGCCTACGGCGCGCACCTCGAACAGCTCGCCACCTACGGCGACCCCAAGCGCGACCCCCGGATGCGGGTCGTCAGCGTCGCCCACCTGGTCCTCGCCCCCGACCTGCCCGCCCCCACTGCCGGTGGAGACGCCCACAGCGCGCGCTGGGCACCGGTGGAGACCCTCCTGGAACAGGACGACACCCACGCCCGCGAGGGCGAGCTGGCCGCGCCGCTCGCGTTCGACCACGCCCGGATCCTCGCCGACGGTGTGGAGCGCGCCCGCTCGAAGATCGAGTACTCCTCGCTCGCCACGGCCTTCTGCCCGCCCGAGTTCACCGTGGGCGAGCTGCGCCGGGTCTACGAGGCGGTCTGGGGCGTAGCGCTCGACCCCCGCAACTTCCACCGCAAGGTGACCGGGACGCCGGGGTTCCTGGTGCCCACGGGCGGAACCACCACACGCCAGGGCGGCCGCCCCGCACAGCTGTTCCGGGCCGGCGGAGCGACCCTGCTCAACCCGCCCATGCTGCGCCCCGAGATCTGAGCCCGGGGCGCATACCGCGTGGGCACCGGGCCGGCGTGCGCCCTCGTGGATGCGACACAGCGCCAAGAAAGACCAATTGCGAGAAAATAGGACATATTACAGTACCCTGGCCGGGTGAGTTCCTTAGTGCCCCCGATAGTCGACGCCCGGCCGGTGCTTCCGGCCGGGAGTGGCCCGCGCCCGGCGCCCCGTGCCGCCCCGCCCGGCCGGCTCGCGCACGGCCGGCCCCGGCGCTGGAGCCGGCCTGTGTCCGCCATGCCCTCCCGGCGTGCTGTGGCGCCTCGCCTGCTCACGGGGTGAGTGGCGCCCTCAACTGCCCTTGTCCGCAATGGCTGTGGCGGTGCCCGGATCCCGGCTGTCTCCGTACTCCGGTTCGCCGCAACAGGGTTGGCGCTGTGAAATTCCCGTCCCCGCGCGAGCCGACCCGGGCGTCGGCCACCGACCACGCGACCGCCGTCAAGTGCCCCTCCGGAATCGACCGAGGCATATCGGTCGCGAGGTCGCTCGTAAGCCAACTTACGCACAGCGCAATGGCGTTGGCGCTCACCAGTCCTGGCCTGCGGTGATGCACGCTCGGCGTGATATGGCTTCGCCTTCTGACCGAGTAAGGCGCCTGTTTTGGCGCTGTGTTGTTATGGCTGTTGCTCACAACTCGCCATGGAGCGTGCGTTTCCTTCCGATAAAGCGTCAATTCGGAGATGGGGGGCGATCACCCTTTCGTGTGCTTTTCACCAAAGACCTCAAGGGTGTTCAGGGTGTCGCCGACAAAGGATGCGTGAGTACCCTTGCGCACACCATGATGACCGCGGCTCGCCCCGGCGACACCGGCCTTGCAGGCCCGGGCGAGCTTGACCGCTACCCCTACGCCAACGCCGCCGCCAACGCCGCGAGCGCCAACAACACAGCCGGTCCGGAGCGTGCCGAGCGCGTTTCGCAGGTCTGGGACGGCTCCGAAACAGACATCGGCCGAGTCGGCCGTCGCGCCGCCGGCAGTCGCGGCCGCGGCCTGCACGGCCAACTCGTCCAGCAGCTCGGGCAGATGATCGTCTCCGGCGATCTCGGCGCCGACCGCCCGCTCGTCCCCGAGGAGATCGGCCAGCGCTTCGAGGTCTCCCGCACCGTCGTCCGTGAGTCGCTGCGCGTCCTCGAGGCCAAGGGCCTCGTCAGCGCCCGCCCCAACGTGGGCACCCGGGTGCGCCCGGTCAGCGACTGGAACCTCCTCGACCCCGACATCATCGAGTGGCGGGCCTACGGTCCGCAGCGCGACGACCAGCGCCGTGAGCTGTGTGAGCTGCGCTGGACGATCGAGCCGCTGGCCGCCCGGCTCGCCGCCGGCCACGGCCGGGAGGACATCCAGCAACGGCTCGCCGACATGGTCGAGATCATGGGCCACTCCGCGGCCCAGGGCGACACCATGACCTTCTCTCGCGCCGACGCCGAGTTCCACTCCCTGCTGCTGCAGCTCGCCGGCAACCGCATGCTCGAGCACCTCTCGGGCATCGTCTCCGCCGCCCTGCACGTCTCCGGCGGCCCCAGCGGCGGCTGCGAGCGACCGGTTGAGACATCCGTGGGTCAGCACATGAGGGTCGTCGACGCCATCGGCTCCGGCGACGCCACGGCGGCCGAATCCGCGATGCGCCAGCTTCTCGCCGCACACGGCGAGGCCGCCGGCCAGGGCTCCGGGACGCCCGTCGACCACGTCGTCCCCGCGCCCCGCGAGCACTGAAGGCCCGTACACGACCGCGTACGGACCGTAGGCGCCGCGCGGCCCCCGTGCCCCGCGTACCCCTCGGGCGGGGCACGCCGTACGCGGCGAAGGCGCACATGATCGCCGGATCCGGGACGTCGACCGGATCCGGCGGCGGACCTTGGGAGGATTGCATGTCATATGACTGGGAATGGGTCGTTATGGGGTGTGACTCGGGCCACGCAGATTGGGCGTAACGCTCTTCAGGGAAGCGCGATGACTTAAGAGGTGATAGCCGAGGAGGGAATACGGACGGCGTTCGTGACGCTGTTCAACTCCCCGGTTGCCCCTGCGCCGTCGGTCCATCCCCACCGGCGGTCGTCGGCTCCGATCCACACTGGACGGGGTCGGAAGCCGTTTCCATCGTTCCGAGAGGTTGTTCGTGTCGGCCAGCACATCCCGTACGCTCCCGCCGGAGATCGCCGAGTCCGAGTCTGTGATGGCGCTCATCGAGCGGGGAAAGGCAGATGGGCAGATCGCCGGCGATGACGTGCGTCGGGCCTTCGAGGCTGACCAGATTCCGCCAACCCAGTGGAAGAACGTTCTGCGCAGCCTCAACCAGATCCTCGACGAGGAGGGTGTGACGCTGATGGTCAGTGCCGCAGAGGCGCCCAAGCGCACCCGCAAGAGCGTCGCAGCGAAGAGTCCGGCGAAGCGCACCGCCACCAAGACCGTCGCGGCCAAGACCGCCACGGTCAGGAAGACCACCGCCGCCGCCCCCGCCTCCGTGGCGGACCCGTCGGCCGGTGAGTCCGAGTCCGCGCCTGCGAAGAAGGCAGCGGCGAAGAAGACGACCGCCAAGAAGACGGTCGCGAAGAAGACCACGGCCAAGAAGGCCACCGCCAAGAAGACCGCGTCCAAGAAGGACGTCGACGAGCTGCTCGACGACGAGGTGACCGAGGAGACCCCGGCGCCCGGCAAGGGCGACGCTCCCGAGGCCGCCGAGGGCGCGGAGAACGCCGGCTTCGTCCTGTCCGACGACGACGAGGACGACGCCCCCGCGCAGCAGGTCGCCGCGGCCGGCGCCACCGCCGACCCGGTCAAGGACTACCTCAAGCAGATCGGCAAGGTCCCGCTCCTCAACGCCGAGCAGGAGGTGGAACTCGCCAAGCGCATCGAGGCGGGCCTGTTCGCCGAGGACAAGCTGGCGAACTCCGACAAGCTCGCGCCGAAGCTCAAGCGCGAACTGGAGATCATCGCCGAGGACGGCCGCCGCGCGAAGAACCACCTGCTGGAGGCCAACCTCCGACTGGTCGTCTCCCTGGCCAAGCGGTACACCGGCCGCGGCATGCTCTTCCTGGACCTGATCCAGGAGGGCAACCTCGGTCTGATCCGTGCGGTCGAGAAGTTCGACTACACCAAGGGCTACAAGTTCTCGACCTACGCGACGTGGTGGATCCGTCAGGCCATCACCCGCGCCATGGCCGACCAGGCCCGTACGATCCGTATCCCCGTCCACATGGTCGAGGTCATCAACAAGCTGGCCCGTGTCCAGCGCCAGATGCTCCAGGACCTGGGCCGCGAGCCCACCCCGGAGGAGCTGGCCAAGGAACTCGACATGACCCCCGAGAAGGTCATCGAGGTCCAGAAGTACGGCCGCGAGCCGATCTCGCTGCACACCCCGCTGGGCGAGGACGGCGACAGCGAGTTCGGTGACCTCATCGAGGACTCCGAGGCAGTCGTCCCGGCCGACGCGGTCAGCTTCACGCTTCTGCAGGAGCAGCTGCACTCGGTGCTGGACACCCTCTCCGAGCGCGAGGCCGGCGTGGTCTCCATGCGCTTCGGCCTCACGGACGGCCAGCCCAAGACGCTGGACGAGATCGGCAAGGTCTACGGCGTCACGCGTGAGCGGATCCGTCAGATCGAGTCGAAGACGATGTCGAAGCTGCGCCACCCGTCCCGCTCCCAGGTGCTGCGCGACTACCTCGACTAGTCCAACCCGCCCGGACAGCGTCACGAGCCCGGTTCCTCCAGCGTGGAGGGGCCGGGCTCGCGTCCGTCCGGGTGCGGGTCGAGGCCGCTTGGGGTCACTCTGGGTTGGCGAGCTATCTCCCAGAGTCAGGAGTCCGTATGCGTCCGACCGCACGCGCTGCCTTCGGAGCCCTCGCCTTGGCCCTTGCCCTGCCGGCGTCGGCGGCCGCGGACGAGTCGGTGATCGGTGGAAAGCCCACCCAGATGTCGCAGAGCCCCTGGGCGGTCGCGCTGGCCTCCCACGCTCGCTTCGGGGCCCAGCGCTCCGGACAGTTCTGCGGCGGCGTGCTCGTCGGGCACTCCACGGTGGTGACGGCCGCCCACTGCCTGAGCAAGGAGGTGCTGGGCGTGCCCTGGCAGCAGGTGCGGGATCTGCGGATCGTGGTCGGGCGCGACAACCTCACCGGCGGCGGTGGTCAGGAACGCAAGCCCGCAAAAGTGTGGGTCAACCCGCGCTATGACAACTGGACCAACGACGGCGACATGGCCGTGATCACGCTCGACAAGCCCGTCCCGAACCGGCCCATTCCGATAGCCGGACGGCACGACGCCGCCTACCGGCCGGGAAGCAGGGCCACGGTCTACGGCTGGGGAGACACCACGGGTGAGGGCAGCTATGCGACGAGGCTGCGGTCGGCGCACGTCAATGTGCTGCGCGACGCCGTCTGCGCGCGGGCCTACCCGGGCAGTGCCGATGGCACGTACCGGTCGCCTTCGATGCTGTGCGCGGGGGAGCCGGCGGGCGGCCGGGACGCCTGCCAGGGGGACAGCGGCGGACCGCTGGTCGTACGCGGACGGCTCGTGGGACTGGTGTCATGGGGGACCGGCTGCGGCCAGGCGGGCAGCCCCGGCGTCTATACGCGCGCTTCGGCGCTGCTTCCGGCGCTGTCGGCACACGGGGCCGGCTAGAAGGCAGGGGAAGCCGACGGGTATGTGTGAGCGTACGAGTGCGGGCGGTCTCCCCGGTGGTGTCGGGGGAACCGCCCGCTGCACGGCCCTGGGCCGCTGCTCGCTCGTCGTGGATGCGAAGTGTCAGCGTTCCTCATCGGACGCGGACGCCGGAGGGGCGGTCAGCCGCTCCGTCTCGTCCTGTATTTCCGCGGCGATCTTCTTGAGTTCTGGCTCGAACTTGCGACCGTGGTGGGCGCAGAAGAGCAGTTCTCCGCCGGACATCAGGACGACGCGCAGGTATGCCTGGGCGCCGCAGCGGTCGCAGCGGTCAGCGGCCGTCAGCGGGCTCGCGGGTGTCAGAACAGTAGTCACGTCGCCTCTTCTCTAGCTCGACGAGCTGTCGTACCAGGGTCAACATCCAACCAGGCCGAAAACGTTCCCGCTCGTGCCTTTTCCTCGAAAAAAATTCTCCGAGGGGGCCGGGTGCTGCCGGGTGGCGGCGAATGAGCCGTATTGCTTGGTGGTCTGATTCACGTTGGTTGCTGGGTCCGTCCCCCCGGCTGGCTTGCCGGTTGTTGATGAGGACGTGCCCGGAGCCTAAATGGTTCATGCCTCGAAGGGAACGTGATGTGCACGTCACTCGGACGTCACCCCAACGAGGGATCGAACGTACGAGCGAAATTCTACTACCATGAGCATGCTTACGGGTGGCGTCACATCGGCTCTACTAGGCCTCGGTACCCTCTGACCGGCGACACCGCCACAACCGAGTCCGCGGAATGCGGACTGCCAGAAATTCAGCGAGGAGCGAACCGCGTGACCGCCGAGATGTCCGTGCCGTCCACCGCAGTGCTGACCGGGGCAGACCGGGACGGTTCCAACTACACCGCGCGGCATCTGCTCGTCCTCGAGGGCCTCGAGGCCGTCCGTAAGCGCCCCGGCATGTACATCGGCTCCACGGACAGCCGTGGCCTCATGCACTGCCTGTGGGAGATCATCGACAACTCCGTCGACGAGGCGCTGGGTGGCTACTGCGACCACATCGAGGTGATCCTCCACGACGACGGGTCGGTGGAGGTCCGGGACAACGGCCGCGGCATCCCCGTGGACGTCGAGCCCAAGACCGGTCTGAGCGGCGTCGAGGTCGTGATGACCAAGCTGCACGCCGGCGGAAAGTTCGGCGGCGGCTCGTACGCGGCCTCCGGCGGCCTGCACGGCGTCGGCGCCTCCGTCGTCAACGCCCTCTCCGCACGACTCGACGTCGAGGTCGACCGCAACAGCAAGACGCACTCGATCAGCTTCCGACGCGGCGTCCCCGGCATCTTCACCGAATCCGGCCCCGACGCGCCCTTCGACCCGGGCAACGGCCTGCTCAAGGGCAAGCGGATCCCCAAGACCAGGACCGGCACCCGCGTCCGCTACTGGGCCGACCGGCAGATCTTCCTCAAGGACGCCAAGCTCTCCCTGGAGACGCTGCACGCCCGCGCCCGCCAGACGGCCTTCCTCGTGCCGGGCCTGACCCTCATCGTCCGCGACGAGCGCGGCATCGACGGGGCCGGAAAGACGGAGGAGACGTTCCGCTACGACGGCGGCATCAGCGAGTTCTGCGAGTACCTCGCGCAGGACAAGGCCGTCTGCGACGTGCTGCGGCTGACCGGCCAGGGCACCTTCAAGGAGACCGTGCCGGTCCTCGACGACCGCGGCCACATGACACCGACCGAGGTCACCCGGGAACTGGGCGTCGACATCGCGCTGCGCTGGGGCACCGGCTACGACGCCACGGTCAGGTCGTTCGTCAACATCATCGCCACCCCCAAGGGCGGTACCCACGTCTCCGGCTTCGAGCGCTCGGTCACCAAGACCGTCAACGAAGCCCTGCGGTCCAGCAAGCTGCTGCGCGTCGCCGAGGACGACGTCGTCAAGGACGACGCCATGGAGGGCCTCACGGCCGTGGTGACCGTGCGGCTCGCCGAGCCGCAGTTCGAGGGCCAGACCAAGGAGGTGCTCGGCACCTCTGCCGCCTCCCGGATCGTCGCCCAGGTGGTGAGCCGGGAGCTCAAGGCCTTCCTGACCTCCACCAAGCGGGACGCCAAGCAGCAGGCACGCGCCGTCATGGAGAAGGTCGTCGCGGCGGCCCGTACGCGTATCGCTGCCCGCCAGCACAAGGAGGCCCAGCGGCGGAAGACGGCGCTGGAATCCTCCTCGCTGCCGGCCAAGCTCGCGGACTGCCGCAGCGACGACGTCGACCGCAGCGAACTCTTCATCGTCGAGGGCGACTCGGCGCTGGGTACGGCGAAGCTGGCCCGGAACTCCGAATTCCAGGCACTGCTGCCGATCCGCGGCAAGATCCTCAACGTCCAGAAGTCGTCGGTCTCGGACATGCTCAAGAACGCCGAGTGCGGCGCCATCATCCAGGTCATAGGGGCTGGCTCCGGCCGCACCTTCGACATCGACGCCGCCCGCTACGGCAAGGTCATCTTCCTGGCCGACGCCGATGTCGACGGCGCCCACATCCGCTGCCTGCTGCTGACCCTCTTCCAGCGCTACATGCGGCCGATGGTCGAACAGGGCCGGGTCTTCTCCGCCGTCCCGCCGCTGCACCGCGTCGAGCTGACCAACCCCAGGAAGGGCCAGGAGAAGTACATCTACACCTACTCGGACAACGAGCTGCGCCAGACCCTGCTCGAACTCGAGCGCAAGAAGGTCCGCTACAAGGACAGCATCCAGCGCTACAAGGGCCTGGGTGAAATGGACGCCGATCAGCTCGCCGAGACGACCATGGACCCGCGCCACCGCACCCTGCGCCGCATCAACATCAGCGACCTGGAAGCGGCGGAGCAGGCCTTCGACCTCCTGATGGGCAACGAAGTCGCCCCCCGCAAGGAGTTCATCACCAACTCCGCGTCCACCCTGGACCGTTCGCGCATCGACACCTGAGCGCACCGCGGCACCCGTCGGGGGGGGGGGGGGGGGGGGGGGGGGGGGGGGGGGAGAAACACCCCCCCCCCCCCCCCCCCCCCCCCCCCCCCCCCCCCCCCCCCCCCCCCCCCCCCCCCCCCCCCCCCCCCCCCGACGCCATTTCCACCCGCTCCCCACCCTGGCTCCGATCCGGACGGCCGCCGCGCTCCCTAGCGTCGGAAGGGTCGAAATTCCCCGTTCCACGGAGGCTCAGGTCATGAGCGGCCTGCTCAACATCGTTGTGATCACCGCGGCTGTCGTGTTCGTGTTCGTCCAGCAGTTCAAGGCGCAGCGCCTCACGTCCGAGGGCAGGAAGTGGTGGCTGATCCCCGCCGTCCTGACGGTCATGGCGCTGCGGCAGCCCGGTCTCCTCGACGCCCGGCACCACACGGTGTCCGCCGTGCTGCTCGCCGTGGAGCTGCTCATCGGACTGGCCTGCGGCGCCGGCTGGGCCTGGACGACGCGTATCTGGACGGACGCGGACGGCACGGTGTGGACCAAGGGAGGCTGGGCGGCGGCCGGTGTCTGGCTCTGCGGCATGGCACTGCGCGCCGGTCTCATGGGTGTCGCCGCGGCCATGGGTGTCCGCCAAAGCAGCGCGGCCGTCATGCTCGGTGTCGCCGCGATGCTGCTGACACGGGCCGGTGTCACCGCCTGGCGGGCCCAGGACCTGAGGCAGACGTACCGTGTCCCTGCCGCCGGCTGATGCCCCCGACCGCACGCCCTGGGGCTGAGTCCCATGGGGTGAACGCCTCGCACTGCGCTACAACGACGAAGGACCGCACGTGACGCTGAACGCCTGGACGAGCTGGCCCCTGAGGGAGTCACTGTCCCGTGAGGGCATCAGCAGCGCCCGGTTGTGGATCGGCCGATCCGTGCGCGTCCTGGTGGTCGCGGGACTGACGTGGGCGACCGTGACCGGGCCGCACTTCCACGGCTGGGCACTGGTGGCGGCCGTCGCCGGATTGGCCCTCACCATGCTGGCGTTCCGTGGCTTCTTCCGTGTGACCCTGCAACACCGTCTGTGGCCGTCCATCGCGCTGTTCGCCGTACTGGAGGTTGCCGCCTTCGGCTTCCGGTACGCCGATGCGCGCACGCCGGCGATCGTCCTGTGGTGCGCATGCGCCATCGTCGCCATGGAACGGCTGCCGCTGAGCGTCGCCGTACCGTGCGCCGGAGCGGCACTCGGTGCGTACGCGGTGATGAACGCCGACAACTGGCTGACGACCACCACGACCACCGCGGGCCTGGCGCTGGCGGGCTATGTCGTACGGCTGGATGCCGAGGCACGCGGCAACGCCCAGCGGCTGCTGGCCCAGGAACGGGCTGCCCGTAAGGCCGAGGCCGAATCGGCGGCACTCACCGAACGGGGGCGGATCGCACGGGAGATCCACGATGTGCTCGCCCACAGCCTGAGCGCCCAGTTGGTGCACCTGGAGGCGGCGCGGCTGCTGATCCAGCGCAGCACCGACCTCGAGGCCGACCGTGAACAGCTCATGGAACGGGTGATGGCGTGCCGGGGAATGGCCCGTGAAGGGCTGGACGGCACCCGTGAGGCGCTTTCGGCGCTCCGTGGGGAGATGGTCCCGGTCGAGGACTTCCTGCGCCGTCTGACGGCCGCTGAGGGCGCTCGGCTGGATGTTTCGGGTGAGGCTCGCCCCCTGCCTGCCGAGGCGGGCCTCACGGTGCGCAGAGTCGCCCAGGAGGCGCTGACGAACGTACGCAAGCACGCCCCGGGTGCCCGGGTGACCGTGCTGCTGGAGTACACGGCAGACGACGTGCGCCTCGAAGTGCGCGACTTCGGAGGCCGGGGGCAGGCCGCCGAGCTCGCCGAGAGCGGTTCCGGCTACGGTCTGCTCGGGATGCGGGAGCGCGCCGAACTCCTCGGCGGAACGCTTGAGTCCGGTCCCGCTGAGGAGGGTTTCGTGGTACGGCTGCGAGTGCCGGCATGACGGCGCGCAAGACGGCACGAGTCGTGGTCGCCGACGACCAGACCGTGGTGCGTGAGGGCGTCGTGATGCTGCTGGGGCTGCTGCCGGGCATCGAGGTCGTCGGGTCGGCCGCAGACGGCGAGGAAGCCGTCCGCATGGTCGCCGAACTGGCCCCCGACGTCGTCCTGATGGACCTGCGCATGCCACGCTGTGACGGCGTCGAGGCCACCCGCCGCATCCGCGCGGACCACCCCGGCACCCAGGTCGTGGTGCTCACCACCTACGCCGACGACGACTCGCTCTTCCCTGCCCTGCAGGCCGGCGCCCGCGGCTACCTGACCAAGGATGCCGACGGCGATGAGATCGTCCGCGCCATCGACGACGTGCTCTCGGGGGAGGCCGGACTGTCACCGAAGATCCAGCGCAGGCTCCTGGAACGCGTCACGGAGCCCGTACGGACCCTGCCGCAACCGCCCGATGAGCCACCGGACGGGCTCACCGCCCGCGAGGTGGAGGTGCTGCGGCTGGTCGCCGACGGACAGTCCAATCCGGAGATCGCGCGCACGCTGCACGTCTCCACCGCGACGGTGAAGACCCACATCAACAACCTCTTCGCCAAGGCGGGACTGCGCGACCGCACCCAGGCCGTCCACTACGCCTACCGCCACGGTCTCGCACAGCCGCCCGGATAGCTCATCACCTGATGGGGTGAAGAGCCTGGAACAAAGCCCACCGCCCTCCCGGGGCGGTCGGGCGATTTATCGACAAGTCCCGGCACGCGAAGGCGCATCCACGGACGTGCTGACGGGATCGGGCGGCTCAGCGCGTGCACCTGATGTGCCGTACCGGTCTCAGACCCAGTCGTAACGGTGTTCCGGGCGGCCGGTCTCGCCGTACCTGAGGGTGAGGCGTACTCGCCCGGCTCGCTCCAGCAGCTTGAGGTAGCGCTGCGCGGTCTGCCGACTGAGGCCGGCCTGGAGGGCGACGTCCTGAGCCGACAACGGCGAGTCCGCGGAGCGCAGTACCGAGCGCACACGGTCGGCAGTGGCGGACGAGTGGCCCTTGGGCAACTCGGCGGGACCGGCGTTGGCGGCTCCCAATGCCCCGAAGATCCGGTCCACTTCGGACTGCTCCGCCTGCCCGCCACCCGCGAACGTACGGTGCAGCGCCGCGTACCCCTCCAACTTGGAACGCAGGCCCGCAAAGGTGAACGGCTTGACCAGATACTGCAGTGCGCCGTGCCGCATCGCGGCCTGCACGGTCGCGATGTCGCGAGCCGCCGTCACCATGATCACGTCAGTGAGCAGGCCGCGCCGCCGTAGGTCGCCGACCAGTTGAAGCCCCGTTCTGTCGGGGAGGTAGTGGTCCAGGAGGATCAGATCGACAGGGTGTGTCTCAAGGGCGGCGAGGGCTTCGGCGGCGGTATGTGCGAGGCAACTGACCCGGAACCCCTCTACCTTGGCGACATACGCCGCGTTGATCCGCGCGACGTGCACATCATCGTCCACGACCAGTACGTCGATCATCGCCCGACCTCCGTGACACCTGCGGCGTGACGACCGTTCTCGCCATCTCCGGCTCGCCCGGTGGCAGGGGTGTTCATCGCTGCTTCCTGGGGCGCTCCATCCAGTCGGGGAATCTCCTTGGACAGTGCGTCAGGGAGGGTGACGGTGAACACCGCGCCACCACCGGGGCGCTCGTCGACCTCGGCGCTGCCTCCATAGCGCTCGGCGAGTCGGCGGACGAGGGCCAGGCCGATGCCGCGCTGCCCGTGGGCGGGCGGCTCCTTGGTCGTCCAACCTTCCGTGAAGATCTCCGCGCGGCGCGCCTGGGGCACTCCTGGTCCGTTGTCGCTGACGCGGACGATGGCGGTGTGGCCATCGGCCCGGATCTCGACCTCCAGTTGTGCGTCAGGTTCGTTCGATGTGGCATCCAGGGCGTTGTCGATGAGGTTGCCGAGTACGGTGACCAGGCTGTGCGGGTCGACCAGTCGGTCGGGCAGATGGGTTTCGGGTGCGATGCGCAAGGAGACGCCACGCTCGGTGGCGACCGTTGCTTTGCCCACCAGGAGGGCGGCGAGCAGTGGATCGTGGATGCGCTCGGTGACCTGTTCCGCGGTCGCCCGATGCACGCCCACGGCCTGTGTCACAAACTCCACTGCCTCTTCGTGCAGCCCCAGTTCGAGCAGTCCGAGGAGTGTGTGCAGCCGGTTGGCGTGCTCGTGGTCCTGGGCGCGCAGGGCGTCGATCAGGCCGCGGGTACCGTCCAGTTCGCGGCCCAGCCGCTCCAGTTCGGTGCGGTCGCGCAAAGTGACCACCGCACCCCCGTCGTCGGTCGGCATGCGGTTCGCCACCAGAACCCGCTGTCCGCTGACGGCCAGCAGATCGGCTCCTGAAACACGGCCGGCCAGCACATCGGTCGTACGGCCCGGTGGCAGGACGGTGTCCAGAGGACGTCCGGTGTCCTCGGCGCGCAGGTCGAGGAGGCGCTGCGCCTCGTCGTTCATCAGTCGGATCCGGCCCCGGTCGTCGAGTGCGAGGAACCCTTCACGGATGCCGTGCAGCATCGCCTCCCGCTCGGCGAGCAGCGCGGAGATGTCGGAGAACGCCAGGTCATGGGTGCGGCGCTGGAGACGGCGGGAGACGAGGTAGGCGGCGAGTGCGCCCATGGCGAGAGCCCCGCCCGCGTAGGCGAGCAATTGCGGCACGGTGGAGAGCAGCCGTTCCTGCACGCTCTCATACGCGATGCCGACCGAGACGGCCCCGATGACCTCGCCGTCCTCGTCGCGCAGCGGGACCTTGCCACGCGCGGAGCGACCGAGGGTGCCCTCGTCGATCTGCATGACCTCGTGGCCGGAGAGAGCGACGCTGGGGTCGGTGGAGACGTGGTGTCCGATCTCGTCAGGGTCGGTGTGGGACCAGCGCACCCCGCGCTTGTCCATGATCACTACGTACTCGGCGCCGGTGGCGGCACGGATCCGCTCCGCCTCGTTCTGAACGGGGCCATGACGGCTGGGGTGTGAGGATTCCAGGGCGTCGTCGAGCGACGGGGCTGCGGCGGTGGTCTGCGCGATGGCGAGGGCACGGCGCATCGCCTGATCGTCCAGCTGGGCGCTGAGCGGGGCGAGGAACAGGCCGGTTGCCAGCGCGGTGACTCCCGTGGCGATGGCCAGCTGCATCATCAGCACCTGGGAGAAGACGCGGCGTGGCCAGCCCAGGCGCGGCAACTTCAGGCGCGCCCTGGGGGCAGTGCCGGAGGCCGGCGCGTCGGTGGGGATGGCCGCGGAACCCGAGGGGCGAAGGCCTCTCGGGCGTGGAGCCGACGCATCCTTCTCGCCCATACGAACGAACAGTAAGCGCGGTGGCGGCCGGGCGGTAATCCCTCAGGGGTCGAATTCGGAGGGTGTTCGGGTGGCGACTCGCAGCGCTGCCGTGGACGGCGGGGAGGGGGCGCAAGTGGTTATCCACAGGCCTTTCGGTCGCAGATCGTACGCGCATAGCCTCGCAGCGTGATGTTGATTCCGGCCGGATGAGGATCGTGCGCGCGATGCGGCGCGAAGAGGGGAGCGGTCATGTGGTCCACGAGGGATGGCCGAGGGGCGTGGCGCGTAGCAGTGCGGGGAGGTGGCCGCCGCATGGTGGCGTGGCGGGCAGCGGGGGCGATGCTGGGCCTGGGGCTCGCTACGTTGGTCATTAGGCGACCTGGAGGCTCCGGGCGTCTGTCGCGCGCTGCGGCCGTTGGTGACGCGTCCTTACGGCAGTCTCCGGGTGAGTCCCGGGTGGCGAGGCGGCCGCGAGGCGCCGCCAACGGTTCGGGCGCGCCCCCGCGGAAGCCCGGTAGATCAGCTGCAGGATGCTGTTGCCCTTGCCCGCGTCGCACCCGCGATGGCGGTGATGGAACCAACCGCCATCCGAGCCGGTGGACCGAGCGGCGCACCACAGCTAGCGGGCGCCGGAGCGCCGTCGGTCCGCTCTTGGACGAGCACCCGCCAGGTGCGGCCGTCGGTGTGCGCAATGATGACGGCCCAGGTGGGGACGGCACCCGTAGGCGTCCCGTTGTGAAGCGCCCGGTGGTCGGCCGGCAGCGGTTCGGGCCGCACCGCGTCGGTCCGTACGACGTCGAGTGCGTCCGCGCGGTCCTCCCAGATGAGCCGGCGGACCGCGAGGTCGGCCGCCTGGGCCGGGCGGTCCCACGCCGAGCGGCCACGGCAGTGGTTGAGCGCGATCCGTCCGTCTCGCGCCGAGTCCACGGCGTCCTTGACCACAGGGGCCGAGGCGCGGCCGTAGGCGTAGCCGTACGGGAGGACGAAGAGGGTGGGGGAGAAGCGGTGGCCGCCGATGTGGGTGACTTCCCACGCCCCGACTTCGGCGGCGGCGAGCTCGGCGGCGAGCGGTCGGCCGAGGAGGGCGCAGCAGCGGTCCCGCTTGCCGTTGGTGCACACGAGGACCAGCGGTACACCCGTGTACGCCTCCCAGAGGCCGCCATGCGCTCCGGCCCCCAAAGCGGTGAAGTTCAGCCCGAGTGCCGCTCGCGGGTCGGTGACCGTGGTCGTGCGGATCCATGAACGCCCTGGGGCTGTGTGCGCGAGGAACATGCGGCGCGGGGAGGAGTCGTGGCAGTCGGCATGGCGCCCTGGCCTGCGGATGAGGGCGACGCGTACCCCCGTGCCCCCCGTTGCGGCTTCCAAGGCCCGGCCGACGTCAGGGTCAAGGTGGCTGTGTGTCAGCGCGTTGGCTCCCCACGGGCCGGACTGCTCGATGAGAAGCCAGGTCGGGGCGGTGGCTGCCGTCCCGGCGAGAGGTTCGGCCGATTCGAGAGAGGCGGAGGCGCAGGTACTCACGAAGGTGAGCCTAACCTCATCTGCTGCGGACGGATTCTGGTAGGGGGCCCAGAGACTCGCACGTCCACGGAAATGCCTGGCTGAGTCCAGGGTCTTGAGCAGCCCAGGGCCACGTGAAACATGCGATTCCTCCGCTTACGGCACCGGCTGCGGGGGCTTCGGGCCGCGATACCTACCGCTGGGGCGCATGCGGACGGGGGGCTCGCCGTACTCCTCCAGGGCGTGGGCGATCCAGCCGGCAGTGCGAGCGACGGCGAAGATGGTTTCGCCTGCCTCGGTCGGCATTCCGCTCGCGACGGTCAGCACGGCAAGCGCCAGGTCGACATTGGCGTGCAGCTCCGTGTGTCGAGCGGTGGTGGTGATCACCTCGCGAGCAGCCTGTAGCGCGGGGCGGGCGCGCGGTACCTCTTCCAGCAGCTCGAAGAGGGTGTGGGCCCGCGGGTCCTCACCCGTGTAGAGGCGATGCCCCAGGCCGGGTACCCGGCGCCCGGCTCGCAGATGGTCGGCGACGACGGCGGCCGCGCTACCCCGGTCCAGAACCTCGAGCAGCATCCGGTGGGTGAGTCCGCTCGCCGCACCGTGCAGCGCGCCGTCCAGTGCTCCCAAGCCGGCCGAGACGATCGCGTACGGATGCGCGCGTGCGGAGGCGGCGACTCGTACCGCGAGGGTCGAGGCGGCGAGGTCGTGATCGATGAGCAGAATCAGCGCGGCGTCCAGGATGCGCAGCGTTGCGGGGTCGGCCGTCTCAGAGGTCAGGCGTGACCACAGGCGTGGTGCCAGTGCTGCGGCGGCGGACTGCTCGGCGGCCTGTGGCGGCAGGGCGTCGACGAGGGTCGGGATCAGGGTGCGGGCGGTGTCGAGGACGACGTTCTCGGACAGGTCGAAGCGGAGTGGGTCAGCGGCTGCCGCAGCGATCACCGCGACTCGCAGATGGTCCATCGGTCCGCTGTGGGCCGGTAGTGCGTGTACGGCGCGGCGGGCCGCGGACAGGGCGTCGTGTGGTGCGGTGAAGCGGATGCCACGGCGCATTTGGCCGGTCCACAGCCACTCGGCCACTTCCTCGTAGCTGTAGTAGGCGGCGAGTTCGGATGCATCGACGCCACGGAAGTAGCAGTGGTCGCCGTCGATGAGGGTGATGCCGGTGTGGACGGCCAACTCGCCACTGGTGGCAGGCGGTTCGCGCCGGCCGCTGCGGCGAGCCAGCGCCTCGACCTCCTTCGCGTCGAAGGTGCTGCCACGGCTGCCCGGCTCGCGGCGGCTGGTCAGCTGGCCGCGGCTGACATACGCGTACACCGTCTCCGGCTTCACGCCGAGCCGGTCGGCCGCCTCCCGGGTGTTCAGCCGTCGCCCGCCCGCGTCCTGCGTGGTGTCTTGATCCGCCATGAGGTCACCGTATCCAGACTCATACATATTGATTCAATCAATATTGACGACTGTTGAGTCAAGCATAGATAGTCGGATCAATATTCGAGGAGGAAGAACAAAGGAGATCCGCCATGGCGATCGCCGAGGCGAACGCACCGATCGAGGCGCCGCGTGGACTCGCGGGTGTCATCGTCACCGAGACCCAACTCGGCGACGTCCGGGGTCTCGAGGGCTTTTACCACTACCGCCAGTACTCCGCCGTCGAGCTGGCCGCGAGCCGCAGTTTCGAGGACGTCTGGTACCTGATGTTCCACGGTGAGCTGCCCGACGCGGCGCAGCTGGCGGCCTTCACAACCCAGACCGCGGCACTGCGGCCGCTGCCCGCCGCCGTGCGCGACGCGCTTCCCGCCCTTGCCCAAGCCGGTGCACTCGCCGGACCGCTCGCCGGATTGCGTACCGCGCTCTCGCTGCTCGGTGCGACGGCCGGCTTCCGGCCTCTGTACGACATCGATGCCGACCAGAGGCGGGCCGACGCACTTGCCGCTTGTGCCGCCGTACCGACTCTGCTCACCGCGCTCTACCGGCTCGGCCAGGGGCAGCAGCCCGTGGAGCCGCGCGCGGATCTCGGCCACGCCGCCAACTACCTCTACATGCTCACCGGCGAAGAGCCTCAGCCGGAGCAGGTGCGCGCGATCGAGGCGTACCTGATCTCCACCATCGACCACGGGTTCAACGCCTCGACCTTCACCGCCCGCGTCATCACGTCCACCGGCGCCGACCTCGCGGCCTGCCTCGTCGGTGCCATCGGCGCGCTCTCCGGCCCGCTGCACGGCGGTGCGCCCAGCCGCGCACTGGACACCCTCGACGCCATCGGCACACCGGACCGCATCGACGCCTGGATCCGCGACCGCGTGCTGCGCGGCGAGCGGATCATGGGGTTCGGGCACCCCGTCTACCGCACCGAGGACCCGCGCTCCCGGATGCTGCGCGGTATCGCCGAGGGCTTCGGTGGACCGCTGGTGGAGTTCGCCCTCCAGGTGGAGGCGAGAGCCGAGGCACTGCTGGCCAAGCTCAAGCCGGGTCGCGAGCTGCACATCAATGTGGAGTTCTACGCGGGCGTCGTCATGGAGCTGTGCGGACTACCCCGTGAGATGTTCACGCCCACGTTCTGCGCGGCCCGCGTCGTCGGCTGGAGCGCCAACATCCTGGAGCAGGCGGAGGATTCGAAGATCATTCGTCCGGCGGCCCGGTACGTCGGCCAGCCCCCGCCGCAGCCGCTGCCCGCCGTCGCGGCCCTCTAGGGGCCGACGGGCCGGGCCCGTGGCGGCCGGCGGTCCGTTACGATCGACAGCTCGTTCGCCGCCGGTCCGGGCGGCCCGCCACCCCCACCATGGAGGCGCCCCCTTGGCCACGCAACAGATCCCGGTCGTCGTGCTCGCGGGATTCCTCGGGTCGGGCAAGACCACCCTCCTCAACCATCTGCTCGGCGCCGGTGACGGCACCCGGATCGGCGCGATCGTCAACGACTTCGGCAGCATCGAGATCGACGCCATGACCGTCGCCAGGCAGGTGGACTCGATGGTGTCGCTCGGCAACGGCTGTCTGTGCTGCGCGGTCGACACCAGCGAACTGGACACCTACCTGGAGCGGCTGGCCCGCCCCGCCGCCCGTATCGACGTGATCGTCATCGAGGCCAGCGGGCTGGCCGAGCCGCAGGAACTCATCCGGATGATCCTCGCCAGCGACAACGACCGGATCGTCTACGGCGGACTGATCGAGGTCGTGGACGCCGCCGAGTTCGATGACACCCGTGCGCGGCATCCCGAACTGGACCGGCATGTGGGCATCGCCGACATCGTGGTGCTCAACAAGGCCGACCGGATCGGGGAGGCGGCGCGGCAGGCGCTCATGGACCGGCTCGCGGAGCTCGCTCCGGGACGGCCGGTGATCTGCACGGCGTACGGGCGGGTCGACCCCGAGCTGTTCTTCGATCGCGGGACGGGGGAGGACCTCGACGCGTCCGTGCGTCAGCTGTCGTTCGAGGATCTGCTGCGAGAGGCCGCGGCGAACGGCGGGCCCGCCGGTCAGGGAGAGGACGACGACCACTGCGATGACGGCGAAGGCCACTGCGATCACCCGGAGCACGCACATCACCCCGGTCACACGGGTCATCTGCACGCCGCCTATCAGAGCGTGGAGTTCACCTCGTCCGAGCCGATGCACCCGCGCCGGCTCATGGGTTTCCTCGACAGCCGCCCGACCGGCCTCTACCGCATCAAGGGCTTCGTCCACTTCGACGTTCCGGAGAACCGCCAGAAGTTCACGCTGCACGCGGTCGGCGACTTCCTGCGCTTCTACCCCGAGCCGTGGCCGAAGGGCGAGGAGCGGTGCACCCAGCTCGTCATGATCGGCAGCGGCGTCGACGCGCCGGCGCTGCGCAAGGAGCTGGAGAACTGCCGGGAGACCGGCCCGTCGGATGCCGATGTGAACAGCATGTGGGGCGTGCTGCGCTATGTGGCTGCCCGTGAAGATGACATCGGAGCAGACCTCCGAGGGTGATGTCGGAAGACGTCCGAGTGTGATGTGTGAAGAGGCTGAGGGTGATGTCTGAAGAGGGCAGACGTCGGAGGGGGCCGTTGAGGCAGACGTCTGAGGAGAGCGGCTGGGGGGAGCGGCTGAGGAAGGCGGACGGGCTCCGTCGGCCGGATGTCCACCGGCCCGACGGAGCCCGTCAGCGTTGCGCGCGGTGCGGCCGCCTACATCGGTCCCGCCAGTGCCGCCACCGGCTTCGTCAGGGGCACTCCCGAGCCGTCCCGTCGCGGATCGGCCTCCGGCAGCGTGACCGGGGCGCCCTTGGCGTCCGCGGCCCGCACCGGCGTCGGCCCCGCCCATGCCTGGGTCAGACAGTCCTCGCCCTTCAAGAAGCGCTGGCAGCGCACGCCGCCGGTGGCCCTGCCCTTGCGCGGGTACTGGTCGAACGGGGTGAGCTTGGCCGTGGCCACCGAGTCGTCGAGCGTGCCGTGTGAGCCGGCGACGGTGAACACCATGGCGTCGGAGGCCGGATCGACCGCCGAGAACGCGATCACCTTTGCGCCCTCGCCCAGCTTGATACCCGCCATACCGCCGGCCGGGCGGCCCTGCGGCCGCACCTGCGACGCCTGATAGCGCAGCAACTGCGCCTCGTTGGTGATGAAGACCAGATCCTCCTCACCGGTGCGCAGCTCGACGGCGCCCACGATGCGGTCGCCTTCCTTGAGGGTGATGACCTCCAACTCCTCCTTGTTGGAGGGGTAGTCGGGCACCACCCGCTTGACGACGCCCTGCTCCGTGCCGAGGGCCAGGCCCGGCGAGGACTCGTCCAGTGTGGTCAGGCAGATCAGCTCCTCGCCGTCCTGCAGCGTCAGGAACTCCGAGATCTGGGCGCCACCGGAGAGGCTGGGTGCGGCCGCCGTCTCCGGGAGCTGCGGAAGATCGATCACCGAGAGCCGCAGCAGCCGACCCAGGGACGTCACCGCGCCCACCTCGCCGCGGGTCGTCGCCGGCACCGCCGAGACGATCACATCGTGCTTGACCCGCTTGGCGTCGGCGTCGAAGGGCACCTCGCCGGTGACCGTGCGCGCCAGCAGGCCCGTAGAGGACAGCAGCACCCGGCACGGGTCGTCGGAGACCTCCAGCGGCACCGCGCCGACCGAGGGGCCCGCCGACTCCAGCAGGACCGTGCGCCGGTCCGTGCCGTACTTCTTGGCGACCGCGGCCAGCTCGTTGGAGACCAGCTTGCGCAGCTCGGCGTCCGACTCCAGGATCCGGGTCAGCTTGTCGATCTCGTCCTGCAGCCGGTCGCGCTCGGACTCCAGCTCGATACGGTCGAACTTGGTCAGCCGGCGCAGCGGCGTGTCGAGGATGTACTGCGTCTGGATGTCGCTGAGCGAGAAGCGCTCGATCAGCCGCTCCTTGGCCTGCGCGCTGTTCTCGCTGGAGCGGATCAGGCGGATCACCTCGTCGATGTCCACCAGGGCCGTCAGCAGGCCCTCGACCAGGTGGAGCCGGTCGCGCCGCTTGCCGCGCCGGAACTCGCTGCGCCGGCGCACCACCTCGAAGCGGTGGTCGACGTAGACCTCCAGCAGCTCCTTCAGACCCAGCGTCAGCGGCTGGCCGTCCACCAGCGCGACGTTGTTGATGCCGAAGGACTCCTCCATCGGCGTGAGCTTGTAGAGCTGCTCGAGGACGGCCTCGGGGTTGAAGCCGTTCTTGACCTCGATCACCAGCCGCAGGCCGTGCTCACGGTCGGTGAGATCCTTGACGTCCGCGATGCCCTGGAGCTTCTTCGAGCCGACCAGGTCCTTGATCTTGGAGATGACCTTCTCGGGGCCGACCGTGAAGGGGAGTTCGGTGACGACCAGGCCCTTGCGGCGGGCGGTGACGTTCTCCACCGTCACCGTCGCACGGATCTTGAACGTGCCGCGGCCCTTCTCGTACGCGTCCCGTACGCCGCCCAGGCCCACGATCCGGCCGCCCGTCGGCAGGTCGGGACCGGGCACGAAGCGCATCAGCGTGTCCAGGTCGGCGTTGGGGTGCTTGATCAGATGGCGGGCCGCGGCGATGACCTCGCCCAGGTTGTGCGGCGGCATGTTCGTGGCCATGCCGACCGCGATACCGGACGAGCCGTTGACGAGGAGATTCGGGTACGCGGCGGGCAGGGCGACCGGCTCGCGCTCCTGGCCGTCGTAGTTGGGCGCGAAGTCGACGGTGTCCTCTTCGATCGACTCCGTCATCAGGGACGTCGCGGACGCCATCCGGCACTCGGTGTACCGCATGGCCGCGGGCGGGTCGTCGTTGCCCAGCGAGCCGAAGTTGCCGTGGCCGTCCACCAGCGGTACCCGCATCGAGAACGGCTGCGCCATGCGCACCAGCGCGTCGTAGATCGACGCGTCGCCGTGCGGGTGAAGCTTACCCATGACCTCGCCGACGACCCGGGCGCACTTGACGTAGCCGCGGTCGGGGCGCAGGCCCATCTCGTTCATCTGGTAGAGGATGCGGCGGTGCACGGGCTTGAGACCGTCGCGGGCGTCCGGCAGGGCGCGCGAGTAGATGACCGAATACGCGTACTCGAGGAAGGAACCCTGCATCTCGTCGACGACGTCGATGTCGAGGATCCTCTCCTCGAAGTCGTCCGGCGGCGGGGTCTTCGTGCTGCGGCGGGCCATCGCGGCTGCGGCTCCTTCTGCTGCGTCTACTGCCGATGTCGGGTGCGACGTCAGGGCGACGTCGGTCAATCAGTCGGGTCAATCAGCTGGGGGATCAACCGGCGAGATCTGTGAGTCTGACGCGGACCATTGTGGACCGCCCCACTGACAACGCCCACCGCGACTCCCCCTTCGCCTCTCGAGGGCCCCGGGCACGACGCTCGATCGGGGCCGGTCGCACGGGAACTTCGCCAGATGCCGACGCGCTTGCATACAGTGACAGAACTTCCTCGCAAGCGGATCGAAGGGACGTACATGCCCATGGGTCACACGGCCACAGAACAAGCCGGCTCCGGCGGCCTGACAGCGACCGAGCACCGGCTGGCCAACGGCCTGCGCGTGGTGCTCTCCGAAGACCACCTGACCCCGGTCGCGGCGGTGTGCCTGTGGTACGACGTCGGCTCCCGCCACGAGGTCAAGGGCCGTACGGGCCTGGCTCACCTCTTCGAGCACCTGATGTTCCAGGGTTCCGCGCAGGTGAAGGGCAACGGCCACTTCGAGCTGGTGCAGGGCGCCGGCGGCTCGCTCAACGGCACCACGAGCTTCGAGCGCACCAACTACTTCGAGACCATGCCCACCCATGAGCTGGAGCTCGCGCTCTGGCTGGAGGCGGACCGGATGGGTTCGCTGCTGACCGCGCTCGACGAAGAGTCCCTGGAGAACCAGCGCGACGTCGTCAAGAACGAGCGCCGCCAGCGCTACGACAACGTCCCCTACGGCACGGCCTTCGAGAAGCTGACGGCCATGGCGTACCCGGAGGGCCACCCGTACCACCACACGCCCATCGGGTCGATGGCCGACCTGGACGCCGCTTCGCTGGAGGACGCCCGGGCGTTCTTCCGTACGTACTACGCGCCCAACAACGCCGTCCTGTCGGTCGTCGGCGACATCGACTCCGCGCAGACGCTGGCCTGGATCGAGAAGTACTTCGGCTCGATCCCCTCGCACGACGGCAAGCAGCCGCCCCGGGACGGCACCCTGCCCGACGTCATGGGCGGACAGCTGCGCGAGGTCGTCGAGGAGGACGTGCCCTCCCGCGCCCTGATGGCGGCCTACCGTCTGCCGCACGACGGCACCCGTGAGGCGGACGCCGCGGACCTGGCGCTGACCGTCCTGGGCGGCGGCGAGTCCTCCCGCCTGTACAACCGGCTGGTGCGTCGCGACCGCAGCGCCGTGGCGGCCGGCTTCGGCCTGCTGCGGCTGGCCGGCGCGCCCTCGCTGGGCTGGCTGGACGTGAAGACGTCCGGCGGCGTGGAGGTCCCCGACATCGAGCGCGCCGTCGACGAGGAGCTGGCCCGCTTCGCCGCCGACGGCCCGACCCCGGAGGAGATGGAGCGCGCGCAGGCCCAGCTGGAGCGCGAATGGCTGGACCGCCTCGCCACGGTCAGCGGCCGCGCCGACGAACTGTGCCGCTTCGCCGTCCTGTTCGGCGATCCGCAGCTCGCGCTGTCCGCCGTGCGGCGTGTCCTGGACATCAGCCCCGAGGAGGTGCAGGCGGTCGCCAAG
Source organism: Streptomyces sp. NPDC043738 (assembly GCF_056436545.1). NCBI lineage: Bacteria > Bacillati > Actinomycetota > Actinomycetes > Kitasatosporales > Streptomycetaceae > Streptomyces > Streptomyces sp. NPDC043738. Next base: position 22,264 of record NZ_JBWKCJ010000043.1, on the reverse strand, counting down.
GCCCGGCTGCGCCCCGACAACCGCGCGGTGCTGGTCTACGAACCCACCGAGCCGACCGACGCCGCCGACACCGAGGAAGGGGAGGCGGACCAGTGAGCGACGCCACCAACCGCGCAGGGTCCCCCATGAGCACCATGGACTTCCACCCCCAGCCCCGGGGCGGCGCGCCCAAGCCGTGGGCCTTCCCGGCCCCCGACCGCAGTCAACTCCCCAACGGGCTCACGCTGCTGACCAGCCACCGTCCCGGCCAGCAGGTCGTCGCCGTCGAGGTCAACCTCGTCGCGCCGCTGGACGCCGAGCCCGAGGGCCTGGACGGCGTCGCCACGATCATGGCGCGTGCGCTGTCCGAGGGCACCGACAAGTACGACGCCGAGGAGTTCGCCGCCGAGCTGGAGCGCTGCGGCGCCACGCTGGACGCCCACGCCGACCACCCCGGCGTACGGGTCTCCCTGGAGGTCCCGGCCTCCCGGCTGCCGCGCGCGCTCGGCCTGCTCGCCGACGCGCTGCGCGCCCCCGCCTTCCCCGACAGCGAGGTCGAGCGGCTGGTGCGCAACCGCCTCGACGAGATCCCGCACGAGCTCGCGAACCCGGCCCGCCGTGCCGCCATGGCGCTGTCCAAGGAGCTGTTCCCGGCCACCGCGCGCATGTCGCGGCCCCGCCAGGGCACCGAGGAGACCGTGGCCCGCATCGACGCGGCGGCCGTCCGGGCCTTCTACGACGCCCATGTGCGGCCCGCCACGGCCACCGCCGTCATCGTCGGCGACTTCACCGGTGTCGACCTGGACGCGGCGCTCGCCGAGACCCTCGGCGCCTGGAGCGGTTCGACGGCCGAGCCGCTGAAGGCCGCGCCGATCGTCGCCGACGACACCGGCCGTGTGGTGATCGTGGACCGCCCCGGAGCCGTCCAGACGCAGCTGCTCATCGGCCGGATCGGCGCCGACCGCCACGACCGGGTGTGGCCGGCGCAGGTCCTCGGCACGTACTGCCTGGGCGGCACGCTCACCTCCCGGCTGGACCGTGTGCTGCGGGAGGAGAAGGGCTACACCTACGGGGTGCGCGCCTTCGGCCAGGTGCTGCGCTCCACCGCCCCCGCCTCCCCCGAGGGGGCGACGGGCGCGGCGCTGCTGGCCATCAGCGGCTCGGTGGACACCGCCTCCACCGTGCCGGCGCTCCAGGACCTGTGGCAGGTGCTGCGGACCCTCGCGGCGGAAGGGCTGACGGACGAGGAGCGCGATGTCGCCGTCCAGAACCTCGTCGGCGTCGCGCCGCTGAAGTACGAGACCGCGGCGGCCGTCGCGGGCACGCTGGCCGACCAGGTCGAGCAGCAGCTCCCGGACGACTTCCAGGCGCAGTTGTACGTCCGGCTCGCGGAGACCGGCACGGTCGAGGCGACCGCGGCGGCGGTCAGCGCCTTCCCGGTGGACCGGCTGGTGACGGTCCTGGTGGGTGACGCGGCCCAGATCGCCGAGCCCGTCAAGGCGCTGGGGTTGGGCGAGGTGACGGTCGTCGGCGGCTAGGGCGACACAGCCAGGGCCGATCCGGAAGGCACGCCCTGGCCGCCCCGTATGACGGCGGATCAGTTTCGAGCGGCGGCTCCCGTGGTGCTCTCTGCCACGGGAGCCGCCGTATGTCCGGTTTATGGCGACTGACCGCTCCGCTTCTTGTGGCATCCCGCACAAAAAAGCGGTTCTGTTTGGCGATCGAAAGTTGCCCCGATTAGCGTCGGTCCGGCTGTTCGTCACAACTCCGCCACAACAGTGGCACCGGACAGTCATCGCCGAGTCCCCGTACGGCGCGAGCCAGGGGAGCCGGGGACCCACACGTCCCTGGGGTGAATCGGACGCCTCTTCGGAGGAGCCCGTAGGAGACCTTCCTGCTCCGAACCCGTCAGCTAACCCGGTAGGCGAGAAGGAAGGAAAGGACAAGCCAGTACATGGCGTTCATACGTGCCACCGGGAAGCACCGTCGTGCGAGCCGCACCGCCCGCTCGACCCGCAACATCGCGGGCATAGCCACCCTCGCGGCCTCCGGCGTTGTCGCCTCGGTGGCCTCGCCGGCGCTGGCCGCCACGGACGAGGCGCGCACCCACGACACCGGTCTGCAGCAGGCCGTCGTCCTCGGTGACGAGCTCGCCAACCGCATCGAGGCCCAGGCCGACGCGCAGCAGGCCGACGCCGAGGCCGCCGCCGCGAGGGCGAAGGCCGAGGCCGTCGCCAAGAAGCAGGCCGAGGAGGCCCAGCGGCGCGCCGAGGCGGCCCGGAAGAAGGCCAAGGCGGAGCGCGAGGCCAAGGAGCGCGCCGCCCGCGAGGCCGAGCGCAAGCGCCTCAACACCTTCGTCGCCCCGATCGCCGGCTCCTACGTGTCCACCGCCTACAAGGCGTCCAGCGGCCTGTGGTCCTCGGGCAGCCACACCGGCATCGACTTCCACGCCGCCTCCGGGACCTCCGTCCGCGCCGTCGGCGCGGGCACCGTCGTCGAGGCCGGCTGGGGCGGCTCGTACGGCAACAACGTCGTGATCAAGATGAACGACGGCACGTACACCCAGTACGGCCACCTGTCGTCGATCTCCGTCTCGGTCGGCGAGAGCGTCACCCCCGGCAAGCAGATCGGGCTCTCCGGCGCCACCGGCAACGTCACCGGCCCGCACCTGCACTTCGAGGCCCGCACCACCGCCGACTACGGCTCGGACATCGACCCGATCGCGTATCTGCGCTCGCACGGCGTCAACGTCTGATGCACCGCGGTCGCCTCCGCATCGTCTGACACACCGCTTCGCCCGATGCCGGCGCCGTCCGCTGGCTAAAAAATATCCATGGATAAGCGGAGTCCGTCGGAAAAGCCGTCCCGGTCGAATAGAGTCACGGAAAAGTCGTCAACCGGCGGCGTTTCCAGGGGATTACGGCGGAGGCACGGACGATGCGAGGCCATATTTCCGCGCATGCGGTGTGCACGGCGATTCGCGAGGACATTGTCTCCGGTGCGCTGGCGCCGGGGAGCCGGCTGATCGAGGAGATCCTGGCGGCGCGTTACGGCGTCTCCAGGGTGCCGGTCCGTGAAGCGCTGCGCACCCTGCAGTCGGAGGGCTTCGTCACCACCCGCCACCACGCGGGCGCCTGTGTCGCCGAGCCCACCGAGCAGGAGGCCGCCGACCTGCTGGACATCCGCGCGCTGCTGGAGCCGCTGGGTGCCGCCCGCGCGGCCGCCCGCCGCAGCCCGGCCCATCTCAAGGTGCTGCGCGGGCTGGTGCGGCTGGGACGTGAGCGGGCGCGCCACGGCAACGCCGCGGACCTGCGCCAATTGGACGGCTGGTTCCACGAGACGCTCGCCCAGGCGGCCGGCAGCCCCAGCCTGACCGCGCTGCTGACCCAGCTGCGGCGCAAGATCGAGTGGATGTACGCGGTGGAGCCGCCGGCCGGAGCCGGCGAGTCCTGGGACGATCACGGCGCGGTGCTCGACGCGGTGGCCCGCGGGGACGCCGAACGCGCCCGCGCCCTGATGGCGGCCCATATCGAGCGTTCACTGCCGGTCTACCGGCTGCGGCGCCCGGCCAAGGCCGAGGTGAGGGATCCGAAACGGCCCGTCAACACAGCGCGCGCCCGCTCTTAACAACGGCCCCGTATACAAAGAGGGGTGCGGGGCAATGGCACGCGCAGGGGAATGGGCGCGACGGCCGCACGGCGATTTCTTGCAGGGTGCCGGTATTCCGTCCGCCGTGCACCCGTATTCGGATTTCTGGTGCTTTCGTGCCGGGCGCCGAACCGTACGGCGTTTTTCCGGCGGAGTTTTCCGGAGAATCTATTCAGCGGCGGCGGGGCATGGCGCCGCGCTGCGGCATTTCAGGCGGCATACCGGCCGGGGCGAAGAATCGCGATCGCAGCGAAACGGCCCCGCCGCGACGACCGGGTTCCGGTCACCGCGGCGGGGCCGCCGCATGCAGAGGTCCTGGGGGACTCAGACGGTCTCGGGGAGCTCCTCGAGACCCTCGGCAACGAGCTTCGCCAGGCGGTCGAGCGCGGCCTCGGCACCTTCGGCGTCGGAGGCCAGCACGATCTCCTCGCCGCCCTGGGCGCCCAGGCCCAGCACCGCGAGCATGGAGGCCGCGTTGACGGGGTTGCCATCAGCCTTGGCGATCGTCATCGGGACGCCGGAGGCGGTGGCCGCACGGACGAAGATCGACGCGGGGCGGGCGTGCAGGCCCTCGGCCCAACCGACATTGACGCGGCGCTCAGCCATGGTGTTGCCCTTCAAAGTCGTGACAGTTGTCTAGACCAGTCTCTCACGCTGTCGGGAGTGCTCCGGCAGCCCCGAGTCCTGTCCCGAGCGTACGCGCGCGGGCCGGTTGTCAGTGCCCGGCCGTACTCTGTCCGCATGCAGAAGCCGCCGGATCATGCATACCCGACCCACTGGGAAGCGGACGTGGTGCTGCGCGACGGCGGCACGGCGCGGATCCGCCCCATCACCCCCGATGACGCCGAGCGGCTGGTCTCCTTCTACGAACAGGTCTCGGACGAGTCGAAGTACTACCGCTTCTTCGCTCCCTACCCGCGGCTGTCCGACCGCGACGTGCACCGCTTCACCCACCACGACTACGTCGACCGCGTCGGACTGGCCGCGATGGTCGGCGGCGATTTCATCGCCACCGTCCGCTACGACCGGATCAACGACCAGGGGCTGCCCGCCAAGGACCCCGAGGACGACCAGGCCGAGGTCGCCTTCCTCGTCCAGGACGCCCATCAGGGGCGCGGGGTGGCCTCCGCCCTCCTGGAGCACATCGCGGCGGTGGCCCGCGAGCGCGGCATCAGGCGGTTCGCCGCCGAGGTGCTGCCCGCCAACTCCAAAATGATCAAGGTCTTCACGGACGCCGGGTACACCCAGAAGCGGACGTTCGAAGACGGCGTGGTCCGGCTGGAGTTCGACCTGGAGCCCACCGAGCAGTCCGTGGCCGTCATGCGCGGCCGCGAGCAGCGCGCCGAAGCCCGTTCGGTGCAGCGACTGCTGGCCCCCGGCTCGGTCGCCGTCATCGGGACCGGCCGCGCCCCCGGCGGCATCGGCCGCACCGCGCTGCGCAACATCCTCACCTGCGGCTTCACGGGCCGGGTGCACGCCGTCAACCACGCCTTCCCCCAGGACATGCGGCGGCTCGACCCCGAAGGGGTGCCGGCCGCCCGTGCGCTCGCGGAGATCCCCGAGCCGGTCGACCTCGCGGTCATCGCCGTCCCCGCCGACAGCGTCCCCGACGTCGTCCGGGACTGCGGCGAACACGGCGTCCAGGGCGTGCTGATCCTCTCCTCCGGCTACGCCGAGTCGGGCCCCGAGGGCAGGGAGCGGCAGCGCGCCCTGCTCCGCCAGGCCCGCTCGTACGGCATGCGGCTCATCGGGCCGAACGCCTTCGGCCTGATCAACACCGCCGCCGACGTCCGGCTGAACGCCTCCCTCGCCCCCCGGATGCCCGGCGCCGGCCACATCGGCCTGTTCACCCAGTCCGGCGCCATCGGCATCGCCCTGCTCAGCGGACTGCACGCGCGCGGCCCCGGTGACGGCGGCATCGCCGGCATCTCCGCCTTCGTCTCGGCCGGCAACCGCGCCGACGTCTCGGGCAACGACCTGCTCCAGTACTGGCACGACGACCCGGACACCGATGTCGTGATCCTCTATCTGGAGTCCATCGGCAACCCCCGCAAGTTCGCCCGGCTCGCCCGCCGCACCGCCGCCGTCAAGCCGGTCGTGGTCGCCAAGGGAGCCCGGCACAACGGCACCGCCCCCCTCGGCCACGCCGTGCCCACCGTCCGCGTCCCCGACAGCACGGTCGCCGCCCTGATGCGCCAGGCCGGGGTGATCCGCGTCGACACGGTCACCGAGCTGATCGACGCCGGGCTGCTGCTGGCCTCCCAGCCGCTGCCGGCCGGCCCGCGCATCGCCATCCTCGGCAACTCCGAGTCGCTGGCGCTGCTGGCCTACGACGCCTGCCTGACCGAGCGGCTGCGTCCGCTGCGCCCCCGAGTGCTGGCCTCCGCGGCCACGCCGGAGGACTTCCGTGCGGCGCTCGCCGAGACGCTCTCCGGCGACGGCTGCGACGCCGTGATCGTCACGGCCATCCCCTGGGTGGGGGAGCAGGACGGCGCCTCCCCGGGGGCCGGCGAGGGCATCGCGCTCGCCGCAGCCCTGCGGAGCGCGGCCGCGGCCCATCCGCACAAGCCCGTCACGGTCGTCCACCTGGCGATGGACGACCTGGCCGAGACGCTGGCGGCGCCGGCGGCGTCCCCCGAGCCCCATGAGCCCCCGGCATCCGCCGCCCCGGCTGCCGGCCCCCAGGCCTCGTCCCCGGCCGTCGCCGTCGACGAGCCCCGCCCCGCACCAGCCCCGCCGAACCCACCAGCCCCGCCGAACCCGCCGAACCCACCGATCCCGTCGATCCCGTCGATCCCACCGATCCCACCGATCCCACCGGTTCCGCCCGCCCCGGCGCACCGGGCGGCCTCCGCCCGCCCCCCGATCCCTCCCGGCCCGCCCCCCGCCGCCCGCACCGCACCTGCGCCGCCCGCCCACGACGCCGAGACCGCGGCCGCACCCCGCACCGCCCCGCTCCGCATCCCGGCCTACCCCGCCGCCGAACGCGCCGTACGCTCCCTCGCCGAGGCCGTCCGCTACGCCGCCTGGCGCCGCGAGGCCGCCGAGCCGGGCCGGGTGCCCGAGTACGACGACATCCAGGAGGCGGCCGCCGGCGCCGGCATCGAGCGCCTCCTCGACCGGCTCGCCCCCGACGTCCCCAGCGGCCGTTCGGTCCCGGTGCCGCCCGAGGACGCCGCCGGTCTGCTCGCCCGCTACGGCATCCACACCCGCCCCGTCCTGCCGGCCCCCGACCCGGATACCGCCGTGCGCGCGGCCGCCCGCCTCGGCTACCCGGTGGCCCTCAAGACCACCGCCCCTCATCTACGGCACCGCGCCGACCTCGGCGGGGTCCGCCTGGACATCGCGGGCGAGGCCGAACTCCGCCGTACATACGCCGAGTTGACCGACTTCCTCGGCTCTCCCGAGGAGCTGCGCCCGGTCGTGCAGGCGATGGTGCCGCGCGGGGTCGACACGGTCATCCGCGCCGCCATCGACCCGGCCGCCGGCGCCGTCCTCTCCTTCGGCCTGGCCGGCGCCCCCTCCCAGCTCCTCGGCGACATCGCCCACCGCCTCATCCCCGCCACCGACAAAGAGGTCACCGAGCAGATCCGCTCGATCCGCGCCGCCCCGCTGCTGTTCGGCTGGCGGGGCTCCCAGCCCGTCGACACCGCCGCGCTGGCGGAGCTGCTGCTGCGGGTCTCCCGGCTCGTCGACGACCACCCCGAGGTCGTCGGCGTCGACCTCGAACCGGTCGTGGTCGCCCCCCAGGGCCTCTCCGTCCTGGGGGCCGCCGTCCGCCTGGCGCGGCCCCCCGCCACCACCGACCTGGGCCCGCGCCGGCTGCCCGCGTACTGAGCGGCCCCTCGGCCCCCACTGGGCCCGTGGCGCCCGGCAGGCCCCGTAGGATGGACCCCATGGCGAAGACCGGTACGACGACCCAGGGGCTGCGCGCGGCGATCGAGCGCAGTGGCTACTACCCGACGCTCGTGGCCGAGGCGGTGCAGGCAGCGGTCGGCGGTGAGCCGGTGGTGTCGTACCTCGTCCATCAGGAGACGACCTTCGACGCCAACGAGGTCCGCCGCCACGTCACGGTCCTGGTCCTGACCGGCACCCGCTTCATCGTCAGCCACACCGACGAGCAGGCCGCCGACGCCACCTCCCCCTCGCCGTACGCCACCACCTCCACCGAATCGGTCAAGCTGGGCCGGATCTCCTCCGTGGTGCTCAGCCGCGTGGTCGCCAACCCCGAGTCCTACACCCCGGGCCAGCTGCCCCGCGAGGTCGTGCTGACCATCGGCTGGGGTGCCGTCGCGCGCCTGGACCTGGAGCCCGCCGCCTGCGGCGACCCCAACTGCGAGGCGGACCACGGCTACACCGGCTCCTCCACCGCCGACGACCTCTCGCTGCGGGTCAGCGAGGCCGGCGACGGTCCGGACTCGGTCCGCGAGACGCTCGCCTTCGCCCAGGCGCTCTCCGAGGCCACCGCGGCCACCACGAACCCGCGCTGATGGTCGACATCGCCCCCGTCTGGCCGGAACCCGAACCGCTCGACCCGCTCGGCGCCCCGGTACCCCTCTACGGCACCGGATCGCTCGCCGATCTGCTGCCCACCGTCGCCGCGGGCCTCGGCGTTCCCGGCCTCGCCTCGACCATGGAGCTGGCCCCCGCCGACCGGGTCTGCGTCTTTCTGATCGACGGCCTCGGCTGGGAGCTGCTGCGGGCCCACCCGGAGGAGGCGCCGTTCCTCACCTCGCTCCTGGGCACGTCGTTCAACGGCAGCGGCCGCCCGCTCACCGCGGGCTTCCCCTCCACCACCGCCACCTCGCTCGCCTCGGTCGGCACCGGCCTGCCGCCGGGCGCCCACGGCCTGCCCGGATACACCTGTGAGGACCCGGCCACCGGCGAGCTGATGAACCAGCTGCGCTGGTACCCGTGGACCGACCCGTATGCCTGGCAGCCGTACCCGACGGTCTTCCAGCTCGCCGACGCCGCCGGCATCCACACCTGCCAGGTCTCGGCGCCGAACTTCGAGCAGACACCGCTCACCAAGGTCGCGCTCAGCGGCGGCACCTTCCACGGCCGGCTCTCCGGCGAGGACCGCATGGACCTCGCCGCGGAGCAGCTCGCCGCCGGCGACCGCTCGCTGGTCTATACCTACTACTCCGAGGTGGACGGCAAGGGGCACCGCTACGGTGTCGACTCCGACGCCTGGCGCGGCCAGTTGATGTACGTCGACCGGCTCGCCCAGCGGCTGGCCGAGCAGCTGCCGCCGCGCAGCGCCCTCTACGTCACCGCCGACCACGGCATGATCGACATCCCCTTCGACCCCGAGTCCCGGATCGACTTCGACGAGGACTGGGAACTACGCGCCGGCGTACGGCTGCTGGGCGGCGAGGGCCGGGCCCGGCATGTCTACGCACACCGGGGCGCGGCCGCCGATGTGCTCGCCGTGTGGCGCGAGGTGGTCGGCGAGCAGATGTGGGTCGCGAGCCGCGAAGAGGCCATCGCGGCCGGGTGGTTCGGGCCGCACGTCGACGACCGGGTGCGGGCCCGGATCGGTGATGTCGTCGCGGCAGCGCACGCCGACATGGTGATCATCGCCAGCGAACGAGAGCCCCGTGAATCGGAGATGGTCGGGATGCACGGCTCGATGACCCCCATGGAGCAGCTGGTGCCGCTCCTGGAAGTCCGTACCTGACCCGTACGTCCGCACCCCGCATTTCAGCGCCCCGTACCCGACCCGCACGCCCGACGGCGCCGCCCGCGGCCCGCGCCCGCTGCGACGCCTCCGACCCGACGTGAAAGGCCACCCCACAGCCGTGTCCGAATTGGTATTTTTCTCCGGAACCATGGATTGCGGGAAGAGCACCCTGGCCCTGCAGATCGGGCACAACCGCTCGGCCCGGGGCCTGCAAGGAGTGATCTTCACCCGCGACGACCGGGCGGGCGAGGGCCGGCTGTCCTCGCGGCTGGGGCTGGTGACCGACGCGGTGGAGGCCGACGAGGGGATGGACCTCTACGCCTACCTCGTCGACCACCTCTCCCAAGGAGGCCGGGCGGACTACGTCATCGTCGACGAGGCCCAGTTCCTCGCCCCCGAGCAGATAGACCAGCTCGCGCGGATCGTCGACGACCTCGACCTGGACGTCTTCGCGTTCGGGATCACCACCGACTTCCGGACACATCTGTTCCCCGGCTCCCGGCGCCTGATCGAGCTGGCCGACCGGATCGAGTCGCTGCAGGTCGAAGCGCTGTGCTGGTGCGGTGCGCGGGCCACGCACAACGCCCGTACGGTGGGCGGGGAGATGGTGGTCGAGGGCGCCCAGGTGGTGGTGGGCGACGTCGACCACGCGATGGGCGAAGTGGGTTACGAGGTGTTGTGCCGGCGGCACCACCTGCGCCGGATGACCAGCGCGAGGGCCCGCGCCGGTGCGCTGTCGCCGGACGTCCTGCCGGTGTCGGCCGACGCCCCCGGGTAGGCCGGGGCGAGCGTCAATGCCTGGGCGGCCGACTCACCCCTTCGCGTCGTCGCGCCGGTGTCCGGTGGACGGAGGACTGGCCGATCAGTGACCTTCCGGGGCTTGTTCGCGTCGAACAGCTCCCGGAAGCGGCGCCCCGCTCAGTCCGGCGCGGAAGACGGTCCGCCCGCCCTGGACTCCGGTGACCTGGACCGCGAGCGTTCCGGTCGCGGAGCGGGGCAGCAACTCGGTCTCGATCCAGCAGGGTTCGTCGAACTCGACGTAGCGCGTGAAGCTGCTGGTGAAGACGGCGGGGGCGAACCCGCCGGGCGCGAGGGTGGCGTGGGCGGCCTGATAGGCGGCCTCCAGCAGAGCCAGGCCCGGCACATGGTCGACCGGGTGGTCGAAGAGCAGGGTGTTGCCGGTGTCGTTGCGCAGCTGCCAGCGGCGCGGACGGTCGCTCGGTGCGAGCACCACATCGGCCGTGCTGGACCGTCCGACCAGCTCGGGCGCGACCGGCGCGGGGAGCGTCCAGCTTCCCCAGCCCACGGCGAGGTGTGCGCCGCGCAGCCGCCGGTACGCCGCCGGTGAGGACCATGCGCACTGGAAGTCCGCATGCGCCACGGTGGTTCGGCCCTGACGGATGTGGAGCTTCATGTCCAGTGCGCTGCCGACGCGCCCGCTGGGTCCGGTGCCGGAGACCGTGACATCGATGTCCAGATCCGTAGGCCGGTTCTGCGGAAGGTTGAATTCCGGATTGACGGTGAAGTTGAAGTCGTGCAACAACATCTGATGGGACAGCGGCACGCCGTACTCGGCATGGGTGATGACCAGACCGCTCTGCCGGATTGTCTGGGCGAGCACCCGGGGGTCGCACTGCCGCCCGCCGTGGACGGCAGGCCACTGGGCGGTGAGCGAGAATTCGCCGGATCCGCGACTGTTCCAGCCGGTGACGAAGAGCGTGTCCGAGTTCTTGAGGTGAGCGTATTCCTGGAGATTCCCGGACGGGGCACCGGAAGAGCCATCGGACCGAAGCGGGGACCTGCGGTCATGTTGCGGCGTATCTATGTGTGCGGCGGCTTCGGCCATCAAGTCCCCCTGGGTGCGGCCCATCTGACAGAAGTTGACGCTGATAAAATAAACCGGGTCCGCGGTCTTTTTCAACATAGCCGTAAATACTTGGCACGGGAGACGTGAGTTGGCGAAACAGGAACGGGCGATCCGGACGCGCAGGACCTGCCTGGTGGCTGCCGCAGAGATTTTCAACGAATGCGGCTACGAGGCCGCCACGATCGCCGCCATCATCGACCGCGCCCAACTCACCCGTGGGGCGCTGTACTTCCACTTCACCTCGAAGGAGGAGCTGGCGCGCGGAGTGCTCGCCGAGGCGGTGACCACCGAGGGTCTGGTGCCGCAACCGCTCAAACTCCAGGAGTGGGCGGACATAGCGCTCCTGTTGGCCCACCGGCTGCCCAGGGAGCCGCTGCTCAGCGCCTCCATACGGCTGTCCGTCGACTCCAAGGCGCGCAGCATGTTCGGCACCCGCTGGCCCGACTGGATCGAGCTGGTCGGCAAGGTGCTCCTGGAGGCCAAGGAGCGCGGGGAGCTGTTACCGCATGTCGACCCCGCCGACACCGCCCGGCTGTTCGTCGGCGCCTGGACGGGTGTCCAGCTCGTGTCCGAGGTCATGCCGGAGGGGCGGGACCTGTCCTGCGAAATCTCCCGGCTCCTGGAGCTGATACTCCCCAATATCGCCGTTCCCGGCGTGCTGGCGAGGCTGGACACCTCACCCTTCCGCGCCGAACGACTCCTGGGGGCGGAACGCTCCACCGCGGTCTCGTAGGCGTCGCGGGCGTCACGCTTCCCCGCGCCGGTGAATGCCGGCCGGATATTACGCGGTCAGCCCCGGCCCGCATCCCGCCAACAAGTGGACCGTCCGGTATGTTTTGCCTTGGCGGCACGCCCCTCGGCCCAGAAATCCCTTTCCGTCGACGGTTTTGTCGTCGATGTGCAACGAATTCCGGAGAAGCCCCCGCGAGAAACAGGGCGGGCGGTTTCCTGGAGGAATCGGAAAACGCACCAAAAGTGCACCGAACGCACGCCGGGGAGGGCACGCGTCGCGGCGGGATTGCGTCCCGTGCGCCTCGGCTTCCGCGGGAATCCGGGGCGCACCCGCCGCGCGGGGCGAGCGGTGGCGCTCAGCCCCGTTCGACGATGCTGAAGACCGCGCCCTCGGTGTCGGCGACCGTCGCCTGGCGGCCGTGGAGCGCATCGTGGGCCGGCTGGAGCACATGGCCGCCCAGATCGGTGACCCGGCGGGCGGCCGCGTCCGCATGGGGCACGGCGAAGTACGTCATCCAGTGCGGGCCCCGGTCGCGGGGCAGCGCGTTGCCCACGCCGTGGATGCCGGCCACCGCCTGGCCCTTGAGGTGCAGCGTCAGATAGTCGGCGCCGGACGGGTCGGACGAGGTCGGGGCCTCCGCCTCGAAGCCGAAGACGTGCTCGTAGAACGGGCCGACGGAGGCGGTGTCCTGGGTGACCAGCTCGTTCCACACCGGAGTGCCCGGTTCGCCGGTGATCGCGGTGCCCATCATCGACCTGCCCTGCCAGATGCCGAAGATCGCGCCCTGCGGGTCGGAGGCGATCGCCATCCGCCCCGCGTCGTCGTCCGCGTCCAGCGGTCCGACGCCCACCGTCCCTCCGCAGCAACGAATCTGCTCCGCGGTCACATCCGCGTCGTCGCTGGCCAGATAGGTCGTCCAGGCGACCGGCAGGTTGCGGTCCGGCGCCAGCTCGCCGAGCCCGGCGACCTCCCGGCCGTCGAGGAAGGCCCGGGAGTACGGACCGAAGTGCTGCGGCCCCGGGCGGAACTCCCAGCCGAACAACGCACCGTAGAACTCCTGCGTCACGGGCAGGCTGTGGGCCAGGAGGCTCACCCAGCAGGGCGCCCCGGGCTTCCGCCGAGTCGCGGCCTCGGTCGTCATTGTCACTCTCTCCTCGGAGCGTCGGTGTGCGGACCCTGTGCGGTACGGGCGCGGGTCCCGAGCAGATGCTCGCACCCGGTGACCTGGTGTGCGCCCCGGCCGCGCCGTCCACGGCGCGTTCGCGAGGGAGAATGCCCGTTTTGATGTTTCCCATCCGTTTCGGCGACGTTACGGCAGGCTGTAACTGCGCCATACGGAGGGTGGGCACCCGCCTTCTGTACGTAGTCATCGCTACGCAAGGATGAGTCCCATGAATGCCATCATCACCGCTACCGAACTCGCGAGCGAGTTGGCGAAGCCCACCCCGCCGGTGCTCCTGGACGTCCGCTACCAGCTCGGCGGCCCGCCCGGCCGCCCCGAGTACGCGGCCGGCCATCTGCCCGGCGCGGTCTATGTCGACCTCGACGACGAGCTGGCCGCACCCCCCGGCAAGGCCGGCCGGCACCCGCTCCCCGACCTCGCCGCCTTCGCCGAGGCGATGCGGGCCGCCGGCGTACGGACGGACCGCCCGGTGGTCGTCTACGACGGTGGCCAGGGCTGGGCGGCCGCCCGCGCCTGGTGGCTGCTGCGCTGGAGCGGTCACCCGGACGTGCGGGTGCTGGACGGCGGCCTCGCCGCCTGGCAGGCGACCGGCGGCGCCCTGAGCACCGACCAACCGCAGCCGCCCGCGGGTGACTTCACTCCGGTGCCCGGCGCACTGCGGCTGCTGACGGCCGACGACGCCGCCGCGCTCGCCCGTCGGGGCGTTCTGCTGGACGCGCGGGCCGGCGAGCGCTACCGGGGCGAGGTCGAGCCCATCGACCCGGTAGCCGGCCATATCCCGGGCGCGGTCTCCGCGCCGACGACCGAGAACGTCGCCGAGGGCGGCACGGTCTTCCGCGCCGCCGAAGAGCTGGCCGAGCGGTTCGCGGCGCTGGGCGCCACGGCGGACGCGGAGGTGGGCGTCTACTGCGGTTCCGGGGTCTCCGCGGCCCATGAGGTGCTGGCCCTCGCGGTCGCGGGCGTCCCCGCCGCGCTCTACGTCGGTTCCTGGAGCGAATGGACCGCCGACCCGTCCCGTCCGGTCGCCACCGGCCCGCAGCCCGGCTGAGACCCCGCCACGGCGCCGTACGACGCCGTCCGCCCGCTCCCTGGGAGCCAGGGAGCGGGCGGACGGGTGGTGCGCGGTGGCCGGCCCGTTACTCCGGCTTCTTCCTCCGGGTGCCGAAGACGATCTCGTCCCAGCTGGGCACGGCCGCCCGGCGTCCGGGCCGTACGCCGTCCGCCTCGGCCTGCCGGTCCGTCGTCCCGGTCAGCCGGTCGCGGTGGCCGGCCACGGCCCGGGGCATCAGTACATCGGCGTACGCGGAACCCGCGCCCGCGCTGGCGGCCGGGGCCGGCGGCTCCTCGACCTCGGCCTCCGGCTCCTCGTCGACCTGCGGCGCCTTGGCACTCTCGGGGACGACCATGTCGCCGCGGAAGCTGGGCACCGCCTCCAGCAGGCTGGTCAGCGAATCCCGCTCCCGCTCGCCGACGGCCTCCTCGCTGCCGCGCTGCTCGCTCTCCTCGCCACCGGACTGCGCGCGCTCGGACGTCTGCCGGTCCAGCGTGCGGTCCAGCGGCCGGTCGCGCGGCAGCCGGGCGATGCGCGGGACGAACGGGAAGCTCGGCTCGGGCGTGTCGTCGCTCTCGCCGATCAGCGCCCGGGCCTCGTCGTCCACGGCCTGCACCAGCCGCCGCGGCGGGTCGTAGGTCCAGCTCGCCGAGTGCGGCTCGGCCGCGACGCGGTAGACCAGCAGCACCTCCCAGGTGCCGTCGTCCCGGCGCCAGGAGTCCCACTGCACGCTGTCCTTGTCGGCGCCGCGCAGCAGCAGCCGCTCCGCGACCGCCTCGCCGAGCTGCGGACCGGTGTTCTCGCCGGGGCGCCGTACGGGTGTCTTACGGGCCCGCTCGGCCATGAAGGCGCGCTCGGCGAGGACCGGGCCCTCGAAGCGGCGTACCCGGTCGACGGGGATGCCGGCGAGCTGGGCGACCTCTTCGGCGGAGGCACCTGCTCTTATCCGCGCCTGGATGTCCCGCGGCCGCAGATGGCTCTCGACCTCGATCTCGATCTGGCCGAGCCGCGCGCGGTCATTGCGGACTGCGGCGCGCAGCCGTTCGTCGATCGGAAGCGTGTACTCGGTGCTGTCCGCAGCTTTGAGCACCAGCCGTGTGCCGTCGTTGGAGACGGCCACGACACGCAGTTCGGGCATGGGGACCTCCCGGGTGGTGCCTGCCGACGTCACGTGCGTCGCTGCTTCCGCTAGTCGAGTGTGGCCTGCCCGGGTGCAGCCTGCCACAACATTGCCGAGTTGCCCGGCGTGTCGAGGCTTGGCCCTCAAACGCCGTTATGACACGGTTACCAGTTTGCAACGCTCAGTGACCATGCCGCTTGCCCTGTCGCCGATCACCCGTGCCGAGCGGCGGCGCCCCAGGGTGAGTGCCGCCTTGAAGGCCCCTCCCGTGGGTTCCGGGCAGCCGGACGGGAACCGGGGCCAGGGTTCGCCACAGTACTCCATTCGGGCCACTGAGGTGGACCGCCGCGCCGCCGAACTTCTGGGCGGTCAGTGGAGTTCGGTCGCCTTGTCGATCTCTCTACCTGCCACGCGGGTGGCGAGTTTCACAGATTCCCCAAATTCGGAACTGTTGACTCCGCCAATTGGTCACTTCTCCATGCAAGATGGATCGAAGGGGCTATCAAAGGTTGGAGATGGACGAAGAAACCGAAACCGCCACGAAGAAGAAGGAGAAGCGGATCGACCTGAGCATCGCTCAGGTGGCCGGCAGCGCACTCGCTGCGGCCGTCGCCGCGTACCTCGCGGGGCAGCTCGGTGTTTACGGAACCATCATCGGCGCGGGTGTGGTCAGTGTCGTGGCCACGACCGGCGGTTCGATATTCCAGCACCTGTTCCGGCGCACCGGCGAACAGATCAAGGAGGCCTCGGTCGCCACCCGGCCGAAGCCGCGCCGTTCTTCTCTCCACACTCGATCCACCACCCAGCAGGCACGGCAGGCCGGCCCGACCATGGTGCTGCCGACCTTCGACAAGCAGGGCACGGAGGACAAGGTCACCTCCGTCGCCGCCAGAACACCCGGGCCCGCCGCGGCCCGTACCCAGCTGGTCCCGCGGGCCGAACAGGCCCGGCGCCGCGACCCGGCGAGCGCCCACCCGGCGGAGCGGACCCAGCTCGTACCGCGGCTGGAGCAGCCGACCATGGCGCTGGGACGGGTGGACGCCCGCCCCGCCGAGGCCACTCCCGCGGCACCCCGCCCGGCCGCACGGCCCGAGGAAGTCAGCACCACGACGTACGGCACCCGGCTGCGCGGCTGGAAGCGGCCGGCGCTGGGCGCGCTCGTGGTGTTCGTCCTCGCGATGGGCGGGGTCACCGCCACCGAGCTGCTGGCCGGGCAGGCGGCGAGCGGCGAGAAGGGCACCACGCTGGGCAACATCACCCACACCGGTGGCTCGAGCCGGCACCGGCCCGATACCCCGCAGTCGCCCGGGACCAGCCACTCGCCCGGTGGCGGCGGTCAGAAGGGCGGCGGCGACGAGCCGACCCCGCACCCCGGGAAGTCCGACGAGGGCCGCACCGGCGAGGGCGCGGACGACGGCACCCCCGCGCCGACCCCGAGCCCGTCCGACGGCGGCAAGACCTCGCCGGACCCGGACACCTCACCGTCCACGAAGCCGTCTCCCGAAGGCTCCACCGGGAGCGGCGGCGACACCGGCTCCGGTGACGGCTCGACCGGTGGCGAGCACCAGGAGAGCGGGCAGCGCCCCGAGGGGCAGACGCCCGCCCCGGGCGCTTCCTGACCCCGGCGGACCCGTGACGGCCGCGGGGGGGGGGGGGGGGGGGGGGGGGGGGGGGGGAGGGGCGGGACGGCGGAGCAGAGAGATGCAGTGGGCGCAGCGCGGG
>NZ_JBWKCJ010000043.1:0-5268 GCF_056436545.1 Streptomyces sp. NPDC043738 | reverse complement strand
CGCCACCCCCCCACCCCCCCCCCCCCCCCCCCCCCCCCCCCCCCCCCCCCCCTCCACCCCCCCCCCCCCCCCCCCCCCCCCCCCCCCCCCCCCCCCCCCCCCCCCCGCCGACGTCAGTCGCCCAGGACCCGCCGCAGATACGCGTTGGTGAACCGGCGCTCCGGGTCCAGCCGGTCGCGTACCGCGGTGAACTCGCCGAACCGCGGATAGACGTCGGCGAGGTAGGCGGCGTCGCGGGTGTGCAGCTTGCCCCAGTGGGGGCGCCCCTCGTGCGCCGTCATGATCCGCTCGGCGGCCGCGAAGTACGCCTCGTACGGCGTCCCGCGGTACATGTGCACGGCGATGTAGACCGTGTCCCGGCCCGACGCGGTGGACAGTGCGAGGTCGTCGGCCGGGGCGGTGCGCACCTCCACCGGGAAGCTGACCTTGAAGCCCGCGCGTTCCACCTGCGCCTTCAGCTCACCCAGCGCCGTGACCGCGGCCGCGCGGGGCAGGGCGTACTCCATCTCCACGAACCGCACCCGCCGTGGCGAGGTGAACACCTTGTAGGGGATGTCGGTGTACGTACGGGCCGACAGCGCGCGACTGGAGATCTTGGCGATGCCCGGTATGGCGGCCGGTACCGCCCGCCCGACGGAGCAGGCGACCTGGAAGACCCCGTTGGACAGCAGCTCGTCCTCGACCCAGCCGCTGACCCTGCCGGGGGGCGCCGCCGGGCCCTGGCTGCGGTTGTTGCGCTTGGTGTTGCAGCTGCCGGTGTGCGGGAACCAGTAGAACTCGAAGTGCTCGTTCTCGGTGACCAGCTCCTCGAACCGGTCCGTCACCTCGTCGAAGGGCATCGGCTCCTCGCGGGCGGTCAGCAGGAACTCCGGCTCCACGGCGAAGGTGAGTTCGCTGATCACGCCCAGCGCGCCCAGGCCCAGCCGGGCCGCGGCGAAGACGTCCGGGTTCTCCCCGGCGGAGCAGGTGAGCACCGAGCCGTCCGCGGTGACCAGTTCCAGGGCGGTGATCTGGGCGGCGATGGACGCCGAGTCGCGGCCGGTGCCGTGGGTACCGGTGCTGGTCGCCCCGGAGACGGTCTGCTCCATGATGTCGCCCATGTTGGTCAGCGACAGCCCGTGCGCGGCGAGCGTCCGGTTCAGCTGCTTGAGGGGCGTACCGGCGGCGACCGTCACCGTCCCGGCCTCGCGGTCGATCCCGCGGACGCCGGTCAGCCGCTCGGGACGGATCAGCAGCCCCTCGGTGGCGGCCGCCGGGGTGAAGGAGTGGCCGGTGCCGGCCGCCTTGACCGTCAGCCCGTCCGCGGCGGCGGCGCGGACCGCGGCCGCCAGCTCCTCGGTGTTCGCCGGGGCCACGCTCCGGGCGGGGCGGGCGGTGACGTTGCCCGCCCAGTTGCGCCACGGCCTGGTTGCCGTGCCGCGCCCTCCCGAGCCGCCGACGGCGCTGCTGACTGCCATGGTGACGCCCCCTCCCTCCACGCCCGGCCGGGCGTGGGTGTGAGCGCATGATGTCAGTCGCCGACGCGCCGTCCACAGGGGGTGACCGGAATCACATGATCAAGGAATCGGCCGGAATCGCCCGGCTCCCGGACATCTCGTACCGGCGGTAACAGTGCGGGCTCGCGGCCAGCGGTGCCTCACGCGACGCTCTCCTCGTCCCGGCGCTCCACGGGCGCGACCTCCCGGCCCGCCGTGCCGGTCCCGCCCACCGCCGCGGGAGCCGACTGCGGACGGAGCCTGCGGTAACCCGCGAACGCGACGAGCATGGCGAGCACCCCCGCCGCCCCCGGCACCAGATAGCCCCGGGCGGCACCGGCGGCGTCCACCACCCAGCCGGCCGCCGACGAACCCAGCGCGACACCCACCGCCAGTCCGGTGCTGGTCCACGTCATGCCCTCGGTCAGCTTCGCCCGCGGCACATGCTCCTCGACCAGCGCCATCGTGGTCACCATCGTCGGGGCGATGGACAGCCCCGCGAGGAACAGCGCGCCGGCCAGCAGCGGCAGCGAACCCACCAGCTGCAGCGGCACCATGCTCACCGCCATCGCGCAGACCCCCACCGTCCAGCGCCGGGCGGGGTGGCCCTTGAGGTGCAGCAGCCCGAAGACGGCGCCGGCCACACACGAGCCGAGCGCGTAGACCGCCAGTACCAGGCTGGCGGCGGCCTTGTGCCCCTCCTCCTCGGCGAACGCCACGGTCACCACGTCGATCGCCCCGAAGATCGCACCCGTCGCCACGAACGTCACCACCAGCACCTGCAGCCCCCGCGAGCGCAGCGCCGAGCCCTTCGCGTCGTGCTCCCGCGGATGCGGCACCGGCTCCGTCGTACGCTGCGCCGTCAGCCAGAAGACACCGACCGCCAGGAAGCCACCGGCCAGCAGCGGGCCGGCCTCCGGGAACCACGCGGTGGACAGGCCGATCGACAGGATCGGGCCGACGATGAAGCACATCTCGTCGACGATCGACTCCCACGAGTACGCGGTGTGCAGCTCACGCGGGGAGCCCCGGTAGAGCTCGGCCCAGCGTGCCCGGATCATCGAGCCCACGCTCGGCACACACCCCACACAGGCCGCGAAGACGAACAGGATCCAGTCCGGCCAGCGCTGCTGCGCGCTCAGCAGCAGACCGGCCACCGCGGCGAGCGACACCAGCGTGGCCGGGCGCATCACCCGGCGCTGGCCGTGCAGGTCCACCAGCCGGGAGATCTGCGGGCCGATGACCGCTGCGGACAGCGCGAGGGTCGCCGACAGTGCGCCCGCCAGGCCGTAGCGTCCGGTCAGCTGGGAGATCATCGTGACGACGCCGATGCCCATCATCGACAGCGGCATCCGCCCCAGCAGGCCGGCGGCGGAGAAGGACTTGGTGCCGGGCCGGCCGAATATGGCGCGGTAGGGACTGGGCAACGGGGGCGCTCCGCCGGATGAGGACCGAAGATCGGTAAGGAATGTATGTGGCTGATACAGCTTACGGCGGGTGCGGTGCCGGCCGCCTCCGGATTTCCGCCGCCGTCGAAGCGCCCCGGCGGCCCCCTGCGCACACCGGACCTGCCCGCCGCACCCGGACGAAGGGTGGCAGGATCGACGCATGCCCGAACAGTGCGATCCCAGCCCCTATGACGCCCTGCTGCTGCTGTCCTTCGGCGGTCCCGAAGGCCCCGACGACGTCGTCCCGTTCCTGGAGAACGTCACCCGCGGCCGCGGCATCCCCCGTGAGCGGCTCAAGGAGGTGGGCCGGCACTACTTCCTCTTCGGCGGCGTGAGCCCCATCAACGCCCAGAACCGCGACCTGCTGGACGCGCTGCGCGGGGACTTCGCCGAACACGGCCTGGACCTGCCCGTCTACTGGGGCAACCGCAACTGGGCGCCCTACCTGACCGACACCCTGCGCACGATGGTGGGCGACGGCCACCGCCGGATCGCCGTCCTGACGACCAGCGCCTACGCCTCGTACTCGGGCTGCCGGCAATACCGGGAGAACCTCGCCGACGCGCTCGCAGCCCTGCGGGCCGAGGGACTGCCGGTGCCGCGGGTGGACAAGCTGCGGCACTACTTCAACCACCCCGGCTTCCTCCGCCCGATGATCGACGGTGTGCTGGCGTCGCTGGAGGCCCTGCCCGCGGCGGTCCGCGACGGCGCCCACATCGCCTTCACCACGCACTCCATCCCCACCGCCGCCGCCGACACCTCCGGCACGCCCGCGGACCACACCCAGGACGGCGAGGGCGGCGCCTATGTCGCCCAGCACCTCGACGCGGCCCGGGTGATCGCGGACGCGGTACGCGAGGAGACCGGTGTGGACCACCCCTGGCAGCTCGTCTACCAGTCCCGCAGCGGCGCCCCGCACATCCCCTGGCTGGAGCCGGACATCTGCGACCACCTGGAGGAGCGGCACGCGGCCGGCGTCCCCGCCGTGGTCATGGCCCCCATCGGGTTCGTCTCGGACCACATGGAGGTCAAGTACGACCTGGACACCGAGGCCACCGCCAAGGCCGCGGAACTGGGGCTGCCGGTCGCCAGGTCGGCCACCGTCGGCGCCGACCCCCGGTTCGCGGCGGCCGTCCGCGACCTCGTCCTGGAGCGCGCGGCGACCGAACGGGGCGGCACCCCGGAGCGCTGCGCCCTGGGCTCCCTGGGCGCCGGCCACGACCTGTGCCCGGTCGGCTGCTGCCCGGCGCGCGCCCCGCGCCCGGCCGCCGCCGGCGCCGACTGGCGCGGCCCCGTCGCACAGGCCCCCGCGTAGACCCCGCACGCCCGCCCCGGCCCGTACGCCCGCGCAGGCCGTACGCCCGCCCCACCACCGCTCGTTTGAGCAAGGAGCATCGTGCCCGACCCGCTGCACCCCGACCCGACGCCGACCGACACGCTCCACGACGAGCTTCTCGAGCTCGCCCTGGAGGCGGCCCGCCGCGCAGGAGCGCTGCTGCGCGACGGCCGGCCCGCCGACCTCGGCGTGGCCGCGACGAAGACCAGCCCCATCGACGTCGTCACCGAGATGGACGTCGCCTCCGAGAAGCTGATCACCGGCTTCATCGGGGAGGCCCGCCCCGACGACGGCTTCCTGGGGGAGGAGGGCGCCAGCACCGAGGGCACCAGCGGTATCCGCTGGGTCATCGACCCCATCGACGGCACCGTCAACTACCTCTACGGCCTGCCGTCCTGGTCGGTGTCCATCGCGGCGGAGAAGGACGGCGAGGCGGTCGTCGGGGTGGTGGCCGCCCCGATGCGCGGCGAGACCTACCAGGCCGTCCTGGGCCGTGGCGCGCTCAACAACGGCGAGCGCATCCGCCACCGGCCCGCGCCGCCGCTCTCCCAGGCGCTGCTGGGCACCGGCTTCGGCTACCTGACCGAGCGCCGGGCGGCCCAGGCGGAGGTGGTGCGCACCCTGCTGCCGCAGGTGCGCGACATCCGTCGCGGCGGCTCGGCCGCGATCGACCTGTGCGATGTGGCCTGCGGGCGGCTCGACGCCTACTTCGAGCGGGGCCTGAACCCGTGGGACCTGGCCGCCGGGGCCCTGATCGCCCGCGAGGCCGGCGCGCTGACCGGCGGCCGACCCGGCCAGGCCGCCTCCCACGAGCTGACCCTCGCCGCCTCCCCGGCCCTCTTCGCCGAGCTCCAGCCGCTCCTGGACGAGCTGGGCGCCTGGCACGACTGATCGGTGCCGGACGCGGACACGGCAGCGGGGGGGGGGGGGGGGGGGGGGGGGGGGGGGGGGGGGGGGGGGGGGGGGGGGGGGGGGGGGGGGGGGGGGGGGGGGGGGGGGGGGGGGGGGG